>JANNDV010000004.1:0-2578 GCA_031387975.1 Acaryochloridaceae cyanobacterium OTE_75_metabat_521 | reverse complement strand
TCAACAAATTCGTTGAAGCCCTTGTAGATTTTGGTGAATAAAGACCCAGAGGCAAGGGGCGCAACAATGTGATCGGGGAGTTCCCAACCGAGCTGCTCAATTACTTCGTAGCCGAGGGTTTTGGAGCCTTCGGAGTAATAAGGACGCAGGTTGATATTCACAAAGCCCCAGCCGTGAGTGTTGGCGACTTCAGAACATAAGCGGTTGACCTGATCGTAGTTTCCGTGAACTGCCATCAGCGTAGGCGCATAGACCAATGTACCAATCACCTTTCCGGCTTCGAGATCGGAAGGGATGAAGACGCAGCAGTCGAGTCCGGCATGGGCGGCGATCGCAGCGGTTGAGTTTGCCAAGTTACCTGTGCTGGCACAAGAGACAGTTGTAAAGCCCAGCTCACGGGCGCGAGTCAGCGCGACAGAGACCACCCGATCTTTAAAGCTCAGGGTGGGCATGTTAACCGCATCATTTTTGATGTAGAGATTCTTTAGCCCCAGTTGACGTGCCAAACGATGAGACTTGAGCAATGGGGTCATCCCCGTACCCATATCAATGGGGTCATTGGTTTCGACGGGCAAAAACTGACGGTAGCGCCAAATGGAGTTAGGGCCAGACTCAATATCTTTACGGGTGATTCTGCCTTTGAGAGAGCTGAAGTCGTAGTTGACTTCTAGAGGCCCAAAACACATTTCACAAACATGGATGGCTTCTGCCTTATATTCTGTGCCGCACTCTTTACACTTCAGTCCTTTAAAGTAAGCGATCTTGTCTTGGGTGAGTATGCTTTGGGTCATTGCGCCTATGTCCTTGCCTCGAAGCTAAGTAATGACGGGTTGCTTATCAGTTCGTTAGATACTAGCACGCTCAAAAATAGTCGTCAAATATACCCGATCAAATAAGTCGGGTATAGATAGATTGCCCTTCTACATAGGTTTTCAAGCTTTTCAATGAACGTCTTGAAGGTTGAGCGTTGAAGAACTCGCCTTATCTCTTGGTTAAATTTTGACTATAGGAGCCAAGCCACCGCTGAAATGTTCATTCGGATGGGAAATTATGAAAGGATGGAGCGATCTCGAAGCGAGACGAAGAATTCACCTTGAAGAAAATAAAGTAGCTATCGGTAAAACAGTTTCTCTATGCCAACACCGCAGTTTGACAAAGCTGCCGAAAATGATCGCCGCGATGCTCGAAGCTTTGGTACTGGTCGAAGCTGGCACAAGCTGGCGATAGCAGCACAACCTTGGCTTTGTGCTGTTGAGCCAGTTCTGCCGCACGAGGCACCGCGCATTCCATCGTCTCAACGATTTCGTACTGAAGGTAGCCGCTTTCATTCAAACGTTTTGCAAACGCATCGGCAGCTTTGCCAATTAGCAGTACCGCAGCAGCCTTTGCCTGAATGGTTTGAATCCAGGCTGCGTCATCGCCGACCTTTGGGTCGCCCCCTGCAATCAGAATGGCAGGCGCTTCAACTGCGTCTAGTCCGGTTTGAGCCGCATCGTAATTTGTCGCTTTACTGTCGTTAATGAATTCAACGCCATTGTGGGTGCAGATATACTCCAACCGATGAGGTACGCCAGGGAATGCGGCTACGGCTTGGGCGATCGCCTCTTTCTCAATCCCCGCCAACCGAGCCACTGCCACTGCCACCAAAAGATTTTGCTGATTGTGCAAACCAGGCATCCGCAGCGCATTGGCTTCCACAATGGGTTCTCCCTGCACCTTCACCCAACCTGCCTCAATATAGGTATGGGGCGCTGGCAATCGGTCTACTTCAGGGTGTGTATGAGTCCAGAAGACATCAGGCCAGCGTTGGGATAGATTTTGGCACAGGTAAAGGTCATCGCCATTAAGCACCCGCTGCCTTGAGTTTTGCAGTAACCCTGCTTTAATCTCACGATAGTTTTCTAAGGTTTTATGGCGTTCTAAATGATCGGGAGTAAAGGTCGTCCACACCCCAATCTGTGGCGCAAGGGTGGGGGAAGACTCTGCTTGGTAGCTACTAACCTCAGCAATAATCCAGTCAATCGGCTCACCAGAAAGGGCTACTTCGCAGGCGCTATAGCCAATATTGCCGCAGGCAGGAGCCTTTAACCCTGCCGCCTGAAAAATAGCGGCGATCAATGCAGTGGTCGTGGTTTTGCCATTGGTGCCTGTAACCCCCACCCAAGAAATATCCTTGAGGTAACGCCATGCCAGCTCTAACTCTCCAATTACCTCAACGCCCTGCTCACGGGCTTCCACCAGGGCGGGGAGCTGCCACGATACGCCTGGACTCACCACCAGGCGGTCGGGTTTGGGGAGGTTTTCTGCGGCTACAGCCTGAAGCGTAAAGCGCCAGCCCAGCAGTACCGGAATGCCTTCGCCAGAGAGTAACTGCTGCTGCGCTAAGAGTTTTTCAGAACGCCCCGCATCGCTGACCGAGACGTCCCACCCGTCACGTTTGAGCAGACGAGCCGCAGCAATACCAGAACGACCAAGACCAATAATATGAGCAACAGGCATAGGAACACAGCACAGACTTTTGCATCCCTCATGGTACCGTTTGGCGTGGTACGGTACGCCTATAGACCTGAAATATTGA
>JANNDV010000285.1:0-3065 GCA_031387975.1 Acaryochloridaceae cyanobacterium OTE_75_metabat_521 | reverse complement strand
CCTCCTTCGGCAGACATTTTGTTAGAACCCCAGATAAAGCGATCGTTTGCTAACCGATAGGGATTCTGGTCTATTTTTTGTAAAAGCTTGTCAGCGTGCGCCAGTAGTTTGGTACGGATAAGACTTTTGAGCGCTGGCTTAGCAAGATCGCCCTTTCTTTGCAGCAGATAATCCACCATGCCTAGCGAGGAAGGATCTTTCCACTCAAAGAGGGTGTAGTCCATCTTTTTGAGGTGCGCGGCAAAATACTGCTCAAACTGCGGCTGATGCAGCGTAATGGAGAGTTCTGCTGCTGCCCATAGGCGATCATCTTCGTCAGTTTTAAGGCTCTCTTCGTTATCAATTTCAGAAAATAAATACTTCCCAGAGCCGCTGTCGTCTCCGTCTACCCAATCTACCTGCATAGCGGGTTGGCTTTGCAGAAACTGCCATGCTTGAGTTGCTGCCTTGAGATAGCGTTCGGCGCGCTCTGGCAAAAGGAGCTGGTAGACCCGACCCGCCATTGCCATCACCGCCGCAAATTTTGCGGTTTCTGGCGTGGTGATGCCATAGACGTAACGAGGTTGAAGATCTTCGTCTGGGGCTTTTTCATTGGGCCACTGTCGCCCCGATAATTTGCGATAAACTGCCCCATCGGGGCGCTGCTGCGTGAGCATCCAATCTAGGCTCACCTGCATTTCATCCAGTAAATCGGGGATGCCGTTGCCGCTTTCGGGAATGGTGAGCTGTGCGTCTTTGAATTGATGGGGGAACTGCTCATAAAGGCTGAGTAGTCGCCCGACGGTAATCGCTGCGGTAGACGTATATTTGCCATAGTCTCCGGCATCGTGCCAGCCCCCTGCTGCTGCAATGGTTTGGCCAGCTGTGTGGGCGATGTCTGTATGGGCGATCGCCCCATCTTTGAGATGACAGGGTGCATGGTGAATACCCGTCACCGGATCGTTAATTTCAACACCGCACCGCTGAAGATAGTAAGAGCGCAGAAGCTGAGTCAGCGCATCTTGATAAGGGTTGGGGCTAATCGTAAAGGGTGCAGATTGCAAGGTTCCTGTTTTGAGAACGTATTCTCCAGGCTGAGCGATGGCGCTGAAGTCAATGATTTGGAGGCGATCGCCCACCGCCCCCGCCAAGACCGTCCCTTGAGCCTGAAGTTTTAGGACAGATTCCCCCGTCGCACGATCAATGACCGCAACTTCAGATTTATCTAACGCATCTGCATTGAGCAAAAAAGCCTGCTTTTGCCAGGTCGGGCCATAACCCACTTGGTTGAGCAAGATTTTGGGCGGGAGTGCTGCCATGACGCGAGAGGAGCCATGCTGCCAAAAGCTCGGCGTAGCGGTCAATAGAACAGCCGCCAAAAATAAGCTCACCCCAAACTTGAGTGTGTTGATCTGCATTTTGTTAATCTCAAACAAATAGACCGCATATCCTCGCAACGTCATTAAGCCTGAGTTTTTGGACGCCAGACCGCAGCGTGAATGATCGACCACAGCAGCGCAATGTTGTAAACAGACCATGCTGCATTGATAAGGTAAACCGCGTAGTTATCGAGCTGTCCCGTCGCTGCGCGATAAAGGCACCAGAGCATGCCCATCATGTTCAGCACAACAATAGCGATTTGAGGCCAAACTAGCTTGAGATAAATGCCAGACTGTCGCTGTTTCGGCGTGACTTTAAACTTGAGTGGTTTCCCCGTAAACACGCTCACAACGGCCTGGATGAAGAGCGGGAATAGGGCGATCGCAAACTGTTCAGAGCGCCATAGCTCACCGGCAGGAATACCCCACGACGCGGCAACAAATGTGAGGCGATTGGCAACAAACATCGGCAAAAAGTGCGTTGCAAACCCTACGCCATAGGAGCTAACGGGGGCAATATCTGTAAAGAAGAAAATAATGGGGCATATTAAAAAGATCAGCGTAAAGAAACCAGCAAAATAGCTGTACATCGTCTGAAAATACTGAATTTGTTGTGCAAAGGTCAGCCCTTCCTTCATAAAGGGAAGTTCTTTAATCAACACTTGAATCGTCCCTTGCGCCCATCGCAGCCGCTGCTGAAGCGTTGAGCTAAGGTCATCTGGAGCCAAGCCCACCGCTAAAATTTCATGGTGGTAAGCAGACTTCCAGCCCGCCGCATGAAGCCGCATTGCGGTGTTCATATCTTCGGTAATGCTAGCCGTCGAGACGCCCCCCACTAGCTCAAATTCTTGAAGCAGGTCAAGGTTATCAGCAAACTCATCGGCAAAATTTTGTAGCCCTACACTCACCAATGCCTCTCGCCGAAGTACGGCATTCGTCCCGGTATAGAACGCAGAATTCATCCCGTCTTTGCCCTGCTGAATCGGCCCATAAAAGAGCTGCGCCCCATGCCCAAACGGATCGCCAGGCGGCAGATTTGAGAACGACTGAGGCGTTTGGACAAAGGCAATTTGATTATTTTCGTAGCGTCCTGCGTAAACGTTGTAGTGGTAAAAGTGGGGCAGAACGCGCTGCAAAAATTGAGGTTTAGGAATGTGGTCGGCATCCAGGGTCAGAATAAAGTCCCCAAAGGTTTCGCCAGAAAAAATAGCGTAGTTGATGTTGCCAGCTTTGGCATGATGGGGGCGACCTTTCGGTTTAGGGCGCGCGATATAGCGACACCGTGCCAGATCGCTAAGCTCTAGCTGCTTACGATAAATTGTTTTTTCAAGGGTCTGGATTTCGGCATCTAGATATTGACTAACGCTAGAAAACTTACTGTTGAGCAGCAGCGTAGACTGTAATAGGCTTTGGAGATAGCCCGTAAGGGTATGCTTTGAAACCCCCAGCCCCTCTGACTCGGCAAGATAAAATTTAATAGCTAAGAAACTGTTGCGATGATCAGCCGTTCTGGTGTACGTGAAAAAATCACCCAGGTCGAGCATAATACGGGTGCCGCGTCCAGATTCTGCCGTGAGGGACTTTTGATCGCTCAGTTGACTAATGTGGGTGTCGTAGTCAAAGCCAGATCCAGAATCCCAAATTTGTAGAATTAGAGCATGGCTGAGAATCGTAATTTCTAGATCAATAGGCGTTTCTGGAGGCAAC
>JANNDV010000242.1:0-9153 GCA_031387975.1 Acaryochloridaceae cyanobacterium OTE_75_metabat_521 | reverse complement strand
CTCCCATCAGATCTTGGGGTTGATGGTAATCTTTGAGCAATTCGTCTATCAGTTCCGGTCTAAAGGTCATCGGTCGTGTCTCCGTTAGTTTGTCTATTAGATCCTGTTTTGACCTTTGACACAAACTAATTTACAGTCCCGAGGAGCTTGATGATCACCATCAGTAACTGAAAAGCATATTTCACTCAATGTTGCATTCTGCCATGCAGTCAAATCATGTTCAGTTCGCCAATCCTCAGTCAACTTTCCTGATGTTGCAACAGAGAGAACAGACTGTCGAAAGCGTTTGAGGATAAGCGATACATGATCAAGTTGATCACGGCAGGCATCCACCCGCACAAACAATTCATCGAGCTTATCGGCAATACGTTTTTGTTCATTTAGAGGTGGAAGGCTAATCTCAACACTGTAAACATCTTCGCGATTTATTCCTGGTATTGCAGTTGCTTTATTCAGCTCACGTAAACGAAGATTTTTAAGTTGATACAGCCAATACTTAGACGGCATACCGTGAAATTGATCGACATAGTAAGTTGTGTCAATTGGGAAACAAGATTCATCAGAAAAATGAACCTCTCCAACACTACCCTTTCTGCCAATTATCAACGTTTCCCCACTAGTTAAAGCACTAGAGTGGTACCCAACAAATCCATTTGAGCCATATACAGAAAAACCTTTTCCGCTCCTACTACGCTCAGGCAGCGATTTTCCATAGTTAAACTTCAAGAGATTACCCAAAGGTGTTTTGACCCAAGATGGTAGATGATCGCTCAAATCTCAACCTCCCAATCTTCGATTTGCAACCCATCTATACGCTCAAATTCTCGCGTGTTGTGAGTGACTAGCATTAGATTGTTTGCCAGTGCGATCGCCGAAATTTGTAAGTCATATGAGCCAATAGGAGTTCCCAATTTCTTGAGTTGAGCGCGAACTCTACCGCAAATTACAGCAGCTTGACCGTCAAAAGGTAAACTGACAAAATCTCCAAAAAACTTTCGTAAATTTTCTAGGTTTTCTTCTGAGCGAGAGCTATTATAGGCACCGAAATAAAGTTCAAACTTCACAATATCGCAAATACCCACATCTTCTGGAGATAAAGACGTAATCTTACGGTAAACAGGCAAATTTCGACGATTAATATAGCCAATACAAGTGTTGGTATCCAGCAGATAAATCATTCAAACGACTCTCGCTCCGCTTGTTCTTCTTGCGATGCTCTCACAAGAGCTTCACCTTGCCAAGACCCAAATGCACTGAGAAAGGCTGGAGACCATTGTCGTTTCTTAGAATTTTGTGCAGGTTGATAGACAATAATGACATCTACATCTGCATCGTGCAAATCTGGCAAATCAACCTGTAAACGTCCGTCACTTCCAATATGATAAGACTTTAATTGTATGCTGTTCATGGTGTTCCTCTATTAAATGAATCATCCTGAATGCATCCATAAAATTGAGAAAGAGGCTCCGCTGCAACCACTTTAGTCATACTAGCTTGGTAGACAAAAACAACCTCGATATCTGTATCTCGCATGTCAGGCAAATGAACCTTCAAAAGACCATCGTTACCAATGTGAGACCCCAATGTAATACTGTGCATAACTCTAGCTCCTTACCTACACGCTAACTTCCTCGCCCAACGCTTTCAAAATTCCCTGTAACTCAGCGATCGCAGCCTCCAGTGCCCCCATCGCCTCCTGCGCAAGAACCGCAGGTTCCGGTAACTCACCATTCTCAGCCTCTCGTTCATCCTTGAGCCAAGAGATATCTAAATTATCATTCCGTTCAGCAATCCAGTCACGGGAAAACCTTCTGAAGCGTCCTTGCTCTCCCCCGTCACTGCGTCGCGCCAAACTTGTGGCCCCACCTAACGGATCGTCCCCAAAAGCAGCCTCAAACGCAGCAAAATGCTCTCGCATCAACGATGTTCGCTTACCAAACTGGGGAATGTTAGTACGCAAATCGTACACCCAAACCTCTTTAGTATTGCCTTTATCCTTCTTGCCACGGGTGAAAAATAATACATTGGTCTTCACTCCCTGAGCATAGAAAATGCCAGAGGGTAATCGCAAAATCGTATGTAGATTGCATTTATCCATTAAGTCTATGCGGATCTGCCTGCCCATATTACTCTCAAACAAAACATTGTCAGGGAATATTGCAGCAGCACGACCACCCGGCTTAAGCCCAAGAAAAATATGCTGCAAGAAACAGAATTGTTTATTACTAGTCTGAAAGTCAAAATCTGGGCGGTCGGGCTTACCTCCACCTTTTTTGCTGCCAAACGGCGGATTCGTCAAAATCAAAGATGCTGGGGGGAGCGCCATCCCATCTTTCGAGAGCGTATCTCCATAGCGCATCCCCGCTCCTTCAGGATCAGATTCAATGCCATGCAGCATCAAATTCATGCAGGCCAATCGATAAGTATCCGGCACATGCTCCATGCCATAGAACGTATCATTTTGACATTTCAATCGTTGCACTTTCGTCCATTTGGCTGAATTTTCATGCTCATGAATATAGCGATTCGCTGCAATCAAAAATCCGCCAGTTCCAGCCGCTGGGTCTTGAATAATATCCTTGATCGTAGGGCGCATCACATGCACCATACTGTCAATCAACGAACGAGGCGTAAAATATTGACCTGCACCTGCCTTCGTTTCATTTGCATTCTTCTCAAGAAGCCCCTCATATATGTCGCCCATCCCTTCTTGGCGGGCATCGTACCAGTCGAGGTCGTCAATCCCCTCGACTAACCTAGAGAGCGTGTTAGATTTTGCGATCGCAGACTTAGCATCGACAAAAATTTCCTTAACAATCGTAGAGCCACTTTGTCCCAAGTGTTCCAGAAGCTTTTTATAGAAGACAAGCTGATCTGAGTCAGGGTTTTCAAGATCATCCCAACGATACCCCTCAGGCAGCCGATTCTCAGTCCCCGTTTCCTTAGCCATCTTTAGAAACAACAGGTACGTAAGTTCGATAAAATACTGATGATAAGAGACTCCGCCATCCTTAAGGATATTGCAGAGATTCCAAAGCTTAGCAACAATGTCTTGGGTGGTTTTACTCATAGACAAAGATTGTAGCCCTTACGTAGCAAAAGCTCCAGTAAAATTGTGGCTACCTATTAATCTTGCTGTCGGAAGCATCCCACCTGGGCTTCTGGCGAATTCAGTCGTTAGGCCATTTTTACCGAAAGTGGAAGAGACAAGCATTGCTGAACCCAAATTCAACCTCTTTTTCATTGCTAAGGCTACTTCAGCTTGCCAGCTCAACGCTGCCCGTGGGAGCCTACAGCTATTCAGAGGGCTTAGAACTGCTCGTCGAAACCCAACGCCTCTCCTCAGCGGTCTTGCTCCAAGACTGGATGACGCAAGAGCTGCGCTATGGCTCGATGCGGGTAGATGCAGGCATTATGCTGAGAGCCTATCACGCGGCAACGGCTCAAGACAGCGTTTCGCTTTTGGACTGGAACCACTGGTGGTCAGCAGCCCGTGATACAGAAGAACTGCGGCTGCAAAGCTGGCAGATGGGGCGATCGCTACTTCGGCTATTCCTAGACCTAGAAGATCCAGTACAGAGCGGGACGATAGACAAAACCTGGCCTGCACTACAAGAACTGTTTGGGCAAGAATGTAACTTTGCGATCGCCTTTGGCCTGGTAGCAGCCGCTTGGCACATTGACCCAACGGCTGCACTGCTGGGCTATTTGCAAAGCTGGGCAACCAATCTGACCAGTGCAGGAATTAAGCTCATCCCTTTGGGTCAAACCGCAGGGCAGCAGCTTTTGCTAAACCTTGAAGGTGAAATTCAGGATGCAGCCCAAGTTATTTCACAGCTTTCTGATGAGGCTTTAGAAAGCTGTGGCTGGGGGCTATCACTGGCAAGTATGGCTCATGAAACGCTCTATAGTAGGCTGTTTCGCAGCTAAGCTAACCCCTAATCCGCTCAAAAACAGACAAAGCCCCTCCATCAAGAGTAAAATCTTGCTGTAGCGCTGTTGTGTCTGAATGTCCATTGACCTGTTGCGATCGCTTGTTTGGACAGATTTTCGTCTGGCCGTATTGTTCGGTGTCCTTTGTCCACTGGGGCTATTGGCGTGGGCAGTCTATAAAAGAGCCAAGCCCATTACGCATTTACTGATGATTTACTGGCGCGTTTCGAGCCTACTGGCGATCGCGGTCTATCTAATGATTGGTCAAAGCCCTCTGGGTTTTGTCGCAGGGTTTGCAGCACTGCTGATTATCCCCGTCAGCCTCTGGCTTTGGGTTGACCTCAACGAAGAAATTGAAGATCGGCGGGGTGCGCTCAAGCTGGCAATTAACGCATGGCGATGGGCGATGACGGTTTACTGTGCGATCGCCGCCCTGGTTCAGGTGCCCTATCTTAAATGTGCTGGGTCTAAAGCTGCCCTAGGCACAGCAGAATGCCAGGTTTGGCTAGAGCCACCTCTCCTCTTTAAGTCCATGTTCCATGCCAGTACCCGTGCTGAAAAACTGGGCTTTCTGGCCATTATGGCACTGGTGTTTTACGGGCTTTACTTAGGCTATTTTCTTGTTTTTAAATTCACGAAACAAGGTCGCTCTGCCACTGGATTCTAGAAACCTGATTGCATAAGGCGCTACACCATGACCCAAACTGCTGGCAAACGACTGGAGCAGTATACCCTGACCCATCCTAAAGAAGTGCTGCTGGTCAAGGTCGAGATTGAGGGAGAACCAGACGAGATCAGCATTTTTAAGGGGTTCTCTAGTTCTCTCATGCGTGCCACTGCCTTTGACCCAGATGTGCCCGTTTTGCCAGAGGGCGCGGTGATTCACGCCATTGATCGGCTGCTGAGTCCTTACAATCCGGCACAGCCTCACTTTATCCAACAGAATTTAAGCTGGGCAGATTTTTTAGTGTTGCTAGAATCTGATGAATGTTAGACAGCGTCGTAGTGTAATCGCAACATTCTCAGGGTTGAGCTTTTTGTTGACCCTGCTGCTTGTGCCTTCCACCACCATCGCTGCGCCCCTCAATGAAATAATCCAGCGGGGGCGATTGATCGTTGCCGTTAAAGACAACCTCGCGCCACTGGGCTACCGCGATGCAAACGGCACACTCCAGGGGTTTGAAATTGCGATCGCCAAACGCCTCGCTAAAGACCTGCTGGGTTCAGAACAGGCCGTGGTGCTTCAGCCTGTCCCCAATACAGCACGACTCACGGCGGTGACATCAGGTGTGGTAGATCTGGCGATCGCCGATCTTACCCTTACCGAAAATCGAATGCGCCTCGCTTCTTTTAGCGAACCCTACTACCGCAACGGGACGGGCATTTTGACCCAAAACCCCAAATGGAATACGCTACAGACCCTCTATCGCCAGACGGTTGCGGTGCTTCAGCCCTCGATCACGTTGCCCTACCTTAAGTCAGCACTTCCCAAAGCCCGTTTAGTGGGGGTTTCGTCTTACGCTGCGGGTCAGAAATTACTCGAAACTGCTCAGGTGCAGGCTATGGTGGGCGATCGCCTAATTTTGTCTAGCCTTGCCCGTCGGAATTCGCAGTATCTGTTTTTTTCGACTAGTTTGACCGTGCAACCCTTGGCGATCGCCCTGCCCAAAGGCGTGCAGTACGAGCCACTTCGACTTCGGATTAACGCAGCAATTCGGCAGTGGCAGCAAGAAGGCTGGCTTGAAGCCCAGCGTCAAACTTGGGGCTTACCTTAGCACAAGTCATTAAGCGATAATGACTAGCAACGCACACAAGATTTGTTTATCTAGATGATCTGACCGTATTCTAAAAATCCGAACTAAAAACTAGAATAATCCCACTTCATCCACACAGAGAAATTTAGGTTGCACCTCAGCTCTGGTTGAATCTAACAAGAAAAATCACCCTAAGATTCTTAAACCTGATCGCAAGAGTAGGCAAAATCCAGTAGGTCATCATGAACGCCTCAAGCGCAAACCAGGCTCAAACTTTTATGAATGTAGTTGTGGTGCCAGCCTTTGATGATCTCAAAGCAGCGCTAGCAGCTCCAGAAAAAACCGTCACTCTGATCAAAAGTTCTGAACCCAGAACAGAAGCCGTAAAAGCTGTGCTGCTTCAGATGCATCCTGAGACTCCCTATCTTGACTTAAATCAAAACCTATCGTCTCTCAATCAGACCTGGATTGTTGCCTCTTTGTCCATCGAGATTCTGAAACATCTAGAGGCAGAACCCTTTTACATCGGTCAATATTGCCTGTCCATCGAAATTATAATTAATCCCTTAGAGCAAATAGAAGTCACATTCATCGTGGGTTATAGCACAGGGAAGAAGAGTCTTGAGATCCAACGCAGAGTATTTGAAGATAACCATCAACGTTTAGAGATTGAAGATATTCTTCGTTCTGACATCATCAAGCATTTTCTTGAAAACTTCTATGCCTTCAAAAGACAGTATCTAGAATCAGCGCTAACCCTTGCAGAATCCCCTGAAGCGAACTCTATCGCCCCTGATCTATACCTCAACGAACCCACCCCACCAAACCCAGACCCCTCGTCCCCGAATCCTGACGAAGCGCAGCCAGAACCCACTCCCTTCATCGACCTCCAAACCCTCTACGACCTCTCCAAACAGCTTGCCCAAACCCTAGCCCCACCAGGGTTTCCTATCACCAGCAAGCTTAACCCCAAACTCCCCACCCCCGCCCACATCAAACCCATCCAAGACCGCTACGGGCGTACCATCGACCTGAGCCTTGAATATAGCCCCGCCATTACCGAACCCGAACTCACCGAACAACTGCATCGCCTCAGTCACTACCAAACCCTCAAACACCTCGCCCACCTGCACATCTTCCTCCAAGAACAGATGCAGGCATGGTTCAAGCAAAACGGGCAGCCTAGTTTAGGGGCGATCGCCCCTCATCTTCAGCAACAGATCACACAACTCAGAGACCACCTTTACCAGCGCATTCAAGCCCTTACCGACAGCCAACTCGATTCAACCGCCCAAACCCTAAAGCAGGAAATTGAAACCCTCACCACCCAACAGCAGCACCAGCAAACCCTCCTCGACCAGCTAGATCAGAACCCACTACTGGGCTATCTAGACACCCACCTGCTCGACCCCACCCACCAAATCAAAGAACCCATCCAACCCTTCACAGACCCCAACCAGCCGATCGATATCCCAGCCCAACACTACAAAGCCAAAAATAGTAAATCCATCCTTAGCCATATCGCCCCCTGCGATAGCGAAAAGTACAAAACCTACCACCAACGCAAACTAGACCGCCCTACACTAAAACTCATTATTGAATACGCCATCACTCAAAAGCTTTACCCTCAACGCCCCGTCTTCATCGGCATTACCACCAAAGCCGTCTATCCCCGCCTTGAGCTGCTGTGGGGACAGAGCGACACCCCCACAAACTCCCTGAACCAAATCTGGTGCATCTACCCGATGATGCGCACCGACCCACCTCAATGGCTCATCATTGCCGCCACAACCGATACTCAACCACTGAAGAATATTCCCTTAGAGAATGGACAGATCGCCCAAGAAGGAGCCTATGAATATTTAGAGCGATCGCTGCACCTAATGTCCCAGAGCGACGATGAATACACTCAAGTCATAAGCCAGCGCGTCACCGAAGCCCTAGAGAAAAGACGCATCAAATATCTGCATATTCATCAAACCCAGGCCTCCCAGACAGAAAACCCCAGAGACATTCTTCAAATGCAGTTTCAGATATTGGGTTGATTTCCGGCAATAAGCGTCTCATAAGCGCAATAGCGATAGAATAATAAAAATTTTCTAGACCATCAGCAGTTGACGCGAACTTGAGGCAGACGCAGTGGAATATATCGACCCCCAAAAAGCGCGTCAAGAACGAGAACGTCAAGAACGTGAGCGTCAAGCCAGAATAAAAGCAGAGCAAGCGCGCCAAGCCAAAATAAAAGCCGAGAAAGAACGTCAGGCCAAACTAAAAGCAGAACGTGACCGCAAAGCCAAAATAAAAGCAGAAGAAGACCGCAAAGCTAAAATAAAAGCCGAGCAAAAACACCCCGACAAAAAGCCCACCGAAACCAAAAAGTCAGACCCAAAACATCCAGACCCAAAACTCGAAACTAAAAAGCCCACCGAACAGAAAGCAGAGAATAAAAAGCCTCAGGGAGCCAAAAAGCCCGACGAAAAGTCTCAGACAGAGATCACCTGGAGTAAACCAGGGGAAGCCAGCCCCATCTATGGCTCTTCATCTCCAATCTATAACTCCATTTCCCCCATCCATAACACCATCTCCCCCATCGCCAAGCGACCAGAAACAGAACTAAAATCTAAAGTCCCCCTTGATCGCAACCCCCGCACCTGGACAGGGGAAAAAACTGAACCTGAACCCAAAGCCAAATCAGTTCAAGAACCAGCCCTAGAAGCTTTAAGAGCAAGGGTGCTGCTGGAAGATGCCGACAAGCTAAAAGAACGACGCAAACGGCATCAGAACTCCGGCAAACAAGAGCCTGGAGTTTCAGAGATTCTCAGCCAGCCCTCCTTTTTGAATGGGGCATTGGGCTTAGGTGTAGCAGCCTTCAACCCTGCCCTTAGCGCTTCACTACTGACTGGCAGCAGTCTTTTGTCGCCCAAAATCAGCAGTACCTTGCTCAATGGTGCGATGAACTTAGGGCAGCAGCAACAGCCGCCCCAATCTACTCAGTCACAGCTCATTGCCCAAGCCCCGCGCAATCAAAGCAATCAACCTCAAAGCAAGGCACCTACTCTGACTCCTGGTCAATCCATCGCCACTTGGGGACAGCTCAACCGACCGCTGATTGTGCAGCCGCAGATCGAACGCACCTTTTACACCCGTCAGGGGGCAACAGCCTACGCTCAGAGCTTAGGTCAAGCTGCGGTTGTCACTCGTCAGGGGAATGACTATATTATCCATCCCCTGACCGATGACCCCAAATTCCCGAAAGGCCGCTTTTCCTTTAGACGGGAAGGGTTAGAACAGTCAGACCCGCAAAATCTAGGAATTGCCAAGCTTCGAGACGTGACCCCAGGGTTAAGCGCAATTGTCACTCAAGACGGGTATCTGATTCGAGATCAACCCTTCGAGCAGCAGCTTCAATCCGTCAGCCCTGACGGGAAAAAAACTCCAGTCGGTGAGCCTTCTATCATCACTCGAC
>JANNDV010000226.1:0-67829 GCA_031387975.1 Acaryochloridaceae cyanobacterium OTE_75_metabat_521 | reverse complement strand
TATTTATTGATTCCGCCTATGGCCCTCCGTTCCCTAGCCTCAACTTTACGGAGATGAAGCCGTATATTGGCGGCAACGTGCTGCACTGCATGAGCCTGTCTAAGGCAGGTCTGCCTGGGGAACGAATTGGCATTGCGATTGGGGATGAGCGCATTATTCAGGTTTTAGAGGCATTTCAGACCAATATTTGCATTCACTCAGGGCGCTATGGACAGGCGATCGCAGCCCAAGCAATTCGCTCCGGCGCCTTAGCCCAAATTTCAGAACGCATCATTCGCCCCTTCTACCAGAAAAAATTCGCCATTTTAGAGGCCGCCCTGAGCGAATTTATGCCCCAAGATTTGCCTTGGTTTCTCCATCGGGGTGAAGGAGCAATCTTTGGCTGGGTTTGGTTCCGTGACCTGCCCATGAAAGACTGGGAACTGTATCAGCAGCTTAAGGAAGCAGGCGTGATTGCTGTCCCTGGCAGCACATTCTTCCCTGGCCTGCGAGAAGACTGGCCTCACAAACACCAGTGCTTGCGCCTAAGCCTAACTGCCACCGACGACGAGATTGTCCAAGGCATGAAGCGCTTGGCTGAGGTTGTAGAACGAGTCTACACAACCCAATTGATACCCGCCGTTACTTAAGCCCTTCATTACTCAAAAGCGTTTTACCCTATGCCCACAGATCTCAACGAGTGGATTGAAATTGGTCGCATTGTCTCCCCCCAAGGTTTGCACGGGGAAGTGCGCGTATACCCTGATTCCGATTTCCCTGAACGGTTTATCAAGCCAGGGGAACGCTGGATGCTGCGGGCGGGCGCGAAGGAGCTAGAGACTGTCAACCTTCAAACAGGTCGCTTTTTGGATGGCAAGGGACTTTACGTTCTGCGCTTTGCAGAGTTTGTGAGTATTGACCAAGCCGAGATGCTGCGGGGTGCAAAGCTGATGGTGCCCGTGGGCGATCGCCCTCCCCTAGCAGAGAACGAGTTCCACGTTATGGACTTAGTGGGCATGACGGTGGTAGATGGCAATACCCAAGAAACCATCGGCACCGTTGTCGGAATTGCCAATGCAGGTCATGACCTACTAGAGATTGAGCCTCAGAAAGCCCCAGGCCAGAAAATTCTGGTGCCGATGGTAAAGGCATTTGTGAAATCGCTCAATCTTCAGACACGACAGATTGAGCTGCTGCCGATTCCTGGCTTGATCCCAGATCTATCCGACGCTGCTGAGTAGGCATTGCTACTCGGTCGGGATATTTTGATGGCAAGAATTAAGACAGTCCAAGAATGCCTTGCCCAAGTCAATCATGGCGCAGTCCCAACCATTCTTGGAGGCTAGATTTCCAATGTTAAAATCAGATCGGCCTCTTAGAGCTTAAAACATGATTGCAGTTCCCAGTCATTCACCTAAGCTAACCCCCACTGAGTATTTTGCTTGGGAAGAACAACAGTTATGTCGCCATGAATACATTAATGGCGAAGTCTACGCGATGAGCGGCGGCACCCAAAACCATAGTCGGATTGCGCTCAAATTTGCGGCTTTATTGGATAATCACCTGATCGATGGCGTTTGTCGAGTCTTTAACTCAGATTGCCGAGTTAATCTTGTGGGAACAAATGACTACACCTATCCCGATGCTAGCGTGAGCTGCGATCGTCAAGATAAAACTACAGCGCAATATATTACCTACCCTTGTTTAATTGTTGAAGTTTTGTCTGAGAGCACAGAGGCTTACGACCGTGGAAACAAGTTTTTTCGCTATCGCCAGAATCCGCAGTTGCAAGATTATGTATTAGTCAGTTCGCAGGAAATTGCGATCGATCTTTATCGTAGAAACAGTAGTGGACAGTGGGAGATCGTCAATTATCGAGTTGGAGATGTGGTGGAATTACAATCAGTTAATTTGAGCTTTCCCATTGAGCAAATTTATCGCGGAATCGACTTTTCTAAAGTCGCGGTTTAATGGACATGAAATCCCCTGAATCACCCCTCCTTAATACCGTAATTCAGCCGAATAGATTTATGGTCGAAGTATGAATGCAGTCGAAATCGAGGAAGCTGTCTCTCGGCTTGCCGAAGCGCCCTTTGACCCAGAAGCGTTCCCCTTTGCTGCCAGCGATGCCTCAAATACCCATGAGGTTTTGTCGGAGCTGTTTCGGGCGATGTGTACGCCGCTCAACAGGCGGGAAGCGGCTGGGATCCGCAATTGGGCAAAGGACTTTCCCTATGTGAATGGGGGGCTGTTTTCGGGTGGGGTGGAGGTGCCGCGCTTTAGCAAGATTGCCCGCTCTTACCTGCTGCATGTGGGCAACCTGGACTGGACGAAGATTAATCCTGACATTTTCGGCTCCATGATCCAGGCAGTAGCCGACGATGAGGAGCGCGGGGCGCTGGGGATGCACTATACCAGCGTGCCGAACATTCTCAAAGTGCTGAATCCGCTGTTTTTGGATGATTTGCGGGGTCAGTTAGAGGCAGCAGGGGACAACGCCCGTAAGCTGCTGAATTTACGTTCTCGGATGGCGCGGATTCGGGTGTTTGATCCGGCTTGTGGATCGGGAAATTTTTTGGTGATTGCTTACAAGGAGATGCGTGAAATCGAGGCGGAAATCAACCGTCGTCGAGGTGAGCCGGATCGCCGCTCTGAGATTCCGCTGACGAATTTTCGGGGTATCGAACTGCGCCATTTTTCAGCGGAGATTGCGCGGTTGGCGTTGATTATTGCAGAGTACCAGTGCGATGTGACGTATCGCGGGTCGCAACTGGCGCTGGCTGAGTTTCTGCCGCTGAAGGACGATAACTGGATTACCTGCGGGAATGCGCTGCGGTTGGACTGGCTAAGCCTCTGCCCACCGACAGGAACGGGTGTGAAGGTGCAGCGGGAAGATTTGGATTTGTTTAGTACGCCGCTCGATCAGGCTGAGATCGATTTTGAGAATGAGGGTGGGGAGACTTATATCTGTGGGAACCCGCCGTATCTTGGATCAACCTGGCAATCTAATGAGCAAAAGGATGATCTGAAACTCATTTTCGATGGACGCACTAAGTTGTGGAAGTCGCTCGATTATGTGTCGGGCTGGTTTATGAAGGCGGCGGATTATGGGACTCAAACGATATCAGCCGCTGCTTTTGTATCTACAAATTCGATTTGTCAGGGGCAACAGGTGCCGATTCTCTGGCCTCTGATTTTTGGAACGGGGCACGAAATCGCTTTCGCGCACACCTCATTCAAATGGGCAAATCTCGCCAGTCACAATGCAGGAGTGACGGTGGCGATCGTCGGAATTTCCAATCACGCTGACAAGGTTCGGTATTTGATTTCCGTTGAAGATAGCGGTGAGACGATCGCGAAGGAGGCTGCGAATATTAACGCCTATTTGGTAGCTGGGTCTAACGTTATCGTTGACAAAGCAGCGAAGCCGTTAGCTGCTCTCTTCGCTATGAGCTTTGGAAACAAACCCGTTGACGGAGGTAACTTACTACTTTCCGTTGATGAGGTGAATGCACTTGGTTTTAGCAAAGAGCAACGCGATCGCTTCATTCGGCGGATTTATGGATCGGCTGAATTTATTCGGGGTCTATCTCGCTATTGCTTGTGGATTGAGGATGAAGATCTCGACAAGGCATTAATTATTGAACCGATCCGGCAGCGAATTGAAGGAGTGCGAAAAATGCGACTGGCAAGCCGCGATAAAAGTGCAAATGATATGGCTGCGCGTTCCCACCAAATGCGTGAGATGAACATCGGCAGAAAGCAGACCGTCTCAATGCCCTGTGTTTCGTCCGAAAATCGGGATTATCTTCCGGTTGGGGTGATTGACTCCCGATCTACGGTAACTAACCTTTGTTTCGCCCTCTACGATGCCCCACTCTGGAACATGGCGCTCATCGCCTCCCGCATCCACCTAGTCTGGATCGCCACCGTCTGCGGCAAGCTAAAAACCGACTTTCGCTACTCCAACACCCTCGGCTGGAACACCTTCCCTGTCCCCACCCTCACCGAGCAAAACAAAACCGAACTCACCCGCTGCGCCGAAGACATCCTGCTGGCGCGGGAGGCACATTTTCCAGCAACAATTGCCGATCTCTATGACCCCGAAACCATGCCCGCCAACCTGCGCCAATCCCACGATCGCAACGACGAAATCCTAGAGCGCATCTACATCGGTCGCCGCTTCAAAAACGACACCGAACGCCTCGAAAAACTCTTTGAGCTTTATACCAAAATGACCAGCCAGCCAGCCCCCGCGAAAAAGTCCAATCACCGTAAAACCCAACCATAATAATGGATAGAGGCAAATATGGTTACTCTTGAAAATCTAGAGCAATGGTTGCTCGCTCCCGCTGAAACAGAGAGGCTTGAATTCAAGGAGGCGAAACAGCAATACGATACAACCAAACTTTTGCGTTACTGCATTGCTTTAGCCAATGAGGGGGGTGGTCATCTCGTTCTCGGTGTCACCAATAAACCTCCTCGAAATGTAGTAGGGACGCAAGCGTTTCCATCCGTAACTTCTCTCAATGACCTCAAAGCCTTAATTGTCGAGAAGCTGAGATTTCGAGTAGACATTACAGAATTAAATCATTCCAATGGTCGGGTGTTGGTTTTTGAGATACCTACCCGTCCCGTAGGTCAGGCATTCACGTTTGATGGTGCGTATTTAATGCGAGCGGGTGAAGATTTGGTGCCCATGACACCCGATATGCTCAAGCGCATTTTTGCGGAAGATCAACAGGACTGGTTTTCCCAAGCCGCCAGATTGGATGCTAGCCCTGATGATGTCATTGCCCTTCTCGATACCCAAACATACTTTGAGCTGCTAGACATACCCTATCCAACCAGTCGCGATGCTGTCTTGGAACGATTGCAGAGTCAGGATTTAATCAAACAGACCTCTCAAGGTTGGACAATCACAAATCTAGCTGCTATTTTGCTTGCGAAAAAGCTAGACGCCTTCTCCACTGCCCTGGCTCGTAAAGCTCCCCGTGTCGTTATTTATGAGGGTATCAACAAGCTCCAAACACGCGACGATAAGACAGGCAATCGTGGCTATGCAGTTGGCTTTGAAGGCTTGGTCGATTTCGTCCATTCAGCAGCACCACAAAATCGCTTCATTGAAGAAGTCATGCGAGAAGAAGTGAAAATGTTCCCCAAGCAGGCACTCAGAGAGTTGATTGCTAATGCACTGGTGCATCAGGATTTTCTAGCCACAGGCGCTTCAGTGATGGTCGAAATGTATAACGACCGGATTGAAATTTCTAATCCCGGCATCCCACCCATTCAAGTAGAACGCTTTATTGACGAATATCGTTCGCGCAATGAGCAACTTGCCGACCTCATGCGTCGTTTTGGCATTTGCGAAGAAAAGGGTAGCGGTATTGACAAAGTAGTGAGTGCAGCAGAGGTCTTTCAACTACCTGCGCCAGATTTTCGGGTAGGCGAGACACGCACCATATCCATATTATTCGCTCACCAAGATTTTTCTGAAATGAGTAAATCTGATCGAATTCGAGCCTGTTATCAGCATTGCTGCCTGCTGTACGTCAGCAACCAGCAGATGTCGAACCAGACCCTACGGGAGCGATTTGGTTTTGACGAGTCAAAGAATGTCTTGGTTTCTCAGGTGATTGGTGCTACCAAGGAAGCAGGGCTAATCAAGGCAGATGACTCTGCCTCTACCTCGACTCGCTATGCTCGCTATCTCCCTTTTTGGACATAAAAGTGCTTAAACGCAAATCCATATGACGAAGGCCCAAAGCTTCAAATCCCTATGAATTAAGGATTTAAGTGCTTAAATGCAAATAGAGTTTTAACCTATGAGTAACCCGATCGCCATTCCCGCCGTTTCCGTCACCTACGCCCAGGATGGCACCTCCACCCGCCCCAACGCCCTCGGCATGCGCCCCATGCAAGAACGCGCCTACCAAAAACGCGGCGAACAATATCTCCTCATCAAATCGCCCCCCGCCTCCGGCAAAAGCCGAGCGCTGATGTTCATCGCCTTGGACAAACTGGAGAATCAGGGACTCAAACAGGCCATTATTGTTGTGCCAGAAAAGGCGATCGGTGCCAGCTTCCATAATGAGCCGCTCAGCCAGTTTGGCTTTTGGGCCGATTGGCACGTCGAACCCAAGTGGAACCTCTGCGACGCACCAGGAACCGACGGCGGCAAAGTGGACGCGATGCAGAAGTTTCTAGCCAGCGACGCCAAGGTGCTGGTCTGCACTCATGCCACATTTCGCTTCGCCGTAGATAAATTTGGCATCGAAGTCTTCGACGATCGCCTGATTGCAGTAGACGAATTTCACCACGTTTCCGCCAACCCAGACAATCGGCTCGGCGATCACGTTCGCCAACTCATGGCTCGTGACAAGACGCATATCCTAGCGATGACTGGCTCTTACTTTCGCGGCGATGCCGAGGCCGTGCTGCACCCCGAAGACGAATCAAAATTCGACACCATCACCTACACCTACTACGAACAGCTCAACGGCTACCAATACCTCAAGCAGCTCGACATCGGCTACTACTTTTACGCGGGTCGCTACACTGACGAAATCATGCAGGTGCTAAACCCCAAAGAAAAAACCATTCTGCACATCCCCAACGTCAACTCCCGCGAAAGCACCAAAGACAAAATCCGCGAAGTCGAACACATCATCGAAGAACTGGGCGAATGACAGGGCACAGAACCCGAAACGGGATTTCAACTTGTCAAAACCACCGACGGCAAAATCCTCAAAATTGCCGACCTCGTAGACGATGACCCCACCAAGCGCGATAAAGTCGCCACCGCCCTCAAAGATCCCGCCCATAAAAACAACCGCGATCGCGTCGATATTATCATCGCCCTCGGCATGGCAAAAGAAGGCTTTGACTGGATCTGGTGCGAACACGCCCTGACCATCGGCTACCGCTCCAGCCTAACGGAAATCATTCAGATCATCGGTCGCGCCACCCGTGATGCCCCCGGCAAAACCCGCGCTCGGTTCACTGTCGAACTTCACCAAGAGATTTGCCAACTTCTTTCAGTTGCTCGTTTGCCTAGCGTTGAGACAATTCAACGTAATATAGAAAAGTTGCGTAACGACAAATTTGGGATAAAAAAGGAGTCTTGACCTCGTAGGTTTTTAACTTTAAGGTTAAAAACCTCTTTTTCTTGTATCTATATGGGTATTCTAGATCTGTAAAGTGCCCATTTTTATGCATATGCTTATCCAACCGAGCCTAGAGAGCCTGCAAGAGAAGTACGCCAAACACCTTAAAGGCGAAGCCATCCAAGAATTTATTCCTGTTACCTTTAAGCTCAAAAAAAGCATCCTGCTTCTAACCGAAACTCGCTTAATTTGCCTCCAGGACGACATCAACGACCCAAAGCCTCATTTCACCCTTCAGAATCAGTCCATTGAGCAAATTATCTATACCAGCTACTCTCTCACCATTAAATATCCTCGATCAGCCCCCATCAAAGTCTCCTTCGGCGGACTCAATTCTCACATCAAAAATCAATCCTTCGCCAAAAAACTACCCAAAAGCCAGCTTCATAAAGCCAATAAAACCGAAGTTTTGATTGTTCTAGGTGGTGGAGCTGCCTTAATTCTGCTGCTGGTCGTTGGGGCGATCGTCAATCCCAGAACCTATGCTGACAACCCGCGCGAGCTACAAGAGAAGAAATCAAAAGAAGTGGGCAAATTCATGTCAGCCTGCGAAACGGCGCTCAAAGCGCAGCTAACATTTGCCCCAGACGAATACAAAATAGATTATTCCAGCGCCCCATTCGCTCAAGGTAGCCTGATGACCTGGGCTTCTAGCATCGACATGAAAAATGCCTTCAACACCACAGTCCGCAACAACTTCATCTGCGAAGAAACCATGTCAGGCGCGAATGCCGTCATCATCCCTAAATAGCCTGCCTCCAATTGGTAACACCCTTATTTACGTTCCCCACCCCCAACCATTAATAAGAAAGCGCTGCGGCAGCGGTGCGATCAGTAGCGTTAACAGTCCCCCACATTGACAAAACCAAAATAGAACGTTAGCACGACATATGTACACGTAGACATATCAAGAATGAAGCCAGCAGTCAGCTATTATGGCGGAAAACAACGCTTAGCAAAGCGAATTGTCCAATTATTGCCCCACACAAAACCTACTGCGAACCCTTCATTACCGATTCCGGTTTGCCAAACTGCCGCCTGCGAGTCATCTATGACAATGGCACAGAAGGCGACTACCTGCTGCGATCGCTCCAACGCACTCTAAATAAAGACAAAGCCAGCCGCCGCATCACCAACCCAGACTTAGGCTCACTCCCATTATTTTCGCAAGTTGAAACAGCCGACGATTTATCGACTGGCTACATCTACGTGCTGAGGAGCCAATCCAACCATCCTTTCATTGCTGAGAATCGGTCTGTTATTCACAAGATCGGCGTTACTGGAGGCGATGTCAAAAGCCGGGTTGCAAATGCCAAAAAAGACCCAACCTATCTGCTAGCGGATGTGGAAATCGTCGCTACCTTCAAACTGGCAAATATTAACCGGAAGAAACTTGAGGCACTCCTTCACAAGGTTTTCGACAGCGCCCGATTGGAATTAGTATTGCCCGATCGCTTCGGCATACCCGTGCAGCCGAGGGAGTGGTTTTTTGTGCCCATAGAGGCGATTGAGGAGGTGATTGAAAAAATCACACAAGGAAGCATCGAGCAATTCCGATACGATCTGAAGACAGCAAAGCTCACGCGAGCTTAATACGACCTAAGGGGAATAGCCGTCGCTAGGACAATGCCTTGCTACTGTGGATGACCAAAACTGAAGATAATGAGGCAGCAGCTCAGTTTGAAACCGCCATCTCGAAAGGTCTGCTTCTGGTGACAGATTTTGAATCAGACGCCGAGGCAGAAACCTTTGTGAACTACGCGTTTGCAATGGGGGATGATGGCGAGTCTGCAACGGGTGTGATCGCCGTTCACCGAGGCTGGGCGATCGCCACTGACGATAAAAAAGCCATTTCATTCTTCTGACAAGAAGTCCCTCAGCTAAAAATCATCTCAACCTTAGAAGGGTCAAATATTGGTCAGAACAATCAATCCACAACGCATCAGAACTACGAAATGTATTGGATGCGATTCGAGTCGAAGGGCGATACATCCCAGACAAAGACCACCCATTACAAAGTTGGTGGAAAACTGTCATGAAATGATTCCAAAATTGAAGCGATGTTTAGATCGCACCTATCACCAAGTGGGGTCAGAGAATAAATTCACCGTCAAGGTGCTAAAGCCAGGCGGAACAGCAGTGATACAGGTACAAACATCCCCCACCTCCTCAATTTCCACCTCGCAGGCATGACAGGAACCCATTAGACACCCTGTCGGAATGTCGATTCCAGCTCTGGCTGCAACGGCTAAGAAGGATTCGCCTACCTCCGCCTCAACTTCAACCTCATCAGGCAAAAACCGAATCAACACACTCACAGGGTCACTTTCTTACGTCCTTTTCTATTGTGGCACTGCTACGGGACGGGACTCGCATCGTTTGGCACAACCTCAGATCATAAATTTTCATAACATAGACCCCTTCGGTCAGATAATCTCGACACAGTGTCCTCATTTGGGCGTATGGTACTGCTTATCTTGAGAACACAGGATTGGCAACGACAATGGGTGAGCATAAGCGGATTGGGATACTAACCAGTGGTGGAGATTGCGCTGGACTTAATCCTGTCATTCGGGCAGTAGTGCGTCGGGCAGTAGGCACCTATGGTTGGGAAGTTCTAGGCATCCGTCAGGCCACCTTAGGGTTAATGGCAAACCCTGCCAGCGTTTGGCCTCTAGATGTTAAGACCGTAGATTCTTGGCTAACGGCAGGCGGTACTATGCTGGGCACCACTAATACAGGCAACCCCTTCGCCTTTCCCATGCCGGACGGGACTTTAAAAGACCGCTCCGAAGAAATTATTCAGGGTTATCATCAACTGGGTCTTGATGCCATCATCGGCATTGGGGGCGACGGCAGTATGGCAATTTTGCGCCAGTTGGCTCAGCAGGGCAACTGGAATCTGGTGGGCATCCCTAAGACTATTGACAACGACGTAGGGGTCACGGAGCGCTCCATCGGCTTTGATACGGCGGTTAATATTGCCACTGAAGCCTTAGATCGGCTCCAGTTTACAGCAGCCAGCCATAGCCGCGTTATGATTCTGGAAGTGATGGGTCGAGATGCAGGTCACATTGCCATTAGCGCAGGCATTGCAGGCGGTGCAGACATTATTTTGATTCCAGAAATTCCGTTTTCTGTGGCGCACATTTGTAACAAACTGAAGGGCTGGCAGCGACGGGGCAAAAACTCCGCGCTGATTATTACCGCAGAGGCCGCTCGTGCCGAAGAAGGCACAACGATGACGCAAACAGACGCAGCGGGGCAGTGTCGGTTGGGCGGCGTTGGGGAATTCCTCTCGAATCAAATCTGCGGCAACAATATTGCTGAAACACGGGTAACGGTTTTGGGGCATATTCAGCGAGGTGGCATTCCGTCGCCGTTAGATCGCCTGATTGCTTCAGCTTTTGGAGTTGCAGCAGTAGACCTGATTGCAGAAGACAAGTATGACCAAATTGTCACTTGGCAAAAGCGGCAGGTGGTCAGTGTGCCCATTGCAGAGGCGATCGCCCAATACGACAAAGTAGATCTCCACGGCACACTCGTCAAAACAGCACGCGGGCTGGGAATTTACCTCGGTAACTAAAGCACTTCAGCGATCTAGGTGGGAATTGGTTCCCCTGGACGGAGTTTCACCCATTTCCCTAGTTCAGATTGGAAGCTATCGCAGCCGACAACATCCCACTCAAGCTGAATGTCTGCCAAACTACCCGTGCGGATGTTGACATTAATCGTGGGGTTTTTCGGCTCGAAGGCTGGCGTTTCGGTGAGGTGCGGTTGCTGATGCTGACCTTCAACGGCGTGATAGGTCTGGCAATCATCGACGTAATGACAGTTGATGCAAATACACATTTGGTTGAATCCTCGTAGGGATGGAGTCAATAGCCGTTGGTTGTGCGGCGTTGTGCTGTTCTGCGTATTGCCACTCTAGCGCATCTTTTAGAAATGGTTGTGGGGCAAAGATCGTCTGTTCCAACACTTTAGTTGTGATCACAAGACCGCTAGGATAGGTTTGATATGATACGGCTGAAATGAAGTATCGTTTTCTTTGGCAATTCAGGTGCAGAATACCTGCGGTCATTCAGATATACAGCCAGATACATAGATAAAACAAGGCACGCTAAAAGTATGGGGGCAACGCTAGAGCAGCTACATCAAGAAATGAGCCAAATTAGAAAAACAACCTCTGAGGTTGGGCAAGAACTGCGTCAGGTCTTGATGGAATACTTTGCAGTGCTAGCACGTTCGGCACAAAAACAGGTGGTCATGTCGAGCTTTCATCTTTGTACCCAAGTTTATCCAGAAGCCTTTCTAGAGCGCTCCGTATTTGAGCGCGAAACCCTTCAGGAAAGCATCCGTCAGGTCAGTCGTGAGATGACACAATCGCTGGAAACCCTGCTGCATACCTTTCAAGAATTAGAGCTAGACGGTGAAGCCGATCCAACCCTGCTCTTAGAAGTATGGGAAGAACTAGAAGACGGCACCACTGAGCTATTTCGAGAAAGTTCTCGCCAGATTAATCATCTGCTCCAAGAGGCTCAAATCATGCAAATCAAGGCTTTAGATAAGCTCTTAGATTCAGCAGATAAGGCCACCGCAACGGGACGCACGATTACCAACCCGCCGCATTTACTTAAAGCACTCGTAGATCCGGACGAAGATGATGATGACCTAGATCCAGTGGTTGCACTTTACCTTCAGCTTGGGGATTTAGAGTTTACAGATCCAGAACTCATGGGCTGGCGACAAAAGCTGCGACCTTTACTACAAAAGCTGTCGCAGGTACAGCAAAACTACGCCCAAAAGCAAGAAGAACAGCTTACCGCTGAGGCGATCGCCGCCTGGAAAGCCACCTGGATTTCTGAGGACAGCACCTTTGGGGGCGCAAGCACCTAATGGCCTACTCCACTACCGCCGCTTCTCCTGACTGGGCAAGGCTGCAACGGGCGCTTTCCGTCGAGGCAGAGCGTGGGTTTTGCGATGTGCAGGGCAATCAGTTTCGCTTTAGTGAGTTTTTACACCTCAACTTAGTGCAGGCACAAACTGCCGTTACTTCTGCACCAGAACAGTCCAAATGTCAGGCAATCGCCGCCAAGTTTGAAGCCTATCCCGAACTGCCGCTTTCTCAACGTCAGCATTTGGTTGCCGAAGCACGTCGGCTGCTGTACCAAGTCCAGCGAGAGCAGATTAAACAGCAGGAACCCCCAGCCACCCCGAAAGTTAAGCTGCCTGCGGTTAAACCTGCGGCTGAAAAAGGCAGCTCATCCGCTGCGACCGTAAGCCTTGACCAGTCTCTGATGTACCTCAAAGGCATTGGCTCCCAAAGTGCAGATCGCTTAGCAAAGCTTGGGCTGTATAGCGTCCGAGACGTTTTGTTTTACTATCCCCGCGACTACATTGACTATGCCCGTCAGGTCAAAATTGAAGATCTTGTGGCAGGGGAAACGGTCACGATTGTCGTCACGGTGCGCCGCTGCAACTGCTTTAATAGTCCCAAAAACCCTAAGCTCACGATTTTTGAAATGACCGTTGGGGATGTGACGGGGCAGCTAAGGCTGAGTCGATTTTATGCTGGCGATCGCTTCCGAAATCGCGGCTGGCAAGAAAAACAAAAGCAGCAGTACGCACCTGGTACGGTCATTGCAGCCTCTGGGCTAGTGAAGGCCAACAAGTTTGGCTATACCCTCGAAGAACCCGAGATTGAGGTGCTGCAAAACACCCGTGATCCCATAGATTCTCTCAAAATTGGGCGGGTGGTGCCCATCTATCCCCTCACAGAAGGGGTGCCGCCGGAGCTATTGCGACGGGCAGTCGTGGCGGCGCTCCCTGCGGCACAGCACATCCGGGATCCGCTGCCCGATGCGCTGCGGGAGCAGTATAGCTTGGTGAAGTTACCAGAGGCGATCGCCCAAATCCACTTCCCCGAATCTTCGGAATGGCTCGACAGAGCGCGACGGCGGCTGGTGTTTGACGAGTTTTTCTACCTTCAGTTAGGGATGCTGAAGCGGCGGCTAGAGCAGCGCAAAACCCAGCGCAGCGTTGCTCTTAACCCACGGGGGGAACTCATCGACAAATTTTACAACGTCATTCCGTTCCAGTTTACGGGCGCACAGCAGCGGGTGGTGCAGGATATTTTAGGGGACTTGGAAGGCACAGCACCCATGAACCGGATGGTGCAAGGTGATGTGGGTTCTGGTAAAACGGTGGTGGCGGTGGTGGCGCTTCTCGCTGCAATTCAGTCCGGTTATCAAACGGCAATGATGGCTCCGACAGAGGTGTTGGCTGAGCAGCACTATCGCAAGCTAGTGGAGTGGTTTAATCAGCTTCAGCTCCCCGTTGAGCTGCTGACGGGTTCCACTAAAGCTGCCAAACGCCGCCAGATTGCCACCCAACTCCAAACAGGGGAACTCTCTCTACTGGTGGGCACTCACGCCCTGATTCAAGATTCTGTGGAATTCCAGCGCTTAGGCTTAGTGGTAATTGATGAGCAGCATCGGTTTGGCGTTAAACAGCGGGCGATGCTTCAGCAAAAAGGGCAGCATCCCCATGTTTTGACGATGACGGCAACGCCCATTCCGCGCACCCTGGCGCTGACGCTTCACGGTGATTTGGACGTGAGCCAGATTGATGAGCTGCCCCCAGGGCGACAGGCCATCCAGACCACCATGCTGACCCCGCGCGATCGCAGCCATGCCTACGACCTCATCCGTCGGGAAGTGGCGTTGGGGCGACAGATTTATGTGGTGCTGCCCCTCGTTGAAGAATCGGAGAAGTTAGACCTGCGATCGGCAGTCGAAGAGCATCAGCATTTGGCAAGCGTTTTTCCCAATTTTCAGGTGGGGTTACTTCACGGTCGCATGAGTTCTGCTGAAAAAGATGCGGTGATTACGCAGTTCCGCAGTGCAGAATTACAGCTCCTCGTCTCAACCACGGTCATTGAGGTGGGCGTAGATATCCCCAATGCAACAGTAATGCTGATTGAACACGCTGAGCGTTTTGGCCTTGCACAACTGCACCAGCTTCGCGGTCGGGTAGGGCGCGGTGCCCATCAGTCTTTTTGTTTGCTCATGAACAGCTCCAAAACCGAAACCGCTCGTCAGCGCCTCACGGTATTAGAACAATCTCAAGATGGCTTCTTTATTTCTGAAATGGATATGCGCTTCCGTGGGCCAGGGGAAGTATTGGGCACCCGTCAATCTGGCCTACCGGATTTTGCGCTTGCTAGTCTGGTGGAAGATCAGGATTGTCTAGAGTTGGCAAGGGAAGCGGCGGAAGGGGCGATCGCCCAAGACCCAACCCTAGCGCTTTGGCCTTTGATGAAGCAAGAGTTAGACTATCGCTACCAGCGCTTAATGGGCGGCACTATTTTGACCTAAGGTTAGGGTTAATTGCTTTTATGAGAATGAGGGAGATGCGGTCATAAGATTGTCAAATCCTTGCCGACTTGTTATGGTTCAGACACAAATGCTTAATTAGAGGAAACTCAAATGGCAACCAACGCTTCTTTAGAGGAACGCCTTGCAGCAGTTGAATCCGTGATTGCTGAGTTGCAAAAACAAGTTGTAACGCCTCAACCGATGAATTGGCTGCAACAAATAACTGGGTCTTTCAAAGATGAGCCTGCCTTTGAGGAAATCCTTGCCTATGGACAAGCGATCCGCCAAGGTGACGAGTCTCTCCTCAACATGCCAGATGGACGGTGAAGCACCTCTCCATAATTTTCAGATTAGGCAAAAGCGATCGCCACCTCAAGCTAAGTAAATGCGATTGCCTTGGTAGAACTCGGCTTAAAATTGAGTAGTGGAGGAGGATAAATCGCTAGATTAATTATATCGTCAGCTCGTCAGTTTTTATTCATTTTATACAGATAGTACTAGCTGTTTTAAAGCTTCTGTCCTTCCTTTTTCGATATGATTACATGTTGTTTTTGCAAAAGCAAAGCTCACATTTTTTATGTCTGGCGATAAAAGTATTTCTTGCAATCTCCCATAAACTGTGACTGCCTCCCTTGGCTCTAGCTTTCTAGGCCATTCACCTTGATCACCCAGCACCGGAACTGATATCGACATTCTCTGTTTCTTTCCAGAGATTAAGAATCCTACCTCATTAATAACTACAGTAAATCTGCTTAAGTTTACAACTTCAATGACAAAAAAATCTTGTGCGTCACTTTGTCTGAACTCATTCTCAGAAGTCTTGAGATATTCTTGACCAAGACTATTTATTACTCTTTTTATAACAGATTTTGGAATGACTCGAAGTTTTACTTTTTCCTTACTTCGCTCCTTCCAGAAATTTTAGAGTCCAAGCGACATCCCTACAAGTGCCGCTAAAGTTACAATCAAATCCTTCACAACCAAAAAATTATCAAATTTAGGATTTAGAACCATTGTTATTGCAAACAGATGATTGTATGTTTTATTCCCAAACTAGAATGAGCCAAACAAACCACTAAATACTATGGTGCTCAAACGGCCTCAAATTGAGCAAATGAATCTCCAAACTACGTGAATTAAAATTGAAAATAATTTCAAAAAAAATTATTTATAAAACTCTCTAAAATATTGCTATTTTAAACTTCATTCTTAAAAGGATATCAAATGAATTTTGAGTAAGTACAATGGTAATTTTTCTGAATGAATAACCATCCTTGCACTCTATTGTCTCAAAATCTTTAGGTTCTCTTGACATATAGTTATTCATTTTATAATCTCTCCCCCCATAAGAAACTAATCCATATTCAGGCTCCCCTCCATAACCTCCGGCAAAAGGAATCACCTTATATCCATTAGAACATTTAACTATAAATCCGTATTCTGCAAAGTAGTATTTTTCAACTTTACAGGCATATACTTTACCTTTGGTTGTTATGCTTGTCTCACTACTTAGAACATATGGATTAGCAGGAGACTTCCACACCTCCCTGCATTTTTCAGAGGCTCTGAGCGGTAAAACAAATAAAAAAAAGCTTAAAAAAGTAAGAATTGAATATTTTGATGTCAATACAAATTTCAATGACGAACTCAAAAATGTACCCCACTTCTAACGTTTTTGTGTGTCTACTTGAAATACTTAAATCTTATAACTTGATTTTATCATTTCCAAATAAATTTGAAATGATTGAGCCTAGAGTTTCTAATATAGTTGGCGATGTTTTCCGCTCTTGTCTCCATCTAAGATAAAAGAGAAAAGCAGGTTCCAAGACATAAAGAGTCTTATTTCTCTGACTCCATTCCAATAACTCAAAACCGCTACGTTTTTGAATACCTGTAATTGCATTAAGTGTACTGGTTACAGAACCAGTTGGGGGAAGTTTATCTTCCTGTACAGGAAGTTTGCTTAATCTCTCATCTAACTCATGACGCTTGAGCGAAAATTTTAATGGATCTTGAATAAATGTAGAGAGTACAAATTCATATGTATTGTATCGTCTAGCATTTTTGCGCGCGCCTGTTACAAGCTTTTCATACCAATCTTCAAACTGAGCATAGCTAGTTGAGGCTACTTTATGTAAAGCAAGATACGCATCAGTTTTTGAAACCTTAAAAATAGAATCTCCTTTTTTTAGTTCATGATATCCTTTGTTTATAAAAAGCTGAGCACAGGTTTGTTGCATAATTATTGGAAGACCAACTGATTCTCTCGCAATTTCTTGGACGGCTGGCATGGGAGGTGCAATTTCAAGAAATTCAAAACCCTTTAATGCAATCTTTTTAAGATCGTCCTCAACCCATCGCTTCAAATCAATCTGCATAATACGTCCAAGTAAATCTGGATTTGCATAAGCCAGATCTGATGCATGATGTGTTGTTCCAACAACGATCACTGATACTTGCTCATCAGTAAATACTTTCCATTGCTGAAAAATTTGTCTCTGTGTCTCTTCCGATAAATAATGAAAGTCTTCTACTACTAAAAAAGCATTAGATTTTTTGAGTAGTGGAATAAGATGTGATGGAGATGGTCGAGCTAAAATTTTTTCACGAATTTTTGTTTCTGAATGATTTTCCTTTACGCCTAAGGTGACTTCGCCAATTAATCCTGCCAACCAATTCCATCCAATTGTTCCACCAATCTTTCCTTCACCTGAAGTTTCAACCTCTTGAGATATCTCAACACTTTGAATACGTCGGAAGTCAATTGCCTCAAGAGGACTTCGCCAAAAATCTTCAGCACTGAGAGTCTCATCGCAACGTACAACCAATGCTTCCAGTTTCCTTTCTATCAATATTTTTCGATAAAGAGTAGTTTTTCCAGTTTTAGATGAGCCGGTTAGCAGACAAAGTTTTCCTCCTGATTCAATACCAGATCTTAAGAGATTTTCGTAGACTCCATTTTCCTGTGCGACGTAAGTTTTTCCAGGCTGCCCTAGTCCATTAAAAACTTCAGATATTTTAATGTGTCTATTCCAACTCACGAATTCAGTACTCTATTATTAGTCATTTTATTTTTTAGTGTAATCATTCAACATAACTCTAAATAGATGGATTGCATCCGCCTATAATCCTCTTAAGTGATATGGGACGTAGCTATCCACCGATATGCCCTAATTTGGCATACGGGCGGGTAATTGTCCATTCATCTTGCAGATTTGGAGATATGAGTCGATAACAAATTATCCATAACGCCCCATGCAGTCGCCCAGCCAAGGCTAATTTCCAGTAAGCTTTGCCAAAGCATTGTTAACTTGCAAGAGGTTGCTCTTAAGTACCGCAATCAGGTATTAGAGTCAGAAAACTGGGCGATCACCTTCCATTGGTTGGAGTATGGGCATTGTGGCGATCGCCCAAGACCCAATCCCAGAACTTTGGCCTTTGATGAAGCAAAAACTAGACTATTGCTATCAGCGTTTAATGGGCGGCACCATCCTAACCTAAGGAAGCTTTAAACAATCCAACGGTTAAGGGCGCGTGGGCTTTAGTCTTGTTGTTAAGCCGCTTTTATGGGGCAACGCAGCGCAAAAAAATCAGACAGGTTTATGGGCTGCCCCAAAAGAGAAACCATCAGCGCACCATTAAAATCAGCATCTCTTGGCTATTCATGACCTGAAGCATCTTATCAAAATTAATGAGATGCTTCAGGGCTAAGTTGAAGCTTGAAAACTATGGTGGAAGTCTGTTCTATCCCATAGTTGTATCAAAATGTGAGGGTTTTGAACTATGAATATTTACGTGCGCTTAAAAGCGCTAACTCTTTGCCTGAGCGGAGTCGAAGCCTTTCCGACCCAGCCTAGCCAATGGGTTTCCAAGCTTCGGAAGTTGCTGTAATAGCTTTACTACAACGAATTTTTATACTCGTGGAAAGACTTACATACCCGCGTTGATTAGGCTGCGTCGGGCACAATTTTAACAGACAGCATTTTGTCGCCTTGGCGGATGGCGTTAACAACATCCATATCTGTGGTTTGTCCAAAGACAGTATGAACTCCATCAAGGTGCCCTTGAGGAGAATGACAAATAAAGAACTGGCTTCCGCCCGTGTCTCTACCAGCATGAGCCATAGATAGCGTGCCAGCAACATGCTTATTAGGGTTGATTTCGCACTTGATTTTGTAGCCGGGGCCACCCGTACCCGTGCCATTAGGGCAGCCACCCTGAACCATAAAGTCAGGAATCACACGGTGAAAGCCAAGGCCGTCATAGAAACCTTTTTCAGAGAGTTCTACAAAGTTTTTGACCGTATTGGGTGCATCGGCATCAAAAAACTGAATGTTAATGGTGCCTTTGTTGGTTTCAATGATTGCGCGTGTCACAGATGCAGCCTTTTTGAAGGTTTACGTTTGCAATTATACCGTTTGCCTTGCGAGAGGCTGGACTGAGACATAGGTAAAGATCCTTCGTAAAAGTGTGCAACGACTCATCCATCCGGTAAGCTGAGTGGAGCAATCGGTTCTGACGGGGAACAGCCGTTGGAGGAAACAGGGAAAGAGCAGTGCAATTCTGCCGCTGTCCCGCAACTGTAATTGAGGCGTTGGGTCTACTGCCGCCGCTCTCAAAAGCCAGGATGCCTGCCGAGCGCTCTACCTACACTTAAAGTCTTATCTGCGAGGTACAGAATGACGGCTCAATCTCCTAGTTCAGCTTCAGTTCAGCGCCGCGCTATAGACCGGACGCTTTCGGTTCCAGTGCAGTCGGCACTCTACCTTTCGCTCTGTGGGCTAACGCTCTGGACGGTCTACTTCACAACCTATCCACCCATTCACGATGTGGTGCATTCGCTGCGCCACCATACGGCACTTGTGAGCTGTCATTAAGGGTGTTGCTGAGGGCTAAATTCAGCTCGGTTGTGTTGTAATTGTTCAGGGAAAGTCATGTCAAAGTTCAAACGTTTTGCGCTCATCAGTGCGGCTTGCCTGATGGGGGTTTTACTGAATGGCTGGGTTGCATTGTCCCAGTTGCCGCAGTCGTTCATTAAGCTCACCACAAGTCCAGTGCTTGCCCAGATTAAACCGTTTGAGGCGGAATCTTTCGATCCGCAGTCTCCGGTACAGCTTACGCTTCAGGCTTTAGATCGGTCTGGGCAGGCGTTAGAGAATGCTAAGATTCACCTCATAATTCTGACTCCACCTAAGAATCCTTGGTTTACGACAGATTTTCCGATTGTGGAAGGCACGACGCTACTAGATATGGAGGCTCTAGCGCCCAAGGGTGAGCTAAAGCTTCAGCAAATGCTGCCGATTCGAGGAGATTACAGGCTACAGGTCAAGGTCACGCCTGTGGCTGAAAATGCGTTTGCCCCTATTCAGGAAACCTTAAGACTACGGGTCTCTGAAAATTGGGTTAAGTATCGAAATTTAGGCATTTTAGCGACCATTTTGGTTGCGGTAGGGCTGGGTGGCGGCTGGGTGATCGGTAGCGGACAGAAGATCTTGCCTGGAGAAGTTGCGCCCCAGCGGGTCAAGCTGCTGCTGAGTGGCGTGACGATGGTGGCGATCGCCGCGCTTCTCTTTGTCAACATCAGTGCAGAATTTGCCCAATCCCACGGGTCAATGGCAATGTCTCACGGCACAGAAGAAGCCCCCCTCTCTAATAAACCCTCTAAGCTGAATGCTGAAGGGTTGGCAGTTGAGGTATCGGGGGATGTCAGCGCTACGGTAGGTCAACCTGCAAAGCTACAGGTTAGCGTGATGGATGCCAAGACTAATAAGCCTGTCACGAATATGGCGCTGAAGGTGACAACGACCCAGCTCGAAGATAAATGGGTTGCATTTGCCTATGAGGGCACTCCAGATTTTAACGGAACGTTTGCATGGCAGCAGCAGTTTTTTGACGGTGCGCCCCATCGTGTTGAGGTTGAGATTGCGCCCCAAGCCAATGCAGATCGACAGTTTAAGCCTTTTCAAGTTGCTCACACGATTGCGGTAGAAGGCGTTGCACCTCCACTTCAGGTTCGATTGATTACGCTGGCATACTTTACCTTGCTGGTCGGGCTTGGGCTACTGCTGGGGTTAGAACTTCAGCGGCGACGCACTCAGTCGCTCAGATTAACCTGAGCTGTATTTGATGATTTCAGGCATTTTAACCCTCTCCCTTTATGGGAGAGGGGAGCAATATTTAATTCCCTTCCCTTGTAGAGAAAATTATGGCAGCGAAAATTCCCGTTACGGTGATTACCGGATTTTTGGGCAGTGGCAAAACCACACTGATTCGGCGACAGCTTCAAAATAATCAGGGTCGTCGCATTGCGGTTTTAGTAAACGAGTTTGGCGAAATTGGCATTGATGGTGATCTGCTGCGATCTTGCCAGGTCTGCGATGAAGATGGACAAGTTTTGCCCAATCAAGAGATGCCCAACATTGTAGAACTCACCAACGGCTGTCTTTGCTGCACGGTGCAAGAAGAATTTCTGCCCACGATGCAGGAGTTACTGAAACGCCGCGACCAGATTGACTGTATTTTGATTGAAACATCTGGGTTAGCGCTCCCTAAACCTCTCATTCAAGCCTTTCGCTGGGACGAAATCCGTACAGGTGCCACGGTAGACGGTGTGATTACAGTGGTGGACTGCAAAGCAGTCTCAACGGGTAAGCTAGCAGCGGATCTGGATGCTCTCAACGCCCAGCGTGAAGCTGACCCCAACTTAGATCATGAATCGCCCCTTGAAGAACTGTTTGAAGATCAGTTAGCCTGTGCCGATCTGGTGCTGTTGACCAAAACCGACTGTGTGGATAGCCAGACCCAGGCGGAGGTGCGATCGCGGGTTCAGCAAGCGCTGCGTCCTGGGGTCAAAATTATCCCCTGCCGTGATGGGCAAATTAGCTCAGAGATTTTGCTGGGCTTTAATGCCGCAGTGGAAGACAACCTAGAGACACGTCCCAGCCACCACGACACAGAAGAAGAGCATGACCATGACGATGAAATCCTTTCTGTGCCAATCGTTTCAGCTCAGGCACTCGATCCGCAGGCGCTGGTGGTGAAGCTCAAGACGTTAATTGCAGAGCAGGACATCTATCGCATTAAAGGGTTTGTAAATGTGGCAAATAAACCGATGCGGATGGTGCTGCAAGGGGTGGGCGATCGCCTAGAGACGTTTTACGACCGTCCGTGGCGAACCGATGAAACCCGCGAAACGCGCTTGGTCTTTATTGGGCGTGATTTAGATACTGCACAGATTTCTGCCGTAATTCATGCCTAGATCTGGAGCATTGCCAGCGCTCGCTCGGCCTTAAATGCTAGCGACGGTCATGGAATTCGATACGGCTATCCCGCAGGCTAACGTCATAGCGCTGCAAAAAATCCTGACCCAGTAGACCCATTTCCATATCTGGTCCTGCGATCGCTACCTGAACCTGAGTCTTCGTCAGACCCCCCACGGTCACCGCATTGAGATACACAATGGGCATTTGCGTTAATCCATTAGCGGTCTTAAAGGTCACATAATCAACGATTTGTGAAGAACTAATCCCAAGCGCTCTCGCCATTGGACGCGTGATGGTTGTAATGCTGGCGCCTGAATCAACCATCATTTCAAAGGTTCTGCGCTGGTTGAAAACCACGTCAATCACCGGAACGCCACCACTGCGTCGCTTAATCGCAACTAACCCTTGGGGCTGCGATCCAGATATAGGCTGAAAGGGACGAGCAACTGTCTCACGCGAAAGCTGCTCCAGCTTTGTACGGTATTGCCGGAGCTGCTTCACTTGCTTGGGTACCAACGGAATTAGGCGATCAACAATCTGTAATGCTTGAGACCAATTACTTTGAGCAATAGCAGACTGAAGCTGTTCTTCAAGCTGTGTAGCACTGAGTTGTCCTACAGCAGGCAGTGCGGTGGCAATCACCCATAGGCTGAGTAGCCCAACCCAAATCTGCTTGCATTTAAACATCTGAAGCAGTAGGCTTTGTGCCTCTTTTGGCTGGACTTTACCCATCACGCTCCAAAACTCCTGTAAAACGAGGCCATTCGCTCAATATATTGAACTCTAGCGTACCCACTTTGAAGGACGATAAGATCTATGAACTTCAGCCGCTGCTGCCCTCGAATGATGGAACTTCAGCCTTGATGAATGCCGTTACAATCTTTTCTCAATTCCAGCGCTGCTTGCGCAAGCGGAATCAACTGCTGAGCCTTCTACTGGTCGCCTTGCTGTCTGGCAGCTGCCAGTTGATGAATCGAAATGTTTCCGTTGCCGACAACATTCATTTAACGCTGGGGAACCCCAGCCATGCTGTAGCACCTGCGGCAGACCGATATCACCTCTTTCTAAGATCTCAGTACGCACTGCTCTATGACAGCACCACCAATACACCCGCTTGGGCAAGCTGGCAGCTCAATGCAAACTGGCTGGGCAATCTGAGTCGGCCTGAATTTACCCCAGAACCCGACCTTCCGGTGAGCTGGTTTGTTGTAACGCCCCGCAACTATACAGGCAGCGGTTTTGACCGTGGGCATATTGTGCCTGCCGCCGATCGCAACCGTACCCCTGAAGATTCCGCCGCCGTGTTTTACATGAGCAACATTGCGCCCCAAGCACCCGACAACAACCGTGGCCCTTGGGAACAACTTGAGAGCTACTGCCGTACTTTAGTTAGGTCGGGCAAAGAGCTTTACATTATTGCAGGGCCAACGGGTCAAGGCGGGGTGGGAAGTGCAGGGGGAAAGGATGCGATCGCCAACAATAAAATTACCGTCCCTGCCGCCTTCTGGAAAATTGTGGTGGTCAATAACCAGCCCGGTCTAGGGTTAGCCGGAGTGACCCAAAACACGAAGGTGATTGCCGTTTTAATGCCCAACCAGCAGGGTATCAAAGAAGAAAAATGGCAAACATTCCGCACCACCATCCGAGAACTAGAACAGCGCACGGGCTACGATTTTTTGTCAAACGTGCCGTCAGCGGTACAGAACGTGCTGGAGACTCAGGCTAAAGAGCCTTTTTGAGATAATGCTCAAGGTTAAAGGTAGAGGCAACCGCCCTAGTCCTCTTTCAACTTTAGAGCGCAACACTTTACAATTAAGAGTGTTGCTTTAAGCAGAAACAAGGGTTCTCCGCCCGGCGAGAACCTAACACTTGAACTGCCCATGACGACAAAGGCAATTCTGATTCCCTTTGAGCATTACTCAAAGACCGTCCGGCTTGTCGCGCCCAACTAGAGAATAGACATGAAAGACCTCACCCTTTATCGAAATATTGGTATCTTTGCCCACGTAGATGCTGGCAAAACAACGACAACCGAACGAATCCTAAAGCTAACCGGAAAAATCCACAAAATCGGTGAGGTGCATGAAGGTGCGGCAACGACGGATTTCATGGAGCAGGAGCAGGAGCGCGGTATCACCATTCAGTCCGCTGCCACAACCTGTTTCTGGAAAGAACACCAGCTCAACATCATCGACACCCCTGGGCACGTTGACTTCACCATTGAAGTGTATCGTTCGCTAAAAGTGCTTGATGGCGGCATTGGCGTATTCTGCGCCTCCGGTGGTGTGGAGCCACAGTCTGAAACCAACTGGCGCTACGCCAACGATTCTGAAGTAGCTCGAATTATCTATGTCAATAAACTAGACCGCACCGGAGCCGATTTCTTCCGTGTGGTAAAGCAGGTTGAAGATATTTTGGCGGCAAAGCCCATGGTGATGGTGCTGCCCATTGGCGTGGAAGAAAATCTGAAGGGCATGGTCGATCTGCTCACCCGCAAAGCCTGGATCTGGGATAACTCTGGCGACCCCCTCAACTACACCATCGAAGACGTCCCCGCAGACATGGTGGATGATGTCGAACTTTATCGCGAGAAGCTCATTGAGCTGGCGGTAGAGCAAGACGATATTCTGATGGAAAAATATCTTGACGGCGAAGAGCTGTCGATTGAAGACATCAAGCGCTGCGTCCGTAAAGGCACCCGCGACCTCGCCTTCTTCCCCACCTATTGCGGTTCATCCTTCAAAAATAAGGGTGTGCAGTTGGTGCTAGATGCGGTGGTAGATTACCTCCCCAACCCAATGGAAGTCAAACCTCAGCCAGAGGTTGATTTAGATGGTGAAGAAACCGGAACGTTTGCGATCGTAGACCCCACCAGACCCCTACGGGCTTTGGCGTTTAAGATTATGGACGATCGCTTTGGGGCACTGACCTTTACCCGTCTATACTCCGGCACCCTGTCTAAGGGCGATACCATCCTCAACACCTTTACGGGTAAATCTGAGCGGGTTAGCCGCTTGGTCGAAATGCACGCCAACTCCCGTGAAGAAATTGAGTCGGCTCAAGCAGGGGATATCATCGCCATTGTGGGGATGAAGAACGTCCGAACGGGTCACACCCTTTGCGACCCTAAAAATCCGGCGACCTTGGAACCCATGGTCTTCCCTGATCCTGTGATCTCCATTTCCGTGAAGCCCAAAACCAAGGGCGGCGACGAAAAAATGGGGATGGCGCTGGGCAAGATGGTTCAAGAAGATCCCTCTTTCCACGTCATGACCGATGAAGAGAGCGGCGAAACCATCATCAAGGGCATGGGTGAGCTGCACTTAGATATTAAGGTAGACATTCTGCGACGAACGCACGGCGTAGATGTAGAAGTGGGCGAACCTCAAGTGGCCTACCGCGAATCTGTGACCAAGCGTATTGAAGACAGCTATACCCACAAGAAACAGTCGGGTGGTTCCGGTCAGTTTGGCCGCATCGACTACATTATTGAACCTGGGGAAACGGGCAGCGGCTTTGAGTTTATCTCTAAGGTATCCGGCGGTACGGTACCTCGGGAGTATTGGCCTGCGGTTGAAAAGGGCTTTAAATCCAGCATTGTGAAGGGTGTTCTGGCTGGATTCCCCTGTGTTGACCTCAAGTTTACGCTCACCGACGGCGCATTCCACGCGGTTGACTCCTCGGCGATCGCCTTTGAAATTGCGGCAATGGCAGGCTACCGTCAGACCATCCCCAAGGCTGGCCCTCAGATCTTGGAACCCATCATGAATGTGGACGTGTTCACCCCCGATGACTACATGGGGGATGTCATCGGTGACTTGAATCGCCGTCGTGGCATGATCAAGTCTCAAGAAACAGGCCCCATGGGTGCGCGCATTAAGGCGGATGTGCCCCTCAGCGAAATGTTTGGCTACATTGGCGACCTGCGAACCATGACCTCTGGTCGTGGACAGTTCTCGATGGTATTTGGTCACTATGCCCCTTGCCCTAGCAATGTGGCAGAAGAGGTGATCAAAGAAGCCAAAGAACGACAAGAAGCGAAGTAGTTTATACCGTGGTGTAAACAAACTGTAGCGTCACCCATTCTTCAATATCTAATGCCCACAGCCCTTGGTCTTTAATGCCAAGGGCTGTGGTTTTAGGGAGGCTCAACTGATGCAAATCGGCAAAGATGGCTTGGGCGATCGCCAAGGGTCGCACCACTGCTGCAAATCCAGGCGACATAGAGGGCAGAGACTTCATCCCGTTCATCTGAGCCGCTAAAGTCTGCACCAACGGCTGACGTGTACCCATAACAAAAATCTTGTTTAACCCCGCAGTGCCGCTGGCTTTCCAGGCTTGGGCAGCAACGGGCAATAGTACGGAACTCCCAGGCTGAACCACAATGGGCTTAAGCACGGGTTTGCGATCATCCGCTGGGCTGCTGCTGTTGAGCGCGTAGCTGGCAAAGGCTGAAGCGCCACCGTTGAACCCTACCAAAAGCAAATAGATTGGAACAGAATCCCAGTTGCTAATACGGTATTGAATGAGCGTACCGTTGGGGATAGAAAACACCTTGCTGGTTTTATCTGCTTTCGGTACAGCAGGTTCAGTTGCCTCGCCTGAAGGCAAGGGGAGAACAACGCCCATACTCTGTAAGCGTATCAGCGGTTGAGGGGTTTCTCCGACCTGCTCTAGAGTGGCGCTCATTCGCAAAGCAGCGGCAGAATGATTAAGACTAAGCTCCAAAAGCTTCATTGCCAACAGGGTATCTAGCGTTGGCTGAAGTCGCTCAATGGCGCGTTTCACGACCTCCCCGCGATCGCCGATGGTATTAGAAATCAGTGCGCCGCCAAGATCGGCAAGTCCATAACTCTGGGTTGGGGGGGTACTCAGAGAAAGCGTTAAGGGCGTAGCGCTAGAAATTTTGACTGCGGCTAAGTCAGGCATGGGCACCCGCATCTGAGTGAAAATGTAGTCTGCGGGTTGCCCACTCCCAACAATGCGTAGGCTGCTTCGCTTAGACACAACGCTGCTTGCATCAACGCGCTCAATGCGGCTGAGGTTAGAACCCAAGGCTAACCTCAGTGAGATGGCGCGCGGCAGCACTCTAACGGCTTCTTCTAAGAACAGTCCTTGTTGGAGTACAGGCCCTGAGAGATACTGGGCGATCGCCGTTTTCCCCTCCCGAGAACGAAGCTGCACCCATGTCGGCGTAGGCGCATCTCGCCAAGGTATGGCCTGAGCGTCACGACTTACCGCGCGAAAACAGCTTTGGAGGTGATAGTGCTCCAGCAGTTCGTCCGGTAAGCCGCCAAGCCAGAGCTTTCCAGTTCTGCCGCGTCTGTCTACAAGGCTTACAATGCCCACCGCTGGCAGGGAGGGAAAGGATATAGACCAAGGCAACATGCCTTGGCTGTTCTGCCCCTTTGAGGTGGGCTGCTGAGCACTAGCGCCGATCTGCTTTGCAATCTGGGCAGAAAGTTTTCCAACCTGAATCGTAATCGTGGGGGCAGGCGTATTTGCCCAAAGCTGCTGCACTATTGTGCTGGTCAATAATCCGGCGGAAAACCCATCGTAGTCTCGCTCTAGTGCCGTGGTTTGTTTGGCCGATGTTGCCGCCAGCACCAGCCCAGGGAATTGCCCCGATTGCCGCTGAACCTGCACCTGATCGCGGGTGAGTTGGGTTTTTGCCAACAGTCGATTTTGAACCGTCAGCTCTGCACCCAACAGTGCGGAAGTGTCCCAGGTGGGGAGCGATCGCTCTCTTAAGCTGTCGCAGCGGAGTGCGTGGGTGGGCAAGAGTCCACAGTCTAAAAGGGTTGTGACCTGATCGGTGGGGAGCGATCGCAGCAGTAAAAACAGCGTGTCTTCATAAATGGCATTCAGGATAGGTGCCCCGTTTGGGTCTAGCAACCCGGCATCGTAGGCCACCAAAGCCTGCTGATCGCCATAGGACTGTTCGCCTTGCTCTAGTAGAGGCTTAGTGCGAACCAGACACCCATAGCCGCTGAAGTGAAAGACCACAATATCGCCAGGACGTGCTTGGTCACTGAGATGAGCGATGAAAGCAGCTTCAATACTGCTGCGAGTCGCTTCTTCATCAACCAGTGTAAGAATATCTTGGGGGCTAAAGCCAAAACGATGGGTCAGCAGTTCTCGCTGAAGTTCAACATCGGTAAGGCTACCTTTGAGGGCGGCAACGCGATCGAATTTTGGGTATTGATTGATACCCACCAGCAGTGCCAGCTTCCGAGGGGTAGGCTGTGCCAGTGCCATTTGATAGCACTGGGCGATGGATAGATCTCCCAACCATAGGCCAGCACTCAGCAGACCCATGTGCTGAAGCAAGGTTCGTCGCGTTGTCATGGTGCATTGCTAACGTTAAAGAGGGCAAAGCAATAGTGTCACTTTACTGCGCCGACGCAAGTTCATGCAAAAAACGCCTTAGCGATGCTTCATGATCTCGAAGCAGCCAAAGCGTTTTTGTTAGATATCGGCAGAAAAAGGACTATCGTCGCTTAATCCTCAGCGTCAGCCTCGTCTTCTTCAGGTTCAGCGGCAGCTTCTTCCTTCGCTGCGGCAGCTTCACTGGCCGCCTGTTGAGCCAAAGCCATTTGCTCACGGTACTTTGCTGCCATTGCCTCAGCTTGGTCATAAACCACTTGAGGATTCTTGACCATATCACCAGGTTCTGGCTCAAGCTGCTTCGTCGAGAGCGAAATTCGTCCGCGCTCTGCATCCAGGTCAATAATCATGACCTTGACTTCATCGTTCACGTTAAACACGCTATGGGGCGTATCAATGTGATCGTGAGAAATTTCAGAGATGTGCAGCAGACCGCTCACACCGCCGATGTCAATAAACGCGCCGTAGGGCTTGATGCCGCGCACCGCGCCGATGACCACTTCGCCCACTTCTAGACGGTTCATCTTACGTTCAACCAGCGCACGACGATGGCTGAGAACCAAACGGTTCCGTTCTTCATCCACTTCCAAAAACTTGAGGGGCAGTTCTTCCCCAATTAGCTCTTCTTTGGCAGCACGGGTGCTGATGTGAGAGCCAGGGATAAAGCCGCGTAGCCCTTCAATGCGTACCAGCGCACCACCACGGTTGGTGGCAAAGACGGCAGAGCGTACCGTTGCATCTTCGGTTTGGAGCTGACGCACCCGTTCCCAAGCGCGCATGTACTCAATGCGGCGAATGGATAGAGTGAGCTGACCGTCTTCGTTTTCATCGGCAAGAATGAAAAACTCACGGGTTTCGTTAGAATTTAAGACTTCTTCAGGGTTGTCGATGCGGTTGATCGACATTTCCTGGATGGGAATATAAGCTGCGGTCTTTGCGCCAATATCAATCAGAGCGCCTCTTGGCTCGATGCTAAACACTGTTCCTGCTACGGTATCGCCAGGGTTAAAGTGGTAGTCGTATTGGTCGAGTAAGGCTGCAAAATCTTCGTGAGTAAAGCCAACGTTTGGCGCGTCTGTTTTCTGATTGACCATGCTTAGTATTTCCTATGTAATCCTCCGTAGTGTTGACGTCTCGCATGGATGTTAAGTGAACATCTGAGTGTAGAGAGTGCCCCATGAAGCCAGCCCACAGTGGAATAAAGCTGAATTCACCCTAGCCGAATTTAGCGCTAGATCTACCATCCTATCTTAGAACGATCGGTTTGAGGAAGGAGTTTTTATAGGTTTGGAGCGATCGCCTAGAGCAGCAGATCGACAATGCCCCCAGCAAACAGACCGCTCTGCTCAATGTCGTAATGGCAAAACATTAAACAACCTGCAACCCTTTTGAGAATGCAATACAATTGTATACACAAAATGTATTGCAAATTTCATGGAATTTGAATGGGACGAAAGCAAAAACCAGCAAAAGCACCGCATCAGCTTTGAAGAAGCCAAAGAAATCTTTTCGGGAGTCGTTTTTACCTCTATCAGCGACAAACTTGACTACGGCGAGATTCGAGAAGTCAGTATTGGCACAATTCAGAATATTGCGATCATTACGGTCATTTACACAGAACGTAGCGAAAAAATCAGGATCATTTCTGCTCGAAAGGCAACATCAAAAGAAAGGACAAAATATGATGAGTATCTCACGCAAACGTCTTGAAGAAATTCAAAATATACCTGATGGAGAAATCGACACTTCAGATATTCCTGAATTGGATGATCGATTTTGGGAAACCGCAAAGATGGTGTTGCCCATCTCCAAAAAAGCCGTTTCTCTTCGCTTAGATAGCGATATTTTAGATTGGTTTAAAAGCCAAGGCAAAGGCTATCAATCAGTCATTAATAACGTCCTTCGGACTTACGTCAATCATCAACAAAAAGGATGAACCATCAAACAAGATCGATAACGCAAACAGCAAATAGACTAGACATTCAAGGTCTTACCTACGCATTAGAAACCCTAAATGCCGAGCAACTCAGCCTTTTACACTGGCATCAACTTTGATGCATTGCGATAATCTCCTGATTCATCCCAAAATCATCGCCCCTTAAACCTTCCTAGGTTGGAGACGCCCAAGAAACAATCGGCGCAGAAGATACCTCAGTCCGATCTGAGGGTGCATCCTCTGTCACACCCTCAGCATCACCCTGCGACGCCGCTGAGGTCTGACCCGTCTGAAAACTGTGTAACTCCTCTACAAAGTCTGTAATGCCCTGAAACTGTCGATAAACCGATGCAAAGCGAACGTAGGCCACTTCACTGAGCTGCTTCAGCGACTGCAAAACCGCTTCGCCCACCTCTGTACTGGTCACTTCGCGCACCGCACGTTGCTGAAGCTCTGCCTCAATATCGTCTACCAGTGCCTCTAGCCGCACAGGCGTTAATCCGGTTTTACCACAGGCCGTCATCACGCCTCGCAAAAGCTTAGACCGATCAAAAGACTCGCGCTGTCCATCTCGCTTAATGACGGTAATGGGGACAAATTCTATACGCTCATAGGTTGTAAAGCGACGGCTGCACTCTAAGCATTCGCGCCGACGGCGAATACTGTGTCCAGATTCGGCAGAGCGAGACTCTAAAACTCGGCTATCGGTATGCTGACAAAAGGGACACTGCATCATTCATCCGCCAGAGAAAAAAGCCCAAGGGAGCGACCTGGTGATGTTCGCAACATGCAAATGTAGTTTCTCCCCCTTTCTCAAGGGTACCGCAACGCCGTTAAAAACTGACTACCTAAGGCTCTTGTGGCATTGTGATTTTAGAAAGAGATGGACGATAACTGATATAAAGCACCAGCAGCCCAAACAAAACAGTCCCCACTAAATACTTTAAAGACGAGGGCACCGCTGGCGAGGGGGAGAAAAACCCTTCGATGATGCCTGCGATAAACAGCATAGGCACCACACCAAACATGAGCTGAATGGCTTTACCCCCAAGCTGCTTGAGCCGCTCTCTGCGTCGATATTGCCCAGGAAACACGATCGCCCTTGCCAACAGCAGCCCCGCCCCACCGGAGATAAAAATGGCGGGTAACTCCAGTGCGCCATGGGGCAATACAAACGCCCAGAAGGGGTAGGCAAGGTGATATTTACCGACCAGGGTGGCGATCGCCCCAATACTTAGCCCATTATTCCAAAGTAAAAATATTGTCCAAGTACCCGCCAACATTCCGCCCGCGAAGGCAGAAATCGTGACGCTAATGTTGTTGCGCATAATGGCAGAAGAAGCCATTGGCTCCACGCCGACAATAGAACCCATCCACAGTTCGCCCTTATCTTGCACTAACGTCAAAATATGGGGAGGGATAACAATGGACAAAAACGACGGGTCTCGCCAGCCATACCACCAGCCAATCAGCGCACCCAGCAAGCAAATGGCTGTAGAAACTGCGATGTAGGGAAAAGTCTCACGCACCACAGCCGGAAACCCTCGCAGATAGAACTCCAGCACATCTCGCCAGTTTTGACGGCGACCGCCCTGATAAATTTGGGTGTAGCTCCGCATCGTGAGGTTAGTCAACTGCTCAATCACCACGGCACCCACCTGATGCGTTCGAGCGCGGGAGAGGTCAGAACTCACTTTGCGGTAAAGACTGCTCAGATCCTGCACCTCAGAGGCAGACAGGCGCTTCATTCCCTGCTTTTCAGCACGATTGAGCAGTGCGATGAGTCGTTGCCAAGCGGGTTCCTGGCGACTTAACCATTGTTTGACATCCATCTAGCTCAAGTTCCTTAAGGCACATACAAATCAGGCGCTGACGGTTAGGATCATGAGCAGCAAGCACTGTTTGCATTATCGTCTATCGAGATGACCCCACGCCAACGCCAGAATGGCGGAGCGCCTTATAATGGTTAACTGTTTGGTCATCGCTCTGGCGTTGGTATTGAGCTGCTGCTTAAAAATTTTATACGCGACCGATTGGAGTCTCCCATGCTGCGCCTGGAACATGTTAGTAAGATTTATCCCACAGGGGAAGTGCTCAAGGATATTAATTGGGAGGTCAAAACGGGCGATCGCATTGGCTTAGTGGGGGTCAATGGGGCGGGTAAATCGACGCAGCTCAAAATTATTGCAGGCGAAATGGAGCCGACCACAGGGCAAGTGGTTCGTCCCAATAGTCTTAAGATGGCGTACCTGACTCAAGAATTTGAAGTAGACCCCACCCGCACGGTGCGCGAAGAATTTTGGACGGTATTCCATGAGGCCAATGGAATTAACCATGCGCTCTCAGAAGTGCATCTCAAAATGGAGACGGCTGACCCAGCGGCACTGGATATCTTAATCGACAAAATGGATAAGCTTCAGCGCAAGTTTGAGGCGCTGGACGGCTATGGGCTAGACTCCAAAATCGAGAAAATCTTGCCAGAAATGGGCTTTACGCAAGAGGATGGCGATCGCCTGGTCAGTGCCTTCAGCGGCGGCTGGCAGATGCGCATGAGCTTGGGCAAAATTTTGCTGCAAACCCCAGACCTACTGCTGTTGGATGAACCGACCAACCACCTAGATCTCGAAACCATTGAGTGGCTCGAAAACTATCTGCGGGGTTTAACCACGCCTATGGTGGTAGTGTCCCATGACCGCGCCTTTTTAGACCGACTCTGCAACCAGATTGTCGAAACAGAGCGAGGAGTTTCTAGCACCTATCTCGGCAACTATTCGGCCTATCTGTTGCAAAAAGCCGAAATGCAGGCCGCTCAGCTCAGCACCTACGAGCGTCAGCAAAAAGAAATTGAAAAGCAGCAGACCTTTGTTGATCGGTTCCGTGCCAGCGCGACCCGCAGCACCCAGGCCAAAAGCCGCGAAAAGCAGCTCGACAAAATTGAGCGCATTGAAGCCCCTACAGGCAGTATGCGTACCCTACGGTTTCGGTTCCCCGATGCGCCCCGCAGTGGTCGAGAGACCGTGGTGATTCAAAACCTCGTCAAAAGCTATGGCGACAAGATTTTGTTCTTAGATGCCAACTTGCTGATCGAACGGGGCGATCGCATTGCTATCCTTGGCCCTAATGGGGCGGGTAAATCGACCCTACTGCACATGATGATTGGCAGCGAGAAGCCCGATGAGGGCAGCGTCACCCTGGGCGAACACAACGTTATTATGGGCTACTTTGAGCAAAACCAAGCCGAAGCCCTTGACCTCAATAAAACCGTTATAGAGACCATCCACGACGAAGTGCCCACCTGGAGCAATGAAGAAGTTCGCACGCTCTTAGGCCGCTTTTTGTTTAGTGGCGATACGGCGTTCAAACGGGTTGAGGCATTAAGCGGCGGCGAAAAAGCGCGGCTGGCCTTGGCTAAAATGCTGCTGCGTCCGGTCAACCTGCTGATTTTGGATGAGCCGACCAATCACCTTGATATCCCAGCCAAAGAGATGCTCGAAGAAGCCCTACAAAACTATGAAGGCAGCGCCATTATTGTGTCCCACGATCGCTTTTTCTTAGAGCAGGTCGCCAACAAAATTGTAGAGGTGCGGGATGGTGAACTGCGGCTCTATCGAGGTGACTACCACTACTATCTCGACAAAATAGAAGAAGAAAAGGAGCAGGCAAAGCTAGGTAAGTTAGCGGCAAACAAGTCAGCCAAAGATGCTGAGAAACGAGCGAAGCAATTAGAAAAAGAGTCTACGAAGAAGCAAAAGAAAAAAGCGAAAGCTTAGGCACATTTCAGATATTCGGGAACTCAGAATGACTGACTCGTTCAAAATTCTCAAGCAGCACGCCAACTTTGATGGCACGCTTTATTTTTGCAGCCATGTCTCAGAACACTGCCATTGCCCCATGAATTTTTCGGTGTACGTGCCCCACCAAGCCAGCACTACGCCGCTTCCCGTGCTGTATTTCTTGTCAGGACTCACCTGCACCGAAGAAAATTTTATGGCAAAGGCAGGCGCACAGCGCCACGCGTCTGAACTAGGACTGATTTTAGTGGCACCGGATACCAGCCCTCGCAACACAGGTCTCTTTGGAGAAGATGCAGATTGGGATTTTGGCGCTGGCGCGGGGTTTTACGTAGATGCCACCCAATCGCCCTGGAATCAGCATTATCAAATGTATAGCTACGTGGTAGAAGAACTGCCTACAGTCATTGCGGCACACTTCCCAGCCGACACAATGCGACAGGGGATTACGGGGCACTCGATGGGGGGCCACGGTGCGCTGGTGTGTGGTTTACGGAATGGCGATCGCTATCGGTCTATCTCAGCCTTTGCGCCGATTGCTGCGCCCAGTCAGTGTGCATGGGGGCAAAAGGCATTGACGGGCTACCTAGGCGCAGACCCAGCACAGTGGAGTCTCTATGACGCGACGGTTCTAGCTTCTACTCTCGCCGCAGATACTCGCCCCATCCTCATTGACCAGGGACTTGCCGATGCTTTTCTGCCTGAGCAACTGCTGCCCGACCGACTGGTCGAAGCTTGTCGAATGGCTCAGCGATCGCTCACCTATCGAGCACATCCTGGCTACGATCACAGCTATTACTTTATTGCCACATTTATAGAAGATCACATTCGATTTCACGCCCGTCACCTGAACCCCTAAAATAGAAAGGATTCGGCGTACTGTGTCACTAGCTTCATGGATATTCAAGCATTCTTTCAGCTCTGCGATGGTAAGTGGGTGTCTCAACGCACCACCCATCAACTCATTGAACAAAATAACCAGAGTGCACGTTCTGACCTCTGGGGCGAAATGCTAGAGGCAGGTCACAGCGATGTTATGGCGCTTTGTCAGCAGGTCAGTGTTGATCCAGCTCTGGTGCAATGTGGTCTACGGCTGCGCTGGAGTGAAGTGGCTGAAGCCTACCAGAGTAAGTTTAAGCCGAAAAATGAAGGGTCTGTGGTGCTGGTGGCGATCGCCTCTAATGCTCCCAATTCTGGGCAGCTCTTGCGCAGCCTCAATTCTGGTGGTGCTGTAAAGGGCACCTATAGCATGGGTACCGATGAAGCACTTACCCTTCGCTTTGAGGAAGCAGGCGCGAATTCTGAAGAGCGGATCTGGTTTGCCAGCCCTAATTTACGCTTACGCAGCAGCAGCGTTAAGAAAGACGGTATCGTTTTTATGACTACATTCTGCTCAGAAATTCGGATGGGTGGAGCAGCAGCGCCCCCAGCAGAAGCTACTGCGGCTCAGTCTTCACCAAGCTGATAACCAGAAGCATTAGAAAATAAAGAGATATTGTGCGATTAGATGCGCTCTTCTTCTAGTAACGCCACGGCGATCGCACAGCAGCCAAAAGCAGCCAGCAAAGGGATGGGTGAAAGTGTGATGACCGTTAGCAAAATTGCACAAAGCGCGACCCCAATCGAGCATAAATTCAGTAGGCCAACTTGGGGCGTCATTTCCCGCGCATTGTAAAACCCTTCCAATGCGCGAGTGGGGACAGGAACAGGCAAAACAGACCCTGGGGGGAAAGCCCAGAACTGGCGCTGTTCTACAAACAAATCTGTCCAGCCATGCTCTTGGCACCACTGCTGAATGTATTGGTGAAGGACTTTAGGCATTGTAAATCGTCATCATTGCGGCGAATAGAAGAGGATGCCTGCCAGCCAGTTCCCTTAAGTGCCTACGTCAAAGCTGCCCATGCGAGCCTATCCGAAAAAGCTTAAGGTCAAGCCGATGGAATCCCTTTTTATGAGCCTAGCAGAGGCGCAAAATCTCGCCTCTGCCCAACAATAAAACTTAATTTCTAGCTCATGTACGTAAGGGCGGGTTTAGCTGGTACTGCGTTTGAAAATCCTAGATTTATCGGCAAAACCCGCCCCTACAAAACCTAGATGTTATTTTATTCTCATTCCTTAGCGAGGATTTAACCAACCAGCGCTTAAAACCACCGTCAAGGACATAAACAAAACCGTCAGCGTCCAAGTGACTCGGTTTAGGGTTGTTTCTGCACTTTTAGTGCTGGTAAAAAGCTGCGCTTGACCACCAATTGCGCCTAGACCATCGCCCTTGGGGCTATGAAGCAGCACCAAAATAATCAGTCCGAACGCAGAAAAGGCCCAGATGCCCTGAAGAACTTGAACAACCATGCTAATGCCTAATTAAACCGTGCCTTTACAGATTAACAGATGGACTGATATCAGTCTTTTTCTTTGCTCAACCTGCTACAGCCGAATGCGAACCGGCCCTTTATTGGGTCGAATTTCTACCTCAGAAGACTGAAGCAACGATGTCCCCGTCATTTCGATAGGCTGTGGAAGCTGCAAGATTTCTAAAATGGTCGGGGCAATATCTGCCAAGCAGCCGTCCGTTCGCAGCTGAATGTCGGTGCCGTAGCCAGGAATTTTGCGCTGCTCACCTTCGACCAAAATGAAGGGCACCGGAAACGTCGTATGCGCTGTCCAAGGATTGCCAGATTCATCCCACATGTACTCAGCATTGCCGTGGTCGGCGGTAATGAGCGTGGTGCCGCCCGCTTTCACCACCTGCTCTAGCAGTTGGCCCACACAGCGATCGACGGTTTCAATGGCCTGTACTGTGGCATTCATGTTACCCGTATGCCCCACCATGTCTGGATTGGCGAAGTTGATCACAATTAGCCCATACGTCTGCTGCTTAACAGCGGCAACGGCAGCGGCGGTTACGGCGGCAGCGGACATTGCGGGAGATTTATCGTAGGTTGGCACCATTGGGCTAGGCACTAAAAATCGCTCTTCTCCCTCTAGCGGGTCTTCAATACCGCCATTAAAAAAGTAGGTGACGTGGGCATATTTTTCGGTTTCGGCGACGCGGAACTGCTTGAGTCCATTGTTTGCAATGATTTCGCCTAAAATATTGTCTAGGCTTTGAGGCTCAAAGGCCACCCGAATGGGCAGTTGTGAGTCGTACTGCGTGAAGGTCACAAAAGACAGAGGCTCGACTAAGGTGCGCTCAAATCCTTTGAAGTTAGGGTCAACAAATGCTTGGGTAAGCTGACGGGCGCGGTCTGGTCGAAAGTTAAAGAAAATGACGCCATCTTCGGGTTCAATGGCACCTGGGGCAATGCGAACCGGAAGCACAAATTCATCTGTGATTTTTTGGCGATAGGCTTCTTCAATGACGTCTTGGGGAGAAGGCCCGATGGCTTCAATATCCTGCGTCATGACCTCATAGGCTTTCTGGACGCGATCCCAGCGATGATCGCGGTCTAGGGCATAGTAGCGACCGCTGAGGGTAACAATGCGACCGACGCCAATGTGGGAAATTTCGGCCTGAAGTCGCTGAATTTCTTCAATGCTGCTGGTGGGTGGGGTGTCTCGTCCATCCAAAATGGCGTGGATGCAGACATCTTGAATATTGTGGTTTTTGGCAAGCTGAAGCAGGGCAAATAGGTGATTGAGATGAGAGTGAACGCCACCTTGAGAGCATAGCCCGACCAAATGTAGCTTGCTACCCTTCTTGGCAACGGTTTCACATAGCTCAACCAGCGCCGGATTTTGAAGCAAACTGCCATCTTCAGCGGCATCTGAAATTCTCACCAGTTCTTGAGGCACGGTTCTGCCTGCGCCAATGTTCAGGTGTCCGACTTCTGAATTGCCCATCTGACCTTTCGGCAGACCGACAGCCTTCCCTGAGGTTTGAATGAGCGTGCTAGGGTAGGCGCGCCAAAGGCTGTCCATGATCGGCGTATTCGCTGTGGCGATCGCATTTCCGTCTGTTTCCTCACGGTAGCCCCAGCCATCCAAAATCACTAGGACTACCGGAGACACTGGAGTCGAAGCCATAGGGGTCGATTTCCGTACTAAGTTGCGTGATTTTGTTGCAATAATAACATTTCCCTTCTCTTTTCTCCTAAGGAACGCTAGGAGATTTGTTGATAATTGATTATTTTGAGAGGGAATGGATCTAGGTTTACTATGCGCGATGCTCGGTCTTTAAAGAGACGTTCTCAAAATTTATGTCTATGCCTCTATGTTTTGGGGATTGGCCTATGGATGACTTACGCGTTCCCTGCGCCGAGCTATGCTCAGTCCCAACCCAATCGCGCAAATGCACCTGCTTTAACCCGCATTCAGCAGCGAGTGCTTCAGAACATTCAGAGGGCAAACATTATCTATCTCGGCGAGACGCATGATCGACTGGCGGATCATCAGGCACAGTTGGCAATTATCCAGGTGCTGTACGGCAAGAACCCACGGATGGCGATCGCCCTAGAAATGTTCCAAAGACCTTATCAAGTGTGGTTAGCCGGAGCAACGAGTGAAGCGCAACTGCTGGCTCAAACGGAGTACCCGAAACGTTGGGGCTTTGACTGGAATTTTTACGCGCCGATCTTTCGTTTTGCCAGAGCTAAAAATCTGCCGCTTTTAGCCATCAACACCCCGTCTGAAATTACCCGTAAAGTGGCTCGCTCTGGCCTAGACTCTCTGCAACCAGAAGACTTTGAATGGATTCCACCCCGTGCTGAAATAGACCTCAGCAGTACGTCCTACCGCAAACGAATACGAGAAACCTATAATTCGTTTCATCAAGGGAAAGGGAATAGCGATGGCTTTGAACGATTTTTTGAGGCGCAGGTGTTGTGGGATGAAACAATGGCAGCGGCGATCGCCCAGGATTGGCTAAAGCACCCTGACCGTCTCATTGTGGTGTTGGTGGGGCAAGGGCACATCTTGTTTGGCGACGGCATTCCGAGTCGGGTGGCGCGGCGGCTTAAGGCGGTGGGGCGAAAAGACTGGAAACAGACGACGGTGTTGCTGAACCCATCGGAGGAAGTTAAAGCGAATTCTCCACGGGTAGCAAATTTTTTCTGGGTTTCGGAGGTTCAGCCTTGAGGGATGGACGGTAGCCCAGGGACTTTACGGTAGATAGCGGCGATCGCCACACTCAATCCAACGCTCGTAAAGTGAACTGTTTCTGTTGCCCCATAGGTTTGGCCTATCCAACCCGCTTCGGTTTTACGAAAGCACTCTACTTTTGGTTCAGTTTGGCTAACTAAGACGTATTCTTCCAGTACAGGAGAAGTTTGATAGTCTGCAAATTTATCGCCTTGGTCAAAGGTCGCCGTAGATTTTGAGAGAACCTCAATCACCAGCTTCGGGAAACGCACAAATTCATCGGTAGCGCCCAGATCCCGTTCATCACAGGTGACGACCACATCAGGATAGTAGTAGCAATCCGTTTCTTCTAGCCTGACCTTAGTATTAGATGCGAGAACGATACAGGGGCTGTCTTGGAGGTGGTTGTTTAAAAGCGTGAGTAAATTTCCCGCTACCACTCCGTGTGGCTTTCTGGCTCCGACCATTGCGTAGACGTGCCCTCGGCGATACTCGTGTTTAATGGGGCTAACTTCTTCGCCCTCAAGATAGTCTTCTGGCGAAATATAAAACGGGGTAGGGCTAACAACCATCAGAACCTCAGGGCTATCCTTGCGCTGGCTATGGCTCCTATTATGCCATCCGCCAACTGGGGCGATAGAACCTCACAAATTTGCTCTTGATTTACCCCCGCAAAGCCTCTATCTCAAGGCATGATGAAAGAAGGTGAAAAATTTTCTTTAAGTTCCTATGGCTTCTTCTCTGGGCGGCGCTCAAATTCGACAGACATTTCTAGACTTCTTTGCAGCGCGGGGTCACAAAATTCTGCCGAGCGCATCTCTGGTGCCAGAAGACCCAACGGTACTTCTGACGATCGCCGGAATGCTGCCCTTCAAGCCCATCTTTTTGGGTCAGCAGGCCGCTGAGTTCCCCAGAGTCACTACTTCGCAAAAATGCATCCGTACCAATGACATCGAAAACGTCGGGCGTACCGCACGGCACCATACGTTTTTTGAGATGCTGGGTAACTTTAGCTTTGGCGACTATTTTAAAGAACAGGCGATCGCCTATGCCTGGGAGCTTTCGACGAAGGTGTTTGCGCTACCGCCAGGGCAGGTGGTAGTAAGCGTCTTTGAAGAAGATGACGAAGCTTTTGCGATTTGGCGCGACCAGATTGGGGTGCCCATCACCCACATTAAGCGCATGGGCGCAGACGATAACTTTTGGGTTTCGGGGCCAACGGGGCCTTGTGGGCCTTGCTCTGAGCTGTATTATGACTTTCACCCAGAACTAGGTGCAGACAATATTGACCTTGAAGACGATACGCGCTTCATTGAGTTCTATAACCTTGTCTTTATGCAGTACAACCGCGATGCAGAGGGCAAGCTAACGCCGCTGCAAAACCAAAATATTGATACGGGTATGGGCTTGGAGCGGATGGCTCAGATCCTCCAAAAGGTGCCCAATAACTACGAAACGGATCTAATCTTTCCGATTCTCAAAACCGCTGCGGATCTAGCCGGAATTGACTATTTTGAATGCGATGAAAAGACCAAAATCTCTCTCAAGGTAATTGGGGATCACGTCAGGGCAGTGGTTCACATGATTGCGGACGGCATCACGGCTTCCAATATTGGGCGAGGCTACATCCTGCGTCGATTGATTCGGCGGGTGGTGCGTCACGGTCAGTTGATTGGCATTGAAGGGGAATTTACGGCGACCGTAGCAGAAACGGCGATCGCCCTCTCCGAGACCGCCTACCCCAACGTGCGCCAACGTGAAACTTTCATCAAGGCTGAATTAGACCGTGAAGAAGCGCAGTTTAGAAAAACCCTAGGACGGGGTGAAAAGCTGCTGACAGAAATTCTTGAGCGCAAGCCATCCATTATTTCTGGCGAAGATGCTTTTACGCTCTATGACACCCACGGTTTCCCCTTAGAGCTAACCCAAGAAATTGCAGAAGAGCAGGGCTTAGCGGTCGATGTCGCAGCCTTTGAAGTCAAGATGGAAATGCAGCGAGAGCTAGGACGGGGTTCCCATGAACTGATTGACCTCACCGCACAGGGTACCCTCAGCCAACTGGCAGAACAGCTTACCCCCACCCAATTTTTAGGCTATACCGAACCCTCTACTGCCGCGAAGGTGATCGCAATTTTGGTGGATGGAAAATCTGTGGCAGTAGCTGAAGCAGGAAACCTCGTGCAGATCGCCCTAGACCAAACGCCGTTTTATGCCGAGTCTGGCGGACAGGTGGGCGATCGCGGCTACCTCTCTGGCGGTGACATGCTGGTTCGCATTGAAGACGTTAAAAAAGAGTCGGGTTTATTCATCCACTCCGGTCGAATTGAGCGCGGCACCCTAACTCTGGGCGATAGCGTTACAGCCCAGATTGATCGTGCCTGTCGCCGTCGCGCCCAAGCCAACCACACCGCCACCCATCTGTTGCAGGCAGCGCTCAAAAAACTAATTGATGAATCCATTGGTCAAGCGGGTTCCCTTGTCTCATTTGATCGCCTTCGGTTTGATTACAACTTTAGCCGTGGCTTAACCCCTGCCGAGCTTCAGCACCTTGAAGACCAAATCAACACCTGGATTGCCGAAGCCCACGACACGCAAATTGCCGAAATGCCCATTGCAGAAGCCAAAGCAAAAGGGGCTGTGGCGATGTTTGGCGAAAAGTATGGTGCTGTGGTGCGCGTGATTGATGTGCCTGGGGTTTCCATGGAGCTATGCGGCGGTACCCACGTCCGCAATACGGCAGAAATTGGCCTTTTTAAGATTGTGTCTGAGACGGGCGTTGCCTCTGGTGTGCGGCGGATTGAGGCAGTTGCAGGGCCAGCGATGCTGGAGTACCTGAATGTACGAGATGTGGTGGTAAAGGAACTGGGCGATCGCTTTAAGGCCAAACCAGAAGAACTCACAGAGCGCGTCACCAACCTTCAAACCGAACTCAAAACCACCCAAAAACAGCTTGAAGCGCTTAAGTCAGAACTGGCTTTGGTAAAGTCTACGCAGCTTTTAAATCAGGCTGAAACCATTGGCAGCTTTAGGTTATTGGTGGCGGAACTAGAGGGCGTCGATCCGGTTTCTCTTCAAGCTGCCGCCGAACGACTGCTGCAAAAGCTCGGCGAAGGTGCGGTGGTATTAGGGTCTTCTCCTGAAGCGCAGAAGGTAAGCCTAGTGGCGGCATTTAGCCCTGGTGTTACTCAAAAAGGGTTACAGGCAGGTAAGTTTATTGGCGGTGTTGCCAAAATCTGCGGCGGCGGCGGCGGCGGGCGGCCTAATTTGGCTCAGGCAGGGGGAAAAGACCCCAGTAAGCTACCCGAGGCGTTAGCCCAAGCAAAGCAACAGCTCAAAGAGGGTTTAAGTTAGAGGTCAAGCTGAAAGATAGTTTGTAAGGGCAGGATAAAACCTTTCAAAACTGATTCTCCTGACAGCGTATCGGGAGACTGCAACACTTCAGGAACTTGACCTAGCCGATAGATCTCGGCTTGTTTTGACTTAGGAATAATGAGCCAGCCCAGACGACAGCCATTCTCGATATATTCCTGCATCTTTTGGCGAAGGATGTCTAAGCTGTCGGTTTCAGATGCTAACTCCAACACAAAATCAGGACAGATAGGAGCAAATCCTTTGCGCTGCTGTGGCGTAAGCGCATTCCAACGTTCGTTTGTAACCCATGCACCATCAGGGGCACGCGTAGCACCATTGGGGAGACGGAACCCTGTTGATGAATCAAAGGCTTTGCCAAGACGCGCTTGACGGTTCCAAATTCCAAGATCGGTATTCAGCTCAAAATTGTAGTTGCCGCTTTCACTTCCCGTCGGTGGCATGACAATCAATTCCCCAGCAGCGGTTCTCTCCAAGCATAGATTAGGATTCGCGATGACGAAAGCTAAAAACTGTTCGTCAGTGACCTTAAGGGTTTCGGGGACATGCACAGGGGGAGAGCTAACCAAAAGTACACCTCTCAATGCTTGGATATAGCTTTATTTTAATGGGCAAATCTTCCACTTTCACTGCTTTAGCCAATTCATCTCGTTCAGGTGATTTCTTTTTAGAGCACTCTGATGTCCGTAGATTTTGAGATATCTCTGCACCAAACGTGCAGGGATTTTTAGTTCTGTCCATACCGTTAGTTTCGTAGATCAGACGGGAACAATAGGACTAACAAAACAATTACAGCTTTTTACGCTTTTATGAGGCCACCATGCAAACCATCTTAGTTGTCGATGACACCCCCTCAGAACTTGCACTAATGACCAAATTCTTGCAGGATGGTGGATTTTCTGTCGTTGTTGCAACTGACGCAAAAGAAGCACTCGCAAAAGCTGCCGATCATAAGCCTGATGCTGTGATTACAGATGTGGTGATGCCAGGGATGAGTGGTTTTGAACTGTGTCGCACGCTTAAGAAGAATGAGGCAACCCAAAAGACACCGATTGTGGTCTGCACGTCTAAAAATCAGGAGTTAGATCGGCTTTGGGGAATGAAACAAGGCGCAAATGCCTATGTGACCAAGCCCTTCACGCAAGAAGAACTGCTCCGTGCTGTTAAGTCTGTGATGGCTTAGTGCATCATGCTGCCTACGTTATTAGATCCTCAGATTTTGCAGCAAAAGAAGACGGGCGACCCGTACCTGAAGGTATTGCTTCAGGCTGGGCAATCTGCGGTGTTGCCGATGGCGCAGGCACAAGAGGCGATCGCCATTCCCGCCAGTCGAGTCACTCCCATGCCCAATATGCCCGCTTGCGTGCTGGGCTTACTCAACCACAAAAGCCGAGTCATCTGGGTTGTGAACTTGCCGCAAATGCTCGGATTAGAGGCTCAGAACCTAAATGTGCAGCAGTACAACCTAGCCATTATTCGGTCGGGGAAAACATCCCTGGGGCTTGTTGTGCCCGAAATCAAAGGGGTTGTGCGATTCGATATAGATACGGTGCAGTCCATCGAAGGAGAAGTGCGGCCTGAGCAAGTACCCTATCTACGCGGATGCTCGATTCAAGCACAAGAAATCCTGTGGGTGCTTGATGCTGAATCAATTATTCAGTCATCTATCTTTGCAGGAAATTGATAGAAATTATTCTGACCTATGACGGGTCAGAATAACTCGCATTGTTCTGCTGAATTGAAAACATTTGTCGAACCATACACCACTTTTAAATTAATCGGGGGCTTCCATCTATATGAACACGACCCACTTACCCAAAGCGGCAAATGCTGCGGCGCTGTCTAATCAAAAATCTGGCGGAGCTGCCAACGCATGGTGGACTAAGCAGAGTATTAAAGCAAAAGCCACACTCCTTGCTGTTGCGCTGGGAACGATCCCGGCAGCTGCTATTGGGGGGAGTGCCTATTTACTATCAAGCCAGGCCATTACCAGCCAAGTTTCTAGCGCAGAAACGGCTCGAGCCGTGGGGATGGCGGATAAGGTCAATCGTTTTATGGCTGAGCGTTATAGCGATATTAAAACCCTCAGTGAGCTGCCCGCTATCAATAACCCTAAGGTTATTAGCGTGGTTAGCCCCAGCGAAAAAAATGCTCTGCTCGATCAGTTTATTAAAAATTACGGTGTTTACGACAGCATTGCAGTATTTGATCTCAACGGTAATGTGATTGCCCAGTCGGCTGGCTCTGCTGTCTCTAATCATAAGGATCGGAGCTATTTTCAAGAGGCACTCAAAACGGGTCAAGCCGTTATTTCTCAGCCGGAGAAATCTAAAACCACGGGAAAGGTCGTGATTCATCTGGCTGCTCCCATTAAAAATAGCGCAACAGGTCAACTCATGGGGGTTATCCGTTCACGGATGCCCATTGCATACCTAGAAGAAGTTATTAAAAACTTTAACGAAAATGGTGAGCAGTATCACCTTATTGATGCTTCTGGAAAGTTTTTTCTGACGCTAGAACAAGAGCAGATTGGACGATCTGCAAAAGACGACTTTCCGGTGTTAGCCCAGCGTCTAGAGAAAAAAGAGAAGGGTTTTGAATTTGGCACAGATCGCATGTCAAACGCAGATCAGCTGATCGCCTATGCGCCCCTCAAGAAAATGGAGAAAATGCCCGACTTAAAATGGGATGCCATTATTGCAGTTGATACAGCGATCGCATTGAAATCTGAGCAACAGTTAGCGTGGCTGATTATTTTGGGTACTTTAGGCGCGACGGCGGCGGTTGCGGCAGTTGCTTCTGTTGCGGCAAGCCGTGCAACCCAACCGATTTTAGATTCTGCGGAGGCCGTGGGTAAAATTGGTCAAGGTCAGTTTGATACCAGAGTAGAAGTTGCAGGAACCGATGAGCTAGCCGTTCTCGGCGGCAACATCAACTTAATGGCGGGACAAATTAAAGCTTTCCTAACTCAGCAAGAAGAAAGCAGCCGCAAAACCCAATTGTTAGCCGAAGTTGCTCAGTCAAAGGATATTCAAGCGCTCATTGCGCCCCTGAATCCTCTTCTCGAAGAGGTGCGAGTAGCGCTGAACACAGATCGCGCCGTGATCTATCGATTCTATTCCAACTGGAGTGGCCATATTGCAGGGGAATCGGTACTTCCTGGGCTGCCTCAGGCCTTGGCCGACAAAATTGAAGACCCCTGCATCCCTAAAGAACTTCGAGATTCTTACCTAGAAGGCCGAGTTGTGCCCACGGATAATGTGTTTAACGCAGGGTTCCATCCCGATCACCTAGATCTCATGAAGCGGCTCCAAATTAAAGCCAACTTAGTCGTCCCCATTGTTCAAGGGGGAGAATTGTTGGGCCTACTGGTGGTTCACCACTGTGTTCAGATCCATCACTGGCAGCAGTCTGAAATTGATGCAATGCAGGAGTTTGCCGCTCAGTTTGCTCCATCTCTTGGTGGTCTAGCGATGATTGAACGGAAACAATTTGAAGCAGAGCAGGCTCAAGAGCGAAACACAGCCTTGCAAATGGAGCTTTTAACCCTACTTCAAGACGTTGAAGGGGCTTCCTCTGGTGACTTGACCGTACGCGCTGACGTGAGTGCTGGGGAAATTGGTATTGTTGCCGACTTCTTTAACTCCATTGTGGAAAGTTTGAAAGACATTGTGTCTCAGGTCAAACTGTCCGCTGGGCAGGTCAATACCTCTGTGGGTAGCAACGAAGTGGTGATGGGTCAACTCGCAGATCAGGCGCAGTCTCAGGCTCATAAGATTACCGATACCCTGAAGTCTGTGGAGCTGATGGCGCTGTCTATTAAGGAAGTGGCAGAAAACGCACGGCAGGCCTCTATGGTGTCTGGACTGGCTTCTAAAACGGCAGAAAGCGGTGGGGAAACCATCGACCGCACAGTCGAAAGTATTTTGCAGCTACGAGACACCGTTGCCGAAACTGCGAAAAAAGTAAAACGACTGGGTGAATCGTCTCAACAAATTTCTAAGGTGGTTTCGCTAATTAACCAAATTGCACTACAAACCAACCTTCTGGCGATTAACGCCAGTATTGAGGCAGCGCGCGCGGGTGAAGAAGGGCGTGGTTTCGCGGTGGTTGCAGAAGAAGTGGGTGCGCTTGCGGCTCAGTCTGCGGCAGCTACCAAAGAAATTGAGGGTATTGTGGACGCCATTCAGCGTGAAACCAGTGAAGTGGTAGATGCGATGGAGAACGGTACAACCCAGGTGGTAGAGGGGACACGCCAGGTGAACGAGGCTAAAGAAAGCCTTAATCAGATTGTGAAGGTGTCTCGTGAAATTGACGACTTGCTGAAGTCGATTTCGAGCGCGACGGTTTCGCAAACCGAAACGTCTCAGGTGGTCAAGCTGCTGATGGAACAGATTACAGAATCCTCCGAGCAAACGTCTACCACCTCTCGCCAAGTTTCTAGCTCTTTGCAAGAGACCGTTGCGATCGCCCAACAGCTTCAGGCTTCTGTGGAAACCTTCAAGTTAGAGGAGTAGGTGCTGTAGAGAAACATCTAGGGGAGAAAGTATCTCCCCACTGATTTAAGCAGCCCTGTAGCCAAAAAAGATCATGATGCACGATAGTGAACACACCGTTCGACTCCAGTTTTTAGATGAAGCCCAAGAATACTTAACTGAAATTGAAGCAGCCGTATTAGGAATGTCCACCGACGGCATTCCACGGACGGTGATGAATGGGGTACTGCGGGCTGCACACTCCATCAAGGGCGGCAGTGCCATGATGGGCTTTATGACCTTGAGTCATCTTTCTCACCAACTCGAAGATTTCTTTAAAGTTCTCAAGGTCAGACCCACTGACGCCAAAGATGAGGATGTTGAGCGCTTAATGCTGGCGGGTGTTGATCACCTGCGGCAGGTTGCGAACTTTAACCGTGAGGGGATAGAGCCATTTGAAGCATGGCTTAATCAAACCGTTCAGCCTACGCTTGAGTCTCTGCTTAATCGGCTGGGCGCACCTCAGGCAGAGGATGAAACATCGCTGCTCTCTGAGGAAGTGGGCGCGGACATGGTGGTGCTTTTGTTTGAGTCTGAAGTGGAGTCAATCCTCAACCGTCTCGATGAGGTCTTAGAAAATCCTGACCAGCCGTGTTTGCAGGCAGAATTTGCGATTGCCGCCCAGGAGCTAGCAGGGCTTGGCGAAATGCTAGATCTCCCGGCCTTTCGTGACCTTTGCGAGGACGTTTCAACACAGGTTAAAACAGCAGCGCCTGCTGCGTTATTCAACACTATAACCCAGGCACAACAGGCTTGGCGGCAGGCACAAGCCTTAGTAATGGTGGGGCAGCGCGACCTGATTCCCTCTGCTTTAGGGATAAATTCATCCGCCTCAACAGTGCCAACAAACACGGCGAATGTTCAGACAGCAGAGATGGATGAGATTGAGGCTGCCGAACGAGAAGCTGCCGAACGAGAAGCTGCCCTTGCGATCGCCCTCGAATGGGATGCTTTAGCATTAGACGAACCAGATGTCGTAGCTATTGAACTTGAGGCGATCTCAGAAACCTTTGCCGAACTTCCCTTTGAAACATCTGTTGAGGATTTTCTCGATGACCTTCAATCCGTCGCTCTTGAGTTTGAGTCCCTTGCGTTTGAGGCGCTTGAGATTGAACCCCTTGAGCTTGAGCCAATCGAGATTAAGCCAATTGCTCAAGAACTAGAGCTAGAGGCGGCTGAACTACTGCCGCTCTCTGTTCAGGCACCCGTCAAGACCAAAATGGCGGCAGCAGCGACCACCGCGATCGCCTCAGACGAGACCGAAGAACCCGATATTATGCTGCGCGTTCCCGCACAGCAGCTCAACCAAATGGGCGAACTCTTTGGCGAACTGCTCATTGAGCGCAATGGCCTTGCCCTTCAGCTCAAACGGATGCGCGAACTCACCGCCCTGCTCACCCAGCGGGTTCGTTCTCTAGAAACATCTAACGCCAGCCTTAGAAGCACTTACGATACCGTCGCCACTCAAACCGCGTTCAAAAGTCAGTCTTTTGCGCCGTCTTCAGTGATTGCGGCTGCGACGGGCTACCCTAGCGCGCCCAATTCACTACAGGGCTGGCTTTCGGGGCAGGCCGAAGAATTTGACCTGCTAGAAATGGATCGCTATAGCGAACTGCATACTTTATCTCAAGCACTCATGGAGAGTGCCGTTCAAATTGAGGAAGTGACCACAGACATTAACGTCAACCTCGATGAAGCTGAGCAAACCGTCCGTGCCTTTACGCGCACTACTAAGCAGCTTCAGGTTTCCATGACCCAAATGCGGATGCGTCCTGTATCCGACGTATTGAGTCGGTTCTCTCGGATGCTGCGGGAATTGAGCTTACAACATGGCAAATCTGTTGACCTCAAACTTTCAGGCGGTGCTACGTTAATTGATCGGGTTATTTTAGAAACCTTGACCGACCCGCTGGTTCACTTGGTGCGAAATGCCTTTGACCACGGCATTGAAGACCCACAAACTCGAATTGCCAACGGCAAATCTGCCAAAGGGCTGATTGAAATTAGTGCCGCCTATCGCGGAAACCAAACTCTGATTACGCTGCGAGATGACGGGGCTGGTATCTCGCTTGATAAAGTTAAAGCCAAGGCCGCGCAGTTGGGTATTGATAATACGCTACTTGCCTCTGCTCAACCTTCCGAAATTCTCGATCTCATTTTTGAACCTGGATTTAGCACAGCTTCCCAGGTGACAGAACTCTCTGGGCGAGGCGTTGGCATGGATATTGTCCGCACGTCGCTGCAAAAAATCAAGGGTTCCATTACCGTTGATACCCAAGAGGGACGCGGCACCACGTTTACAATTTCTGTACCCTTCTCACTCTCGATTATCCGCGTTTTGCTGGTCGAAAGTGGCAGCCTTCTCATGGCCGTACCCATTGACCAAGTCGAAGAAATACTGCTGCTGGAACCAGATAAGGTTTTAACGATCGATGGAAAATGTATTCTTCAACTCGATGACGCTTTAATTCCCTTGGTGCAGACTCAAGATTTGCTGACCTTCCCTCGGCCTGTGGTTCAGTCTGACCTTGAAACAGTGCCCAAAATTAACCAGCCCACGGTCTTGCTGATTGAACAAGAAGGTCAAGTCGTAGGCATTCAGGTCGACCGGTACTGGGGTGAGCAGGAGGTGACGGTGCGTCAGGTAGAGGGGGTTATTGCGCTCCCTTCAGCGTTTGCAGGCTGTACTGTTTTGGGGGATGGTCGCATTGCGCCGCTCCTAGACCCGATGAGTTTCCTTCAGCAGATTGAAGCTCAGGCGGATGACTCAACCGATGCTTCGGAGATGTCTTCACGTCAGGTGATCGCGATGCACGTTGGGACAGAGGCGATCGCCACGCAACCCCTCATTATGGTGGTAGATGACTCTGTCAACGTCCGTCGCTTCCTCGCATTAACCCTTGAAAAAGCGGGCTTTCGAGTGGAGCAGGCGAAAGACGGTCAACATGCCCTTGAGCTGGTGCAAACAGGCTTACCCATTCAGGCCGTTGTTTGCGATATCGAGATGCCGCGATTGGACGGCTATGGATTCCTCGCAAACCTCAAAAGTATCCCTAGCGCGCAGAATCTGCCTGTGGTCATGCTCACCTCTCGCAGTGGAGAGAAACACCGTAAATTAGCGATGTCTCTGGGTGCAAAAGACTATTTCTCTAAGCCCTTCCGTGAGTCTGAACTGCTCGTGACCCTCAATCGCTTAATTGCTCAAACCGCCGTCCCCGTCCTTTCTGCTTAATCGCTCATGGCAACCCTTCTTCGTTCTCGCCGCTTTGCTGATCGTGCCAGTGAAGCGACTCAGAAATACATCACGTTTGCAGTTCGGCAATACTGGTTTGCGCTGCCCATTCAGGTCTTGCAGCGGGTTAGCAGTTGCAACGCGGGTAATGAGGCGACTTCCTCAGAGGCTGGTCTTACCACCCAAGACTTAGATGAATGTCATCGCATTGACTTAGAACAAACAATTTTTCCTGCGGCAGCTTTTAAGAACTTAGAGAACCCTACGCAGAAATCCTGTCTAATCCTATTCAAATCCGCCGCAGATCATACGTTTGGCATCAGCATTGATGTACAGCCTAAAATGCAGCGTGTTGCCCCAAGTCAGATCTCTCCGCTGTCAGAGGCGATCAATGATTCACCGTATCTGCGATCGGTTTGTTCTTCTGTCATTCAACTTGATGGAACTGCGCCCATCTTCTTGCTGGATTTAGAGAAGCTTTGTCACAGTTGAGAACCCTTCTAAAGCAAGCATCGCTCTGCTTTAATGCCGTTCTCAAAGAGGAATCCATCATTAAGTCTGGCTTGGGCTTCGACTCATTAGCGACTGGTTCGCTCAATAAAGTGAATTGTCCAGCCCTCAGAGGCTGCGGGGGAAAGGCTTTCGCCGCGAGCGTTAGTTGTGCAGTGCCAGCGTCTCAATGAATGGGAGGCAATGGCGTTCATTTTTTAGGAAACAACATCACAAGGTACTTGACCGTCATGTCTAGGGGCTTCCAGTTGGGTTCTGTAGAGGGAATTCTCCGCTCTCCCGAGACGGCTTTGTACGGGATAGGGAATTTCTTGTCTGCGCCTTGTTTTGGAGCCAGTTGCACAATAATCTTGCCAAAATATGGCTCTAGCTTGGTATCGGTTAACGGTACGATGCCAGCATAGGGCCCCCCAAGCCCCACGATTTGAAATGGCCCCATTTTTTGCTGAAGTTCAGCGATGGTCATGCCAATGCGCAGGTCAGCGGGGAATTTCCAGCCTCGACCCATATCAATGGTTTGATAGGGTCTGGTTTTTGTTTTATCTTGCCACACCAGTGTTAAAGACCAGTCTGGGCCAAGGTTTATGCGGGTGCCAAATTCGCGTTCTGTTTCTTTGGCATCGGGTGGGCGCACATCTGTTAAACGTTCAGCACCAAATATTTTAATGAGGTCTTGGTAAGAGGTGTTTCCCGTAATGGAGCCAACACTTACACCTGGCACGATTGTTGTATTGAGAGCAGCGCCTTGAGCTACGTTGAGAGGGGTAAGCCTAGGTCGAAAGGGTTGGCTTAGGGTGCCAGGCTGAATTCCTGTCCAGAAAAGTCCGGCACAGATGCTTCCAAGTCCTATGCTTTGGATAGATGACGTTAAACGAGTCATGGGGTATCACTGTCTTCTTTTAATCGTTTTTCTTAAGAAAAAAGACCCTTTTATGAGAGTTTTGTTCCATTTTAGCGCTTAGATGCGAAGCCTCTATTTAAACGTTTTGGCTCAGCCAGGCGATCGCCTCCCGAATCCAGTCGTCTGTGTCTGCACTTTTAGAGAGCGCTGTCTTTTGACCCACGGCTTTAAGGGCATCAATAATTTCACGGGTGCTATAGCCTAGGGCCAATAGCGTCATTTCGACTTCAGCCTGTACTTGAGAGGCTGGCCCAGGGAGGGGGGCGCTCATTAATCCGGCCTGTTCGCGCCATTCTGCTAGTTTAGTGCGCAGTTCTAAGGCAATGCGCTCTGCGGTTTTAGCTCCCACACCAGGGGTTTTAGAGAGTAGCTTGGTGTTGCTGCTGATGATGGCCTGAATGAGATCTTGGAGACCAAAGGTATCGAGAAGCGCTAGCCCGAGCTGTGGCCCAATGCCGCTAACGCTAATGAGCTGACGAAATAGGTCGCGCTCGGCGGTGGAGTGAAACCCAAAGAGAATCCACTGATCTTCACGAACCTGCAAATGGGTGAAGATTTGGGCGCTATCCCCAATTTCAGGAAGCTGCTGAATGGTTCGGGTCGGGATTTGGAGGTCATACCCTACAGAATTAACGTCTAGGGTAATGAAGCTTCGTGGGCTGGCGCTACGCTGAAGTGAGGCGAGAGTGCCTTTGAGATATCCAATCATATTGATGGTGACGTTAATGGTGATGGTTTGGGCACAAGTTTGCTCTGTCTTTGAGGATATCTGAGCTTAATGCGATTTAGAAGATTGAGGATCAAGCTTGATCGGTAAGGTAATCTTAAATCTGACACTTAAATCTAATACAAGGTCGCTGCACGGACGGCGTTTTTATGATGCATCGGCGCAAGGTCTTAAAATTGAGCAGTGGGCTAGGTCTCAGTTTTGTCTTTGCTCAGCAGGGTGCATTACGGGCTATCGCCGTTAAACCCGCGCGTCTCAAGATGATGGCCTATCTCCCCGATGGGAGTCCACTGCCCCGCAAGCCGCTCAATCAGCTTTACTTTTTAGATCTTCAGGATGAGCCACTGCCCTCTCCAGCGCGTACGGTTGAAGCAGGCTTGCTGTGGTCTGATCTGCCTGCGGTGATCCCCTTTGCGATCGCCCTGCGTCTTCCCGTCCAAGGGTTTGGGGAAGTGACCCTATACGCTGACAATGATGGGCATGGGTTCACCCCTGCCGACTTTCCGCTCAACCTTAACCTGGCGTTTGCCCAGACGCGGATTAATCGCGTGGTCATCGCGTTGCGGAGCTGGAGAACCCAAGGATTTACGTTTGCAGATCAGATTGCGGAGCGGTTGCTGCGGTCAAGGGGAGCTGTGATGGCGGCGATCTCCGCAACCTCTGTCACTGCAAAAATCCAAGCCTGTAATGCAGCCCTAGCAGATAGCCTTTGGGCAGGTGAGGCATTGGTCTTCAGCAAAGCCCAACAAAGCCTTGCAAAACAGCCGCGCACTAAAGCCTTTCGGTTTGGATGCAATGCCTTTGGCTACCCCCACACAGGTGCTGATTACGAGCGCTATTTCCGCCAAATTTTTAATTTTGCAACCATTCCATTTTATTGGAAGCCCTTTGAGCCAGAACCAGGGAAAACCCAGTTTGCCAATCGAGATAAGACCGTGGATTGGTTACGCAATAGCGGCATTGCCGTGAAAGGGCATCCACTGGTGTGGTTTCATGAAGTTGGTATCCCAGATTGGGTGCGCTCAAAATCCTATGGTGAGGTCAAAGCCCTGCTGAAGCGCCGCATTGTTGATATCACCGCGCACTACAAAGACCGCATTGAATACTTTGACGTTATGAACGAAGCCCACAGTGTCCCTTGGGCGAACGAACTCAATTTTTCTCCAGAACAGTTTTTAGACCTGACGCAGATGGCGGTACAGGCGGCACGGCAGGGAAATCCTAAGGTGGTGCGAATCCTCAACTGCTGTAGCGCTTGGGGAGAAGTGGTGGCCTACTATCCACCGCCACAACGCAGCCCATATCAGTATCTCAAAAGCTGTATTGCAAAAAAGATTCCCTTTGAGGTGATTGGGCTACAGCTCTACTATCCAGATCAAGATCTGTTTGAAATTGATCGCTTATTAGAGCGTTTTAGCGCCCTCGGTAAGCCCATTCACATTACAGAATTAGGCGTTTCTTCCGCAACGGGTATCGATCAGCAGTCTTACCTCAAAGAAGCACAGGGGCTTTGGCATGCCCCATGGAGTCAGACAATCCAGGCCGATTGGGTTGAGCCGTTTTATACAATCTGCTACAGCAAACCTGCCATTGAAGCCATTTCTTGGTGGGATTTTACAGATCGAGGCTGTTTCTGGCCTTTTGGAGGTTTACTGGATCAAAACATGCAGCCCAAAGAAGCCTTTTATCGATTAAAAAACCTTCTGGCGCAGTGGCGTTATCGTTGACCCACTCCCCATCGCAGGGCGGACGGGAAATCTCTATGACTAAACTAAAGATGACCAGGATGGCATGTAAGCGTCGGATTGTTCCATAACGCTTTGAAGCTCTTCATGCTCCATTGCTTGGAGTGCCATGGATAGACCCATCTGTACAATACTGAGCCGTTGTCTGGCTTCTTGGCTAAGCTCTTGGGCTGCTTCTTCTGTGCAGGCCAGAATGGTGGCAGTCATGCTGAGATTATCGGCAGTTACGGCTAAGGCTTCGGCTAACAAGCTGGTAAACATAATCTCAACCCTTTTCGCTTAACTGGACTACTTCTTTATCATTGAGCAGATCTGCTGATTGCAAAACTGGATTATTACTGATCTTTGGGCGATGTCTCTATCCCCTGTCTCAGGGTTTACGCGGATAGACGAGATGCATGAAACTATACAAATAGCCTGCGAATAGAGTGTTGTAGAGCTTTTCTATAGCCTTGAAGGCGATCGCCCACTTCGTTCCGATTTCACCTTACGATACCCCATCATTTCCCCAAGCAAAAGTCTACTGGCAGAGGCATCTAAACGATGACCCACTATAGAACGATCAGCGAGGTGACGGAAGATTACCTTCGCAAATGCCCAAAAAATATTAGAGGTTCGATACCCCGTCCGCTTACGGCGGGGTTCTTCATTGGAAAAACGTGTCATAGACTAGCTTTGTAATTAGGACGCCGACAATACTCAAAAATAGGACTCGAATAAATGCATTACCTTTAAGAATCGCGAGCCGCGCCCCCAGTAGAGATCCTGCAATATTGCAGACCGCCATCGGAAGGGCAAGGGAGTACAAAACTTGGTGAGCACTGGCAAAGGCCAAAAGCGCCGTGAAGTTGGTGGCCCAGTTTAGAATCTTGGCGGAGGCGGAGGCTTTCAAAAAGTCAAACCCCAGTACCCCAATGAAGGCAAAAATCAAGAAGCTTCCGGTGCCAGGGCCAAAAAAACCGTCATAAAAGCCAAGGGTACCCCCCACTAAAATCATTGCAATCGTTCGATACTGAATGGCAATTTTAGACGGTTGTGCAGTACCAAAGTCTTTGTTGAGGTAGGTATAGAGTCCAACCCCAATCAAGAGGACTAAAATCAGAGGTCGCAGCACGCTCGGCTGAAGGAACTGCACAGCCCGCGCCCCCAAGAATGAGAAGATTCCGGCGGCGATCGCCCCTGGCAAAACGCTCTTCCAAGGAATGGCTATTCGCCGACCATACTGAATGCCAGCGACCGTGGTTCCGGCAATGGACGCCATCTTATTGGTGCCAAATAAGGTTGCAATGGCGATATGGGGAAACAAGATTAGCAAAGCTGGGAGCTGGATGAGTCCGCCACCCCCCACTACAGCATCGACAAATCCAGCGAGAAAAGCAGCTACGCCTAATAAAACAATGGTATGCACGATGTTTATTCTCGGTACTGCTATTTTCGACCGATGCCAATACTGTTCGGATAAGATGCAAAGACCTTGCACTCGCCCCCTAAATCCCCCAAAATTGGGGGACTTTGAGTTCAGAACCCCCCAAAATTGGGGGGCTGGGGGGCCGAGTGCAACGATGGATAAGACTTAACCGAACAGTATTGCGACTGATGCAATCGATCCTTTCAAAAATCGCGATCGCGTTGTTATGGGCTGCGTTCGGCGATCGCAAGCTCAGGCTCTAGCTCTGGCGCTGCCTGCTGCTTCCCGTCTAGTAAGCAAGCTACCGTCATATCTCCCATCACGTTAATAGCAGTGCGGCAGCGATCTAAAAACCAGTCCACCGTAATCAGCAGCGCAATGTACTGCGTGGGCAACCCCACTGCTGTAAATACAAGCGTCATCGTTACGAGTCCCGCTTCTGGAATTCCCGCAGCCCCTACCGAGGCGAAAATAGAGGTAAATACGACAATCAACTGCTGCGGTAGCGTTAGGTTATAGTTCAGCACTTGGGCAATAAACAGCGCAGACATAGCTTCGTACAGCGCAGTCCCGTCATTGTTAAAATTGCTGCCCACCAAAGCCCCTAAAGAGGCCGAAGATTCTCGCACGCCCACTTTTTGAATGAGTGCTTCAAAGGTAATCGGCATCGTAGCCGTGGATGACGCCGTGGACAGCGCCGTGAACAATGCATCCGATGCCCCCAGTAAAAAGTTTTTAGGACTCACCCAAGACCCGAACTGAACGCGCAGCAGATAATAGCTAGCCTGTAGCACCAGCGCCGCTAACACCGCCACAATAAATGCGCCCAAGGCCTTAAACGGTGCAAATCCTTGAAGGGCGATGGTCTTAGCCACGATTCCAAAAACGGCGATCGGCACCAGCGCAATGACCCAGTGCAGCACACCAATGACAGCATCGAATAACAGCGTAACCGTATTTTCGATTGCCTGATAGCCCGTCTTGCCCTGGGCGATCTGCTCTGCTTTTAAGCCCCGCAGCACAATCCCGAAGGCCAGCGCCACAAAGATCAGCTGAATCACATTGTTATCAACGAGGGGCTTCAAAATGGCATCCGGCACAATACTTTGCAGCAACCCCCAAGGATCGAGGGTTTTACCGACTTCGGAGGCACTTGCGCTTGCGGTGTCGATTTTGCCCCATTTACCGGGTTGAAAAACATTTGCAACCGTAAGGCCAATAAGAATAGCTGCCAAGGTATTGGTGATTAGTAGCACGGCAATGCGTCGGCCTGCTTTGCCTGGAATTGTGGCCGTTAGGAAAGAGTGAATGACGGCTAGCAAAATTAAAGGGGTAGCAAGGGCACGGAGCGCCTTCAGAATGAGGGTGCAGGGGATAACAAGATTATTAATCAGCGGAATATTATTCGGATTGGGTTGGCCTGCCCCAAGCAGTATCCCGAGTCCAACGGCTAAAACTAAGGCGATCGCAATTTGTAAGTACAGCGGAATCTGCCGTAAAGAGAACCGCGATGGACGAGAAGGTTGATGCATGAGTTGCCCCTTTCCATTACTACAGCCACATTAACGACAAACGCGTGATGCTCTCTGACGAGTTCGCCTAATGTTCTGATTATGATTCATTTAGGATCGTGGATTAAATAACCTCCAGAATTAAGCTTTTTGCGGTTTGGCTGTGTAATTCCATTCTGGCAGGTAAGGATCGTGGATTAAATAACCTCAACTTTTGACCCTCACCCCCAACCCCTCTCCCAGAGCGGGAGAGGGGAGCCGGAGTTTCTTGTTCCCCTTCTCCCGCTCTGGGAGAAGGGGTTAGGGGATGAGGGAATGCAGAGCGTATCGCTTCTAAACAATTCTGTAAGTTATTTAACCCACGATCCTAATAGCTTTTCCTTCGGTTTCTCATGAAACGATCATGGGCTATCAAAACCTACTGATTCCTTCATGTGAATGTCTAGGTCTGGTAGCCCTTCCAGTTTTTCAACGGGTTCAATGGCTTCCGTTGATGGCACAAAAATTGTCAATCCACTTGGCACACAGATGACATCAATGGGAGTGGTGCCGATCATTTCACCATCTAACACAACTTTTTGAGGGGGGTGGGCAGAAATTTTAAAGCGACTCGCTCTTAAGTACCCAATATCATCTCGTTCTGTTGCGGTGCCGCTAGAAGCAGACTGAAACAGCTCATAGGCTGCGGTTACGGCTCCTGCCTTATTGGCTGGCGCAACAATGGTGACATCCAGTAGGCCATCATCTACCACAATCCCCGCAGAACCCTGAGCCAGAATTGACGTTGGCGGTGCAGCGTTAGCAACGGTCACGGCTGCCGCTGTGACCTTCACAATCTTATCTTCCGTTTCAATTTCGACCTCAAACGCTTCTAAATTTTGAAGCTGCTGTAAACCCGCTAGCACGTAGGCCAACATCCCAAAGCGATTTTTTGCATCTCTGTCGGCTAGCTCAATGGTCTCAGCCTCAAATCCAATCCCCGCTAATAAAACCATGGGCTTATCGTTGCAGTATGCCGCATCAACTTTTCGCGTTACGCCTGCCAAAATAGTGTGACAAGCGGCTTCAACGGTATCAGGAATATTAAGTGCAGTGGCAAACGCATTTGCCGTTCCGCGCGAAATAATGCCTAAAGGAATGTCAGTGCCCACTACAGCCGCTGCTGCCGCAGAAAGGGTTCCATCTCCACCAGACGCAATAATAGCCTCCACCCCACGTTCAACCGCTGCTTTTGCCAGAAGATCAGCCCCTACTTCTGGAGTTGTTAGGCAGACATCAAGATCAATTTCAGACTCTAGAATGGCTTTGATTTGCGCTAAATCTTGGTCAGAGTCACTTTGACCTGCTGCGGGATTAAAGATTAAGCATGCAGAACGAAATTTAGGGCTATTTGGAGTATTGAGCATAAAACCTATTGCCAAGACTTAACAGATTTAGTTAAGAAGTCGTACATTTTTAATGAAAATGCGTTCTTAGCTACAGTAGATATATTGCGAGATTCATAACCTGAGCGTATTTGCATTATATCTCAATTAAATTAAAACTATCACTCTTCCATAAGCTGTAGAGGCAAGCTTAAGAATTAGAACTATTGATAGATAACTCATACAGTATTCTTCGATACAGTTAATTTAGTCTGAAATAGCTCAATAGAGCATAAATCTCTTGAGCTATTTCTTGTCCTAAAATGGAGAGATATCATGTCCCTAGAAGATAAAGCAAAAGCTACTGCAAAAAATCTTGAAGGCAAGGCTCAAGAAGCTTTGGGCAAGGTTACAGGAGATCCCGAAGATCAGGCTAAAGGCAAGGCTAAGCAGGCTGAAAGCCAAGTTCGTCATGCAACTGAAGATGTCAAAGACAACGTCAAAAAAGCCATTGACTAGTCATCTTCTTTAAATAATTCCCCTGCCAGCTTATTTTTAAGCTGGCAGGGGAATTATTTGGTTTTTATATATAAGCCTTTTAAATAATTAAAAAAATTATATTTACTTGGCTAATAAATTTTAGTATTTATATTGCAGTGAATATAAAATTTTATGCTTATCTTAAAACCCCAATGATTTATTTATTTGTAGAAGATCTTATTGAGCCATTGATTTGAATTGTCAACTCCTACACCCACCCATTCATCCTAAGTTTTTTGGATTTACCACTGCTTCAGAGCGTAACCATACTTACAAAGAGATGGATAAGTACGCTAAACTGTCTGGCGTTAGTGCTGTCAGAGGTTAAGACAAAAGATGGGTGCAAAGCCGAAACCAAGAGAACCATTAGTCGCCCAGACGCAAACAAATGGTCGCGCCCATCCGCCCGAAGCTCTGCACCAAGCGACTGCTGCTGAGCCATTGCCCACTACGCCTTGGTCAGTAGAAGACAGTGAAACGCTTTACCAGATCCGAGGCTGGGGAGAACCCTATTTTTCGGTCAACGAAGCGGGGCATGTCATTGTGGCACCTAAGGGCGATCGCGGTGGTTCTCTCGACCTTTACGATTTGGTCAACGCCCTTAAACAGCGAGATATTCACCTCCCCCTGCTGATCCGCTTTGCCGATATTTTAGAAGACCGCATTGAGCGCCTGAATGCCTGTTTTGCCAAGGCGATCGCCCGCTATAACTATCCTGGGGTCTATCGGGGCGTGTTTCCGGTGAAGTGCAATCAGCATCGGCACTTGGTCGAAGATCTGGTCAAGTTTGGGAAGTCGCATCAGTTTGGGCTAGAGGCAGGGTCTAAACCAGAGCTGATGATTACCTTAGCAATGCTAGACACGCCAGGGGCGCTGCTGATTTGCAACGGCTATAAAGACAGCGAATATATTGAAGCCGCGATTTTAGCGCAGCGGCTAGGGCAAAAGTGCGTGATTGTTCTAGAACAGGTCGAAGAAGTAGACCTAGTGATTGAGTGCAGCCGCAAGCTGGGCATTGCCCCTATGGTAGGCTTACGGGCAAAGCTGACCGCGAAGGGCGAAGGGCGCTGGGGTACCTCGGCTGGCGATCGCGCTAAGTTTGGCCTCACGATTCCCGAGATTATTCAGGCGGTAGAAAAACTCAAGAGTGCCGATCTGCTGAATTCCCTTCAGTTGCTGCATTTTCATATTGGCTCCCAAATTTCTTCCATTGGCGTGATTAAAGATGCCCTCAAAGAAGCCAGCCAAATTTATGGGGAGCTGGTCAAGCTAGGCGCACCGATGGGGTACCTAGACGTGGGCGGTGGCCTTGCCGTAGATTACGACGGTTCTAAAACCAACTTCTACGCCTCCAAAAACTACAACATGCAGAACTACGCCAATGACGTAGTAGCAGAAATTAAGGATGCCTGCACCATTGCCAATATTGCTGTGCCCACCCTCATTAGCGAAAGTGGACGGGCGATCGCCTCTCATCAGTCAGTCTTGGTATTTGACATTGTGGGCACCAGTGAAGTGGTGCTTGAAGTGCCAGAACCCCTTCGCCCCGAGGAGCAACTGACGATTCGCAATCTCTACGAAACCTATCAGTCTATTGGCGTTGATAACTATCAAGAAGCGTATAACGACGCAATTCAATTTAAAGAAGAAGCCATTAACCGTTTTACCTTAGGCTACCTAAGCCTGACGGATCGGGCGCGGGCAGAGCGACTGTACTGGGCCTGTTGCCATAAGATTTTGGGCATTGCGCGTCAGCAAGAATACGTGCCCGACGACCTAGAATCTCTAGAACAGAACATGGCCTCTATTTACTATGCCAATCTGTCCGTGTTTCAGTCCGCCCCTGATAGCTGGGCGATTGATCAGCTTTTTCCAGTGTTGCCCATTCATCGCCTCAACGAAGAGCCAATCTGTCGAGGAACTTTAGCAGACTTAACCTGCGATAGCGACGGCAAAATTGCTCAGTTTATTGACCTTAAAGCGGATGTTAAGTCTCTGTTAGAGCTACATTCGGTCAAAAAAGGTGAGCCTTACTATTTGGGTATGTTCCTCAATGGAGCCTACCAAGAAATTATGGGGAACCTGCACAATCTGTTTGGAGACACCAATACGGTACATATTCGCCTTACCCCCAAGGGCTACAAGATTGAGCATGTTGTACGAGGCGACACGGTACGAGATGTACTGGGCTATGTGCAGTACGATGCCGAAGACCTGCTCGAAAATATCCGCAATCAGGCAGAATTGGCGCTGCAAGAAGGCAAAATTACGCTGCAAGAATCTCAGCTTTTGCTCAAAAACTATGAGCAAAGTTTAGGTAGCTACACCTATCTAAAGCCTTAAAAGTGGAGGTGAATGGCTTCAAACCACTATTTTCTCAGTAAACTGAGGCGTTCTATCAATTGAACTACACCCCCGTCTCCACGCTCTAGATTTTACAGGACAAGCCTACTTTAGAGAAGTAGGTTTTGCGCTGGGTTATGAAAACAGGGTCGATATCCCAATTAAGAAGGATACTGACCCCCAACCTTAAAACGAGAATGTCGTTCTGAGTAGGCCCTGGATAATGGTGTCTTGACTGCTGTTGTTTGGGTTTGCAATCACAATTACGGCAGGCGTAATACTGATGTTGTCGTTGATAGGAAAGCGGTAAAAGGCTTCAATATTCGTTTGTTCTGGGCCTCGTTCTCCTTGAATCACTAAGGGCTGACCGCCAGAAATGGCCAATAGAGAACCTGGAATAAAGAGATCCCGAATGCCAGCGCCTGCCATCCAGGTCACAAAGTAGTCTGCCTGCTTTATGTTCACCAGCGTAGGGTCTATAGAGTAGCCCACCCGACCAAAAATGCCAAAGCGACCAAAGGTTGCTTCTGTATTTAGCCCTACGACGTTCTGGTGTAGATCAGAAACAGAAGACCGTGTGTACTGAAGCCGCGCTACAAATTTGTTTTTATTCTCTTTGCCAAAGCTCTTGGCATATTCCAATTCGGCAGAGGCTTGATAAGGATCGCCAAACAAACCGCCCCCAAATCCATTCGCAACGGCGTTAGTTGGACTAGACGCAACATAGGCACCGCGCACGCTAAAGGGGCCACCCGCTACGTTCCAGTCAAAGCCGGCACCTGCTCCAGGCTCGGTTGCAATAATTAGAGGATTGTTGATAAAGAAGCTAGAGCTAAAGTCTTCTGCTTCGTCGTTGGCGTAGCTATTGGCATCAATGAAGTCAGAGGCTTCTAAAATTGGCCCTACGGTGACGGTCAGATTTTTGGCAGGCTTAAAGCTATAAGCAAGGCGCTGTAGAGCCACATTTGGCCCTGCGGTGCCGTCTGCATAATCTGCACCACTTCCGCCAAGGGCATTACTGCCTGGTCCATTAATGAAATCTTGACCGCCATTTCCCGTCTCAAGGGTGGTTTCAAGCAGGTCGCTGCCATTAAAGCTGGTGTTAAACGAAAGTCGAACACGGGCGATCGCCGTAGCGCGGCTATTTGTGCCTAGAGTATTGAGCTGATCGCCATACTGTACGGCAAAAATGGCCTGTCCCTGTAGCTTGGTTGTAGTTGAAAACTGCTGGGCTTCTAAGGTTTTAGTACGTGCCTCCAGGCCATCCACTCGACCCTTTAGGGTGGCAAGCTCTGTCTTAAACTCTTCTTGAAGTGCCTTTACTGTTGCAAGATCTTCTTTGCTGGCAAAGCGATCGCTAATTTGATCGAGGCAAGCATTCAGCGCAGCCGCCAACTCATACCGAGTTGCGGCACGATTCCCGCGAAAGGTGCCATCTGGATAGCCTGCAATACAGCCATAGCGCTCTACCAAAGACTGAATCGCCTGAAATGCCCAGTCCGTTGGCTGTACATCCGATAGCTGAGAAACGGACGTAACCTGACCGATAGAATCTTGATTGGGCACTGCCTGGGCAGAGAGGGCGACACCTAAGCTAAATAGACCTAAACTGCCTGTCAGTAAAAGGGTTGGCTTTATCATCTAAAAACTCCTCAACACTAAATGTTACTAGCTCAGAATCTGGCAGCATAAATACATCAGACTGCCAAAACTTCAGCACCTGTTCTGCCAACTGCTGCGGGTGAAAGTAATGAAAAAAATGTCGTCCTGTCGGACATTCCCATAGCCTGTCCATCGGCTTCATCCAGTTCCGCCATTCCAGCAGTGCAGGTGAATGCACCACTGAATCGGTTTGGCTTCCGCAAACCATAAGCGGCGCTAAAATACCGCCCTTGGGTAAATCAACAACGCGAAACAGCGAGTGGAGACAGGGAGCCTCGGCTAAATCTCGATCTAAGGCACGAACTAAATTTTTGACATCATAAGGTGGTTCGCAGCCAAATAGGCTGCGAACCATAAAGGCCAGCACCTGATGACGACTACAGGACATTAGATGTCGCTGCACATAGTAGTGGGTTTGCCAGGTCATTGCAGGCTGCTCTGCTACGCTGAGCAGTGTGAGCGATCGCACTTTCTCAGGATGGCAGCGCGCATAAATCAGGCCAATCACCCCGCCAGTGCCGTGACCCATTAGGTGTATTGGGTGGTCTATCTGTTTTAGATAGTCATGCAGTAAACGAACAGCATTCTGAAGCGAGCTACCTTCATCTTGCCCTTGGCAATACTGCCATTGCGTTACCTTAGCCTGTGTTGACAAAACACTCAAAAGTGGGCGATCAAAACACTGGAGGCTAGGGCTACCGTTTAACCAAAGAACTTCGGGACGATTTGTCATGACCCTAAAGCCCCATCTCTATTTTGAGTTGGTCAGTCCAGGCTTTAATACGCTGGTCAGTCAGCTCAGACTGATTGTCTTCATCTAGGGCTAACCCTACAAATTTGCCATTTTTAACGGCCTTAGATTCAGTGAAGTCATAGCCATCTGTCGGCCAGTGCCCCACCGTTTTACCGCCTAAGCTAGAGATCTTTTCCTCTAAAATGCCGATCGCATCCTGGAAGTTATCGGCATAGCCCACCTGATCGCCAGGGCCAAAGTAAGCCACAGTTTTGCCGTTAAAATCGACTTCGTCGAGTTCTTCGTATAGCCCTTCCCAGTCACTCTGCATTTCCCCAATATTCCAGGTGGGGCAGCCAATGATGAGGGTGTCATAGTCTGCAAGGTCGCCTGCTTCTGCGTTAGAGACATCGTGCAATGTCACAATTCTGTCGCCACCCAATGCCTTCTGAATATCTTCGGCAAGAGTTTGCGTATTGCCCGTTTGGGTGCCAAAAAATAAACCAACTTTAGTCATGCTGCTTGTCTCCCATAGATTGCGTGAAATGGAGTCATCGTCGTAATTTTATGGCGAATACTGAGAAAGTACGCGGCAATAAAGCCCATCAAGACCAGTGCTCCTAAGCGACAGGAAAGATAGTCTTTCCCGTACCAAACAATCGCCACTGAGATAGGGTAAGGCAAGGTTCATTAACCTTGCCTTACCCTATCTCACCAGGGCATTTTCTCTGGAGCTTGAGCAGTCAGACTGGTCATGACACGATTCCTCCTTAAAAGACGTCAGAGCTGCACGGCTTATGCAAAATAGCCCTCAAGCTTATTGATTGTTACTTTCAATAAGCTTGAGGGCATCGTAGCATATCTGTTGATAATCTATCTCAATAGAGATTGTGAATTAATGTAAGGAATTTCAATTCCATATCTAACAAAAGCTCTAAATCCGATATTCAGCAAGGATTTTGTTGCGATTTCAGATGGGTTTTGCCACTGAAATCAATTTGATTCAGTACACTGGATCTAGCTAGTTGAGATTAAATACTAATTGTAGAATGCCATCGTCGGAGCATTTACAAAAGAGGATTTTGAGCTGAGGTTGAGAGTGTATGAGGCGCGGTTTGCAGCAAATTTACAATTACCTGGCGCAGCATGCCTTGCCCATGATGGTTAAGATGCACGCCATCGTGGGTGACATTGAGGTGGAGGGTGTCTTCATCAAATAAGTGCTGGAGTTCGTCAATTACAAACTCTACCTGTTCTTCGTAGGCAACTTTTTGGATGAGGTGGTTGATTTCTTTGATGCGTTCGTTAGAACCTGCCAACCAAGGGTTTTGACTGGCTGTCTGACTGGCATAAAACGCTGCCACTAAGCTAATGCGGGCGGCACCCATTGCCCGAACTAACGCGATAATTTGTTCTAAGTTCTGGACAAAGACCTGATCACAGGTGCCGTACATCGCATCATTGGTGCCAATGGCAATAATGGCGTGGGGGCACTGAACCTGAGCAGATTGAAGCACCTTGAGCTGTTCGAGAAGGGAAATGGAGCTAAGACCACCCAGGGCAAAGTTAAAGGTGCCGTCTCCACAGTGGATGCCCTCGGAGATGGAGTCGCCAAATATGCAGGCTTTCTGGGTTTGTCCTTGGCTGTGCTGAATCTGGGCTTGAAGGGTCGGTTTCCAGAGCCAGGAGAGGGTCAGGTTATCTGCATGGGACAGATCGGGATGGCCGAAAATGCGATCGCCCATCCAGGCAGACATGGTTAAGACATAACTAGTAACGGCAAAGGAGAATGGGGTGCGCTTCATAGAAACTTAGGAGGGAAGGGTTTGCTGTTCTTAGGATGCACAGACCGTCTCGCCCGTGCTTCACTTTAATGTTCTGGACGATCTGGGTTGGCAGAGCCTTGGGCTTCTAGACGGCTGAGTCGCTGATGGGTTTCCATGCGAAATTCGCCTAGCTCTCGCAACAGCGTTTCAATATTGACCTCATTTTTGAGGTTGATTTCGTAGTCTACTTTGGCGTGGGTACGATCTTTGAGCGCCTGTCGATTCTGGCTCATGACAATTAAAGGCCCTTGTAGAGACACCAAAACCGCTAAGAGCAGATTAAAAAACACGTAGGGATAGGGGTCAAAGGGGTTTTGGAGCAGGCGAGCAGAGTTGAGCATCATCCAGCCGAGGGTAGTGCCCAGCAAAAACACGATGAACATCCAGCTCCCGTTGAGTTCTGCAATCTTATCGGCAATGCGATCGCTCCAGGTTAGGTTGCTGTCGTATTCTAGGGCTACATTTTTAGAGGCACGCGCAGACAACAGCATCGAGGTGGCGCGTAGGCGGCTGGAGAGGGTTTGTAAGAGGGCGATCGCCACATGAGGGTGCCGCTCTACATAGTATAGAAAAGTGGCTTGGGTGAGTTCTAAAACCTCAACATCTTTGGTGGCAAGGGCGCTGGCGCTGCGGGGCTGGTTATCAAACAGAGCCAACTCCCCAAAATACTCCCCCCGTGAAATATCTTTGAGAGAAATGCGGCGAGAGTCTTCCCCAGGCAAATAAATATTCACCTCGCCACTGACCACGATGTATAAAACTGATCCGGCTTCGCCGTAGTGAACAATAATCTCCCCCGCGCTGTATCGCTGTAGCGTCACCCGCTGGGCTAAAAAGCTCAAATCTTGACGACTGATACCTTCAAAGAGATCAATACTTTGAAGCAGTTGCGTAACGTCTTTAACCCGAGCAGCTTGTTGATGAGCAGACGATTGATGGGCGGACATCGGAAGAACCCTGAATCAGCGAATCATCAAGTTTTTAGTGTGGCATGCTCTGCTGAAAAAGCGCGCATTTGGGCAGCGCTCAATAAAAAAATCGTTGCTAAAACCGTAACCAATCTCCTGAATCCAAAAACCCAGATAGATAATAGTGCTTACAGGTGTTAAGGAGAAGTGTGCCATGGACAGCCGCAATCGACGAGGTTCTGGACTACTCATTACCAGCATCATGTTAGGACAGATATTGCTCGGAAGCTGCTCTGCTGCGGTTAATAAAACGCAATCCCAGGCAGCGCCTGAAAGCGCCCCAGCGTCTGCGGGGATAGCAGCGAAAAGTGCTCAGGATTCTGCTCAGAATTTAGCCCAGCAAGTGCAATCGCGGAGCGAAAGTGAAGGTGTATCGCCGTCATCTTCTGCTAAGGCCGTTGCGGTACAGCCCAAGGCGCAACTGATTAAAACCGCCAGCCTAGAATTGCGAGTGCAGAATGTAGAGAAGACGACGCAAAAGGTGATGGCAGTGGTCACAGCGCGTGGGGGCGACTTACTGGGGTTACAAGATCAGGCGCCCGAAGATTTAGAGACCCGACGGACGGCGACTTTTAAGTTTCGGGTACCTCAAGCGGAGCTAGATGCAACGCTGACTGACCTTGCCAAGTTGGGCACCATTGAAACTCGCGCTATCCAGGCAGAGGATGTGAGTGCTCAAATTGTAGATTCTGAGGCGCGGCTGCGAAATTTACGCAAGTCCGAAACGGTGGTGCTGGGCATTATGGAGCGCTCCGGTTCGGTGGCGGATGTGCTGAAGGTGTCTCAAGAGCTAAGCCAGATCCGTAGTCAGGTTGAGCAAATTCAGGCGCAGGTGCAGAACCTCAAGGGGCAGGTGGCGTACTCTAGCATTAACCTGACGCTGAGAGCGGCGATCGCCCAAAATCAGCAGGGGGAACCTTTGGGCGATCGCCTGAAGGAAACCTGGTCACAATCGACCCATGCTGTGGGTGAAACGACTACAAATCTATTGCGTTTTGCGCTGTGGCTTTTGGTCTTTAGCCCTTATCTATTGGGCGGAGTAGGTTTAGTTTGGCTGCTAAGAAAAGGACTGGCGCGACCCAAACAGCCTCCTGTGCCCAATCAGCCTTCTAATGTAGAGTAAATCGAAATTTTGGAGGTAGCAAGCGCTTCATCGCTGGATGGAGCGCTTGTTGCTAGAGCGCAGAGAGGCAACAAAGGCAGCTTAATCGCTGATGAAACCTCTCTTTGAAAAGAAACACGATTCATGTTTAGTGCTGCTTAGTAGCGCTCGTAGTAAGCTTTGAACCCTTGAGTTTCAAGCCGGAAAACAGTGGCTTTGGCAATAAATTTATTGCTGTAGCTTCCGTAATATCTCCATCCGTCAAATCGGCTGCGTTTGTAAAATACATCGTAGGAGGAGCGAGCTTGGAGAAAACTGATATTGGTATTTTGACCCAAGTTAACTTCACGAGCGTTAGCCATTAAAGGAGCGCTTAAGGT
>JANNDV010000129.1:0-5399 GCA_031387975.1 Acaryochloridaceae cyanobacterium OTE_75_metabat_521 | reverse complement strand
CGTGCTAGTATCCATCTGATCATTTAAACTTGGCGAAATCTTAAGGAAAATAGCCAAAACATTAACCGTCCTTTACGGTAGAGGGTTGTGAGGAGTGAGTAAACGCTTATCGCCGACTCCATTGGGAGCCTATTCATCACGAGGTCAGCTCGATCCCATTCGGATTGGGGTCATCGGCGTCGGGAATATGGGTCAGCATCATGTTCGGGTTTTAAGTCTGCTCAAAGATGTTGAGCTGGTGGGCATCTCCGACACCAACATTGAGCGCGGTATCGAAACCGCAAGCCAGTACCGAGTCCGATTTTTTGAAGACTATCGAGACCTGCTGCCCAACGTAGATGCCGTCTGCGTTGCTGTTCCAACGCGCCTGCACTATGAAGTAGGGATGGCGTGCTTAAGTGCAGGTGTAGATGTCTTGCTCGAAAAGCCGATCGCCGCCAGCATTGCCGAAGCTGAATCTTTGGTCAATTCAGCAGCAGAGGCTCAATGCCTGCTTCAGGTGGGTCATATTGAGCGGTTTAACCCTGCGTTTCAAGAGCTAACTCAGGTTCTAAAGGTTGAAAACCTTCTTGCCATTGAAGCTCATCGCATGAGTCCTTACTCTAACCGCGCCAACGATGTATCAGTCGTTTTGGATTTAATGATCCACGACATTGACCTACTGCTTGAGCTAAATGACTCCCCCGTCGTTAGACTCAACGCCTGTGGCAACCGCAGTGATGACTCTCCTTACTTAGACTACGTGACGGCAACTCTAGGCTTTGCCAATGGCGTTGTTGCCTCCTTAACCGCCAGTAAGGTCTGCCATCAAAAGCGACGGCAAATTGTGGCGCACTGCAAACAGTCTCTGGTAGACGCTAACTTTTTAAGTAACGAAATTCATATCCATCGCTCAAATGTGATTCATCCTAATGTTGCCCTTTCTAGCGGCTTTTACCGAAGTGATGGCATTACAGAACGGGTGGCAACCCAACGGGTTGAACCGCTCCACGCTGAACTTGAGCATTTTGTAAACTGCGTCCGTGGGGGCCAGCAGCCCTCCATCGGCGGAGAGCAGGCGCTTAAGGCGCTCAAAATTGCCAGTCTCATTGAGCAAATGACGATGGATGGTCAGCTTTGGAGTACAGCTTTGTCAGGCTCTCCTGATGGAAAAATGCTTCCCTTAACGGCGATTTAGACAATATGGGGCTAGATTGGTAGTGTTCAATTCAGCGCATTATCGCAATAGGGTTCATAAACAAGCCCACAAGTAAGTTTAAACAGTCAAGTTTTACCCCAAAGGATTCACAGCTATGTCATCGGATTTTGATCGCGGCATTATGAAGTTTAAAGGCGCGGATAATCCTCTGATTATTACGCTATCGGCAGTGGTTATTTTAGGAGCCATTTTGACCCTAGTTTGGTGGTCGCTCCATTCTGCCTACGCGCTTCACTAGCACTCTGTGAACTAGCACTCCGTAAATTTAAGATGGTTAATCCAGTAAAGGAATTCCCCTTACTGGATTTTTTTGACGTCAAAAAAATCAGCCCCCAAGATTTGGGGGCTGAAAACATTCGTTTAGGTTACGTGCTGGACGCAAGGCCTAACGACCTAACACCAATTCTCTAAGATGCAACCTTTGCGGTGCTTCGTTGCCGACGCGTTGGGGTCGGTGTACCACTGCTCGTTGTTGTAGCAGCAACGGCAGAAGCAGACGTGAGCGTCGGAGAAGGAATCGTTTTCACTGCGGATGTAGGGACGGTGACTCGAGTGGTTCGCCGTTCTGCCTGCTGAGGATACTGCATCAAAAACAGCAGAGAAGCTCGGGTTTGTAGCTCACGGCGAAGCAAACCGTTTAACTCACGCTCTAGGTGAGTCTTTAAGCCTTCCCAATCAATATCGAGCTGACCGTCTTCTTCTTTAGTGGTGTACTGCTCCCAGCGATTTCTCAGGGCAAGCTCAATGGCTTCTTTAACCCAGGTTCTCCACTTATCGTGGTTTACGCTGGTGACAACCCCGCGTAAGTGCACCTCTGGAGCCGTCAGCATTTCGCCATTGGCACCAATCACTGCTGCCACTGTCACCATGCCATCTTCTGCGAGGCGCTGCCGCTCTTGAAGAACGTTCGCCTGCACAATGCCTGCGGTATCCATTAGCTCAATACCTGCGGGCACCTTGCCGCCAATTTTGATAGATTCTGGGGTCAGCTCAACCACGTCACCATTGTCAATAATGACCATGTTTTCTGCCGGAACGCCGACGCTCTGAGCTGTCTCAGAGTGCTTGATCAGCATCCGGTGTTCGCCATGCACGGGCAAGAAGAACTTAGGCTTGGTTAAGGCCAGCATCAGCTTCTGATCTTCTTGGCAGCCGTGACCAGAGACGTGAATCCCTTTATCGCGACCGTACACAACGTGGGCACCCTGAATCATGAGCTGGTCAATGGTGTTGACCACAGAAATGGTGTTACCAGGGATGGGGTTAGCCGAAAAGACCACCGTATCGCCCTGACGAATTTGGATTTGTCGGTGTTCTTTACGCGCAATCCGAGACATTGCCGCCATTGGCTCGCCTTGAGAACCCGTTGTGAGAATGATGACCTTATGGTCGGGCAGGTTCCGAATCGCCTGGAGAGGTTCAAAGAGGTTATCGGGGCACTTGATGTAGCCCAGATTACGGGCATGGGCAATCACGTTTAGCATGGAGCGACCCAGCACAGACACCACGCGGTTGTGCTTTTGAGCCAGCTCCAAAATCATGTTGATGCGGTGTACCGAAGACGCAAAGGTCGTCACCAACAAACGACCTTTCGCCTGACTGATAATGCGATCGAGGTTCGGGAATACAGAGCGCTCAGAGGGGGTAAACCCAGGTAGCTCCGAATTAGTAGAGTCGCTAATGAGACACAGAACGCCTTTCTCGCCATACTCTGCAAGACGCTGAAGGTCAAAGTACTCACCGTCCACAGGGGTATGGTCGATTTTGAAATCGCCCGTGTGAATCACCACGCCAACGGGTGTGTGGATTGCCACCGTGAAGCTATCGGCGATCGAGTGGGTATTGCGGATAAATTCGACAAAGAAATGCTTGCCGTAGCGCACAATCTCACGAGGGCCGACGGTATGCAGCTTTGTTTTACCTGCTACGCCTGCTTCTTCTAGCTTGCCTTGCAGCAGCGCCATGGCAAGACGGGGGCCATAAATGACCGGAATATTAAATTGTTTCAGGTGAAAGGCAATGCCGCCAATGTGGTCTTCGTGACCGTGGGTCACAATCATGCCCTTAATTTTGTGCTGATTTTCGCGCAGATAGGTCATGTCTGGCAGCACAATATTTACGCCATGCATGCCATCTGTCGGGAACGCAAGCCCTGCATCCAGCAGAATAATCTCATCTTCGTACTCAAAGACACAGGTATTCTTGCCAATTTCATGAAGCCCGCCGAGGGGAATTACTTTGAGGGGGGATACAGCAGAAGCAGTCGTCATAGGTTTTGATTCTCTTTTGATTAAAGTCATGTAATGGGGGGGATTGGGTTGTAAAAAATTTTGCTTCAGTTATGCCGTTAACCCTGATAGCAGGCACGGTAAAACTGGAATATCACGAATGGCCTTTGCGGATAGAAGTCACAGGAGTGACAAATCTGTAAGTACCTGCTTAAGGTCGTGCTCTACATCCGCTGGCACATCTGGAAGCGGGAGACGAGTGCTGCCCACTGCCCATCCTTGTAGCCGCAGCGCAGCTTTAAGGGGAATGGGGTTTGCTGTGACAAACAGTGCCTTAAAGAGGGGCATGAGCTGTAGATGAATGTTGGTCGCTTCTTGAGGACGGCCTTCAAAGAAGTGTTTCACCATCTGCTGCATCAAGTCACCGACTAAGTGACTGGCAACACTGACTACGCCAGCTCCACCCACTGCGAGCATGGGTAACGTGAGAGAATCATCGCCGCAGTAAATCTCAAAGGTTGAGGACGTTAGGCGACGAATTTGGCTGGCTTGGTCAAGGCTTCCGCTGGCTTCTTTAACAGCCACGACATTCTGCAAATTTGCTAAACGAGCAACGGTCTCTGGCTGCAAATTTTGGCCTGTTCGCCCTGGAACGTTATAGAGCATGATGGGCAGGTCGGGCACGGCTGCGGCGATCGCCTTGAAATGCTCATACAGTCCTTCTTGGGGCGGCTTATTGTAGTAGGGCACCACTAAGAGCGCACCGTCTAAGCCTAAGGCCGCTGCCTTACGGGTTGCCTCAATCGCCTCATGGGTCGAATTAGAGCCTGTCCCTGCCAAGACCTTAGCACGTCCAGATACCGCCTGTTTAATCACCTGAAAGAGCTGATATTCTTCATCCCAGGTGAGGGTGGGGGATTCGCCCGTGGTACCACAAATGACAAGCCCATCTGAGCCGTGATCGACGAGATGATGGGCAAGCTTTACCGCTACATCATAGTCTACGTCTCCCGCTGCGTTAAAAGGTGTGACCATTGCGGTCACAATGCGTCCAAAACGAGTCACAGGGTTAGAACTCCAGGTTGGAACGGGCAGAATGATAAACAGTTTGAGGCTTGAGCTGGGATTTGACTGGGGATTTGACTGGGGATTTGAACTGACACTTGAATCAAGCTTTACTCCACTCCTAAAAAATAAATGGTGATCATCTCTGTGGCTTGACTGACCTGTTAAACCGAAGGCTTAGAACGATAAGACTTGCTAAGACCCGCTCAGCAAAGACGTTAAGCGCAAGCGTTGAAATCGGCAACTTGGGTTTTCAAAGTGTTTTAGAAATTTAATGGACAAGTTCTCGTTGATATGGTTTTAGCGCATTTTGCTCAATTAGCAACTCTGCAATTTGGACTGCATTTAGCGCTGCGCCCTTACGGATTTGATCTCCACTCAGCCATAACTCTAGACCACAGGGATGCGATAAGTCTTGGCGAATTCGCCCGACCAGTACGTCATCTAGGCCGCTAGCCTCCATTGGCATCGGGAAATAATTTTGGCTCCAGTCTTCGACTAACTTGACCCCAGGCGCATTTTGTAAAAGCGCTCGTGCCGTTTCAACGGGAAAAGGTTGGGCAAATTCTAGATTGAGCGATTCTGAATGTGCCCTTAGCACTGGAACCCTAACACAAGTTGCACTGACTCGTAAATTGGGGACACCAAAGATTTTTCGAGTTTCTTCAACCATCTTTAGCTCTTCAGCGCAATAGCCATTTTCGCTCAGCGCTGAGTTGTGCGGGAACAAATTGAAGGCTAAAGGATAGGGAAAACAGTCCGTTGGTGGCGTTTTTCCATCCAAGATAGCCTGGGTTTGAACCTTCAGCTCTTCCATGGCTCGCGCTCCGGCTCCGCTGGCAGACTGATAGGTCGCCGCCACAATTCGCTGAATCGGCTGTACCTGATGGAGCGGCCAGATCGCAACA
>JANNDV010000121.1:0-1752 GCA_031387975.1 Acaryochloridaceae cyanobacterium OTE_75_metabat_521 | reverse complement strand
GAGCTAGAAGATGTGTTTGAGCAGTTTGCTTTAGCCGTGGAGTCACTTGGGCAGTGCGAATCTTTTCTGACTGAGCGTCAGGCTCAAATTGGCTTACTCATCGAAACCCTTGAGGATTAGATTTGTGGATTAAATAACTTCAACTTTTGACCCTCACCCCCAGCCCCTCTCCCAGAGCGGGAGAGGGGAGAAAGAAATCAAGAAAAATATTTATGCGTCACGCTCGCTCGTAAAACAGAAATTACCGGATAATGATTTCTCAAGAGGCATGAAGACGTTGCCAGTCTGGGCGCGGCTTGGTGCTGTTAACGTCCTTTAACGCCAGTCCATGACCCAATCAACATCGCCTACTCCAGCCGCAGACCCCAAGCTAAAATTTGGCACCAAACTCGCCTACGGTGCGGGTGATGCCGGGTCTGCCATTACGGCAAACATGCTCATTTTTTATCTGTCTCCTTTTTTGACCGATATAGCAGGTCTAAGCCCTGGAATGGCAGCGCAGACCCAGCTCATCGGCAAGATTTGGGATGCCATTAACGACCCGATGATGGGTGTGGTGAGCGATCGCACCACCTTTGGTAAATGGGGGCGGCGCTACCCGTGGATGCTGATCGGCGGCATTCCGTTGGGGATATTTTTCTTTTTGCAGTGGATTGTGCCCCACTTTAGTGCCAATGAGGCCACCAATCAGGCGGGGCTGTTTTGGTATTACACCCTCATTTCAATTTTGTTTAATACGGCCTTTACGATGGTCAACCTGCCCTACACGGCACTCACCCCAGAGTTGACCCAAGACTACAACGAGCGTACCCAGCTCAACAGCTTTCGGTTTTTATTTTCGATTGGGGGCAGCATTGTCTCTATTATTATCTTTGACTTTATTATCAAGAGCTTTATCAAAGTTCCCGCCCAGCAGTACCTCGCCATGGGGATTGTGTTAGGTCTTTTATCTGTAGTGCCCATTTACTGGTGTATTTGGGGCACTCGCAAGCGGGAGCGCGAAATGGCGGCTCGGCACCCTAATGAAGACTTGGGGGTGTCGATGCCCTTGATGATGCAGCTAAAGATTGTGTTTAGCAATAAACCCTTTATGTATGTGGTCGGCATTTATCTATGCTCTTGGTTTAGCGTTCAGCTTACGGCCACTATTATTCCCTACTTTCTCAGAAGCTGGATGCTGTCGCCTCAGGCCACGGGCGTGGTTATTTTGGCGGTGCAGGGCACCGCGATGGCGATGCTGCTGGTCTGGAGTAAATTGAGCGATCGCTACGGCAAAAAGGCGGTCTACTTTATGGGCATGGGGATCTGGGTGATTGCGCAGTTTGGGCTATTCTTTTTGCAGCCCGGTCAGCTCGGACTCATGTATGTGATGGCGATTTTGGCTGGGTTTGGCGTCTCGGTGGCGTATCTAATTCCTTGGTCGATGCTGCCCGATGTGATTGAGCTAGATGAGCTGACCACAGGGCAACGACGAGAGGGCATTTTCTATAGCTTTATTGTCTTTCTGCAAAAAATTTGTTTGGGGGTGGCGGTTGCGGTGGTCTTAGCCTGTTTGGGCTGGGCGGGCTACGTGAAGCCAACGGATGGCATCCCCCTACCCGTGCAGCCCGATGCAGTGCTGTGGATCATTCGGATAGCCATTGGCCCCTTGCCAACCCTGGCGCTCATTGGAGGGTTGATTATGGCGTATTTTTATCCCATTACCCGCGAAGTTCACGCTGAAATTTTGCTGAAGTTAGCTGAGCGCAAAAA
>JANNDV010000037.1:0-19345 GCA_031387975.1 Acaryochloridaceae cyanobacterium OTE_75_metabat_521 | reverse complement strand
ATGAGTCGTCAGCTAGAGGCGCTGGATATTGAGGGGTGCCTTAAGGAAACCATTGATAAGACGGTTAGCCATCTCAACTACAAAAAAATCCCCACGGGCAAATATACGGTGGTGTTTTCGCCGGAGGCATTCTTGAGCCTGCTGGGGGCATTTTCTAATTTATTTAATGCCCAAAGTATTCTAGATAAGCAAAGCCTTTCTACCCCTGAATCTCTGGGCACTCAGCTTGCGTCCCCGCTGCTTTCGGTGGCGGATGACATGCTGCATGCTGCCAATATCGGTCAGTCTTTGTTTGATGGGGAAGGCACGCCCACGCGACGTATTTCACTCATTGAGAACGGCATTCTCAAGAGTTTCTTGCACAGTGCAGGCACGGCAAAGCGGATGAACGCGCAGCCGACGGGACACGCCAATATGGGATCTAAGATTACGGTTAGCCCTCACTTTTATCATGTGTCTCAAGGCGAGGCGGGGCAGCAGTCCTTCAGCCTTGCGGAGGCCGAAAATGTAGTGCTGATTGACGATTTGCAGGCGCTTCATGCGGGGGTGAAGGCTATGCAGGGTTCGTTCTCGCTGCCCTTTGATGGCTGGGTGGTCAATAAGGGCGATCGCACCAGTGTAGAATCTGCGACCGTTGCAGGCGATTTCCGTGAGCTATTGAAAGCTATTCTCTATGTCGAGCCAGAGGAACATCTCACCCCATCGGGCGTATGTCCCTACGTTTGGGTTGAGGGTCTTTCGGTCACGGGCGAGTAATAAAAACGGAAAATCCTTACAGCAGCGCAGCGGCTCGGTCTGCGAGTTCTGAGCGTTCGCCTTGGTACAGCGTAATATGAGCCGCTAAAGCCTCTTGCTTAAAGCGCTCTACCACGTAGGTCAACCCATTGCTGGCAGCATCTACATAGGGGTTATCAATCTGGTCAGGGTCGCCTGTGAGGATAATTTTGGTGCCTTCCCCTGCACGGGTCAAAATAGTCTTGACTTCGTGGGGGGTTAGGTTTTGGGCTTCATCCACAATCAAAAACTGCTTCGGGATGGTGCGCCCTCGAATGTAGGTCAACGGCTCAATTTGCAGTAGCCCTCGCTCCATCAGTTCCTCATGACCGTGCCGCCAGTGGGCAGGTTGGTTGTTACCCTCCTGGGTGCCAAAAATGAGGTCAAAGTTGTCGTAAAGGGGCTGCATCCAAGGCGTTAGCTTTTCTTTAATATCCCCTGGCAAATAGCCTAAGTCTTTGCCCATGGGGATTACAGGGCGCGCAATCAGTAAACGGCTGTAGGTGCGCTCTTCTGCGACTTTATGCAGGCCAGCGGCGATCGCCAACAATGTCTTGCCCGTCCCGGCCTTACCCACCAGCGTTACCAGCGAAATGGAGTCTTTGAGCAGCAAATCAAGGGCAAACTGCTGCTCTCGATTGCGAGACTGGATTTTCGATACGCCATTATGGGGCAGCTTATGAAGGGGCACAATTTTGCCGCTAGAGCCTTCTACTACCGCCAGCGCCGTGTGCGAAGGGTTTAGGCTGTCAATGAGCGTCAGCGCCTGATTGGGGTAAAAATTGCCTTCTAAGGGAATGCCCCCGTGCTTAAAAAGCAAATTAATATCTTCCGCACTCACGTAAACCTCTGCGGTTCCGGTGTATAGGTCGCCGATGTCTACTTTGTCGGTTTCGTAGTCTTCGGCGGCAATGCCCAGCACATCGGCCTTAATGCGCAGGTTGGTGTCCTTACTCACCAGAACTACATCGCACTTTGCCTGCCGCTTCACCTCAAGAGCCACCGCCAAAATTGCATTGTCGTTTTGGTCGCCCTCTAGCTCTACCGGAAGCTCCTTAAGGGTTTCTTGGTGGCACAATGCCACCTTAATGGTGCCGCCGCTGTTGAGCGTAATGCCATCAATTAAGTGCCCCTGCCGCCGCAGTTCGTCAAGAGATCGCGATACCTGCCGCGCATTTCTCCCCGTCATCTCGGTGAGCTTTTTGAAGCGATCTAGCTCTTCGATGATGGTGATGGGCAGAATAACGTCATTGTCCTCAAACCGAAACATTGCCCCAGGGTCGTGCAGCAAAACATTGGTATCGAGAACAAATACTTTTCGCATAGGGCAAGAAATTTTACTAGCATAATTAGAACAGCAGCTTAACACTAAAGCCCTAAACACTTCGAGGCGGCACTCCCTATGATTTTGTCTGCCACACAATTAACGCTTTCGATTGGGACACTTCGGCGTATTCACCATATTGCCCTGAACGTCAAAGACATGGCGGCCTCACGGCAGTTTTATGGCGAGATTTTGGGGCTGCACGAACTGATCGGAGATGAGGTGCCAGAGACACTGCGATCGCTCGTCACCCAAGGCAAAGTCGCCAACTTCATCACCCCAGATGGCACTGTCCTTGACCTATTCTGGGAGCCGGAACTCACGCCGCCCAACCTTGACCCGAAACAGCAGTTTACCCGTGCCAATCACTTGGCCTTTGATATTGCGCCAGAGTTATTCGACCAGGCTGTTTCCGTCATCCATCAAAACCAGATCCTGATCGACCATGGCCCCGTCACCCGCCCCACCGGACGAGGCATTTATTTCTATGACCCCGACGGCTTTCTCGTGGAAATTCGCTGCGATGCGTCTTTAGGATTGTGAATGAAACAATCTAGAGAATTGCCTAGAAGCCATGCGCTTTACACTCCCTCATCCCCCCCCTATCGCCAGAGGCGAGGCTACGCCAACGGCAAGCTCAGGGCAACGCCTAACCCATTCTCCCGCCCTGGGAGAATGGGGACAAGATTCTGACTCCCCTCTCCCGTTCTGGGAGAGGGGCTGGGGGAGAGGGTCAAAGTTGGAGGTTATTAAATTCATGGTCTTTAGCTTAAACCTTTGAGCTATTTGGGCACCGCCGCCGTCAGCACCTCATGGCCTGTCGCCGTCACTAGCACATCATCTTCAATCCGAATGCCAATACCACGCCAGCGTGCAGGCACCTCCGGCTGATCTTCGGCTAGCTTAATATCTGGGCCAATGTATAAACCAGGTTCTACCGTGACGACATTCCCCACCTGAAGTGGCTGCCAGGTTTCTTTGCCAATTTTATAAAAGCCCGCATCGTGAACATCTAACCCTAGCCAGTGCCCTGTGCGGTGCATATAAAAAGGCTTGTATTTTTCTTCTTCAATGAGCTTGTCCACTTCGCCCACGAGAAGCCCCAATTTGACTAACCCTTCCGTCAAAACGCGCACGGCAGCGTCATGAAAGGCGTTATAGGGGTTCGTTGGCTGAATTTGGGCAATCGCCTTCTCCTGCGCCGCCAGCACCAAATCATAGAGAATCCGTTGCTCCTCGGTCATAGATTCTCCCACCGCAAAGGTGCGCGTAATATCCGCGTTGTAGTAGTCGTAGCTAGCCCCCGCATCAATCAAAAGTAATTCTCCCTCCTGCATCTGGCGGTTATTGGTGGTGTAGTGCAAAATGCAGGCGTTTTCGCCCGATGCCACAATAGAGGGGTATGCAGGCCCTTGTGCGCCATTTTTACGGAAAATGTACTCCATCTCCGACTGAATTTCGTACTCATAACGTCCTGGCTGTGCCATCTCCCGCGCTGCGTTGTGCGCTTCAACAGAAATGGCGATCGCCTTTCTCATCAACCCCAACTCTGCCTCGCTCTTGACCATCCGCATCCCGTGGAGGGTAAACCCCACATCCTCGATCGCCGTCGGGCCTGTGCCACGTTTGCCGTAGCTTGTAATGAGACGCTGCCAGTGGTTGAGAAGGGTTTGGGTAAAATTGCGATCGCGCCCCAGCCGGTAGTAAATCCGATCAGCCTGCTCTAGGTATTTGGGTAAATGCTGATCTAGCTCAGCAATGGGGTAGGCTTCATCCGCGCCGTAGCGTTCTTTTGCCGCATCGATGCCAACGCGGTAGCCATGCCAAGTTTCTTTTTCTGGGTCTTTTGGCTGCACAAACAGCACAAACTTATGTTCTTCATGATGGGGGGCAAACACCGCCACCGCATCGGCCTCATCAAATCCTGTTAGGTAAAAAAAGTCGCTGTCTTGCCGAAAGTTATACTCCACGTCATTGTGCATGACGGCAGTCGGGGCGCTGCGAAAAATGGCTGTACCTGTGCCAATTTTCTCCATGAAGGCTTGTCGTCGCTGTTGATATTCTGTTTGCATTGCTATACTACAGAGCAAAAAAAGACACTTACGCTTCTCATTGTGCAACAAACCCCGAAGAGACGGTCATATCAATCCGTTTCTGTGGTGGATGAACTGGGCTAACTTCACGTTGTTTTAACCCCACCCAAGGTTGAAACAACGTGAATTTTGAGCAAAGACTTTACGATCTTCAAAATGATCGACTATTCTCGTTGAAAGGCCGAACGATTAAGCTGTTGAACTTAATTTTTGGCGATGGGCGGACTTAAATTGGGGGGGTACCCATGCAGCAGACAGGCAGTGAACAACAAAGGAAGGACGCTCTGTGGCAAACGACGCCCATATCAAAGAACTTAAGATTGGTGTAGATCATTGGAATAGCTGGCGTAGGCATCATTTTGCCGAGCAGCCTGACTTGAGTGGCGCTGACCTCAACGGCATTAATCTCAACGGAGCCAATCTGATTGGTGCAAATCTTAGCAAAGCCAATCTCAGCTGTGCCAGCTTAAAAGGTGCGTTCTTAAGCTGTGCTAATCTCAGCTTTGCCTATCTCAGCGAGGCTAATCTCACCAAGGCAAACCTCAGTAAAGCCAATCTCACCAAGACAGATTTAAGCTTTGCTGACCTAACCCTCGCCACCCTCATCGAAGCCGACCTCAATCGTGCCACGCTCATTGAGACTATTTTAACAGGGGCAAATCTTAGCTTTGCCGATCTCAATCGCGCCAACCTCACCAAGGCCAATCTTGAAAACGCCAATTTAACCAAGGCTATTTTGATTGAGTCTGTATTAGATCATGGGAATCTGCGGGGCTGTAATCTCAATCAGGCGATCGCCAGTGAAGCCAGCCTACGCGAAGCAAACCTTACCGAAGCCAGACTCAATAAAGCCGACTTCAGTTTTGCCACCCTCATCGAAGCCAACTTTCGCCGCGCCAACCTTAGCAAAGGCATTTTTATTGAAGCCAACCTGCGAGGGGCAAGCCTGCGAGAAACCATCCTCCGCAAAGCGCGTTTTGTGCGCGCCAACCTAGGCAGCACCGACCTCACCGAAGCCGATGCCACCGAAGCCAACCTAACAGGCGTCGATCTCATTCGCGCCACCCTTACCAAAACCCTTTTAGTACAGACAATCCTTAAAGAAGCCAAACTAAGCGGCGCAAATCTCACTAAGGCGACCCTCACCAACGCCGACCTCAGCGAAGCCGACCTGAGCGAAACCGACCTTACCAAAACCGATCTGCGGCAGGCAATTCTGACTCAGGCCGATCTAACCCGCAGCAAAATCTCTGCCACCAACTTTAGCGGCGCAACCCTAACGGGCTTTTGTCTTGAAGACGCACAGCTGAGCAGCACCACAAAGCTCGAAGGCGTAACGTGCAATTTTGTCTACCTCAAGCGCAACAACCAAGATCGCCGCCCCAGTGCCGGAGAATTTTTGCCAGGAGAGTTTGCCCAACTTTTCCATAGCGCCCTCGAAACCCTCAACCTCACGCTCCATGCAGGCGTAAACTGGACGGCTTTTGCCCACTCCATCAATCGGCTCAACGCAGAATATGAAGCAGCACAGCTTGGAATTCAAAGCATTGAGAATAAAGGGGATGGCATTATTGTCCTTAAACTCAGCTCTGCCCCTGGGATTGATACCGTCCAAATCCACCGCGACTTCATGCGGATCTATGAAGAAACCAAGCAAGCCCTCGAAAACCGACGCCAGCTCAACGCTCGCGATACGCTCTTGGGGCATGGCACCGCTGACAGCACCCATCCTCGTGAATCTATCAATCAGCTTTTTGAACTGCTGAGTCCCAGCCTGGGCACACCTGCAAATTCTCGGGCTGCATCTCGCAGCAATTTAGAAGTTCTACCCGTTAGACCTTTAGCATCTGCTGCGGTAGGCACCACAACCACCGATATTGCCACGGCCTTAAAAACCATTTTGACCGACCTCGCCCAGCGTTATCCCAATGCCACTCAAGCCCAGCGTCTCAACGTTACAGCACTAGAAATTCAGCAAAAAGCCAAGGATGATGCTCGCTTTAAAACCAAGCTCTCCGAAGCAGTGCAGTCTGGCGGCAACCTCATGATTGACCAACTGCTGCTGAATAACCCCTTTGTTCCGGTCAGCTTTGAGCTGCTGAAAGACTGGCTAGACTTGGATCTCCTCGCGCTTTCAGCCACTGCCCCTCAAGCCCAGCCTATTGGATAAAAACCAAAGCCCATTGATCAATGCAGATGCCACAAACGGTCAAGATGATAGGCTGAAGAAATGACGTTACTAACCGCATAGCCCTCAGCCCCCCATGAACTGGCCGACTTTACTTCAGCAACTTTTAGATGGACAATCTCTGACGCAACCTCAGGCTGTCGAGCTTATGCAGGGCTGGCTTAATCAAGAGATTGAGCCAGTTTTGTCGGGCGCAATTTTAGCAGCGCTCCAGGCCAAGGGCGTGGCGGCGGATGAACTGGTAGGCATGGCCTCGGTGCTGCTAGAGCAGTCTCAGGCACCCTGGCCTGCCGCACAAAAACCCCTTCACCTTATAGATACCTGCGGAACGGGTGGAGATGGAGCCTCAACATTTAACATTTCTACCGCAGTGGCCTTTGTTGCAGCGGCGGCGGGCATTCCCGTTGCCAAACACGGCAATCGCTCAGCCTCTAGCCGCGTGGGTTCAGCGGATGTGCTGGAAGCACTTGGACTTAACCTGACGGCCGACTTGACCTTGGCACAGGCGGCTGTAGAAACGGTGGGCATTACCTTTTTATTTGCACCGGGCTGGCACCCTGCCATGAAAGCGGTCGCACCCTTACGTCAAACCTTAAAAATTAGGACTATTTTTAATCTCTTGGGGCCTTTGGTCAATCCGTTGCGTCCGACAGGTCAGGTCTTAGGGGTATACCACGCTAGCTTATTAATGCCCGTTGCCCATGCGCTGCAACAGCTTGGGGTAGAACGAGCGGTTGTGCTGCATGGCAGAGAACGACTGGATGAAGCAGGATTAGGAGATATCACAGATCTTGCTGTCATCTCTCAACAGTCTGTTCAACCCCAAGCTTTAGATCCTGCGGATTTAGGGCTAACCCCAGCATCTTTAGAGACACTTGAGGGCGGAGGGGTTTCAGAGAATGCCCAAATTCTTCAGGCCGTTTTACAGGGCAAAGGCACCACTGCTCAGGCCGATGTTGTTGCGCTAAATGCGGCTTTTGGGCTGTTTGTGGGCGGTGCAGTAGAAGATTACGCCACAGGGGTAAAGCAAGCACACCAAATTTTGACAAGTGGTGCCGCCTGGGACAAATTAGAGGCGCTCGTTCAGTTTGCTAAGGCGACCTAGCCGCGCATTGCAATCGGTAAATTGCAATAGGTAAAACGTACACTGTTTTCCCTTAAGTGACTATGCCAGAATGAAGAGCATGGAAAATTGCGGAATATAAAACGCTTGTGATTGAGGTTGAAGTCCATCAGCAGCTTAAGGCTTTGCTGAGGGCGCAGGGGGGCAATACTTGGCCACATCATTTAACGGTGGCTCGGCTGGTGGCCCGCGCTCTGCGGCTTCAGCGCAGCACCCTCATGCAGGTCAGCAGTACCGCCGCCTATCAGGGGCAACATCGCCTAAGCTATCTTGCATCGCTGCTGCTTTGGTCAGAACCCGTCATTTTAGTGGCACCCCCTGAAGTGCAGCATTCGCTGTGTCATCGTGAATTACCTCGACTACGGGAATGGCTCAATCTTGCTAAGCCCGTCTGTCCTGTTAAAACCTGGCCAGATCCCCATTTTTCTGGCATTGCGCTGTTTTCTCCTCAAGATTGGCTACAGCACCGTTTACCCCAGGCTCCGACGTTGCCCTCCGGGGTGCCTGTTGTGATTGATGGCGCTGAAAGTTTAGAGGACTGGACGCGCGCCCACCTCACCCAAACGCTGTTGCCTCAGGATTGGGATGTATTGCTGTGGGCTTATCCTACCCAGGTTGAACGCATTCGGGATGGGCGTGCCGCCTTAACCTATTCGCTCTTTCAGCATCCGCCCAATCCCTATGGCTGCGTGATGGTAGAGGCAGCTGATCGCCGCTTACTCGATCGCCTGGTTCAGCAATTGCAGCAAGACGCGGCGGAGCATTTTTCTGAGGCATGGCGGCGATTTGCGGATACGCTCCTCCAGCCCAATACTCTGGTGTGGGCGGTACTGGATCGATCGCAGGGCTGCTTTACCCTCAATAGTGCGCCTATTGAGGTCGCGTCTGCGCTGGAGCCGCTGTGGGCGGGGCGAACCCAAATTCTGCTAAACGGCGTGATTGATTTAGATGCTCAGTCAACGCTATTTCAACTTCAGCTTGGCCTTACGGATTTGACCTGTGTGCAGTTTACAACCGATCGCCACAATGAGGCACTCTCGCTCTATCTGCCGGATGGGGTGCCAATGCCCAACACCCCAGAGTTTGCCCCCGCGCTCATGCATCAGCTCCATCAGCTTTTGACCCTCCGGTTTGAGGCGGATACCTTTAGCGTGCTGGTCATTGATGACTTGCCCCTTAAATCTCGCATTGCTTCAACCTTGGCGGCAGAATTTGGATCTCGGATTAAGGTGGAGCGATCAGACTGTCAGTGGGGAGATGTACTCATTACGGGCTGGTCATTTTGGCAAGCACACCAGCGCAGTTTGCCGCACCCGAATCTGATGGCGATCGCCACGCTCCCTTTCCCCTCTCTAGAAAACCCCAAGGTTGCCGGACGAGTGGCCTACTATAAACAGCAGCGTCAAGACTGGTTTCGGCTGTACCTATTACCAGAGGCGGTGCGGATTTTACAGCAGGCGATCGCCCCTCTCCGGTCTCAATCCAATCTATTGGCGCTGTTTGACAGCCGAGTGCTGCATCGAAGCTATGGGCCTCAGGTGTTGGTGGCCTTAGAGCCTTACGCGAGGCTGAACTATCTAGACCCGTCAATTCTGATTCCGCCCCAATGTTCGGTATCGACGGAATAATGAATATTCGGGCAGAGGAAGAACGACTGAGCCGCCACTATAACCGTCATAAACTCAAGTCAAACTTTAGCGTTTGTAGGGTGATCGCCTCAGCATCAGATCCTCTACAGAAGAAGACTTTGCAGTGGAACATGGCGATCTCATTCATTTGAGTTGGCTAGGCTGGCAAAATAGGAATACCGTAGGCATTCATCCGATGGTCGCGAGTGACCAGTGTGCATCCTTCGAGAATAGACTGAGCGATGAGCATTCGATCAAAAGGATCATCGTGGTGTCTGGGTAAAGAACCTGCTTTCATCGCATGAGCCAATGTCATTGACAGTGGCTCAAAACGACAGATCGAAATAGCCTTTGGCAGGTCATCGGGCGCTTCTAGCTTACCAATCGCTGCTTTTATCGCAATTTCCCAGCCACTGGCTGCACTCACAAAGACGCTATTTTTACTATCAACCACTTGAGCGCGAATATCGTCTGACAGGGTTGGATCGTCAGCCAGACACCATAACAGAATATGAGTATCTAGCAGCAGCCTCATGGGGTTTCACCCTGAAAGGCACTGGCTAGATCTGGTGGTAGCTCATCAAAATCCTCAGCAATTTTGACCTTGCCCCGCCAGATGCCTAAAGGCCGAGGGCTAGTTTGGTCGGGATAAGGTATCAGCTTAACGACTGGTTTCCCAGCTTTGCTGATGATGACTTCCTCCCCTGCGATCGCCATTTCAATAAGACGGGAAAGCTGGCTTTTAGCTTCGTGGATGTTAGTGGTATGCATGGCTTTAGTTGCCCTAACAAGATATAGCTAAGTCTAGTCTAGTTTATCGGCTGTTAGTTGCACTTATTCCGATGGAAGAAATGCACCCTCTGTCCTTACCGCCTTTACCACCAGCCTGGATGAGAGCATTAAAGTGTAGGATTTAGAGACGGGGAAATGTTGGGGAACTTGGCGATCGCCCCGTCCTTACGAAGGCATATATATCCGCAATATTCATGGCCTAACCGAAGTCCAAACGGCTACTTTGACTGCACTCGGTGCAGTTAGGAAGGACTAACCCTATAGTAGGATTGCTTTAGAACACTTTGATCGCAGGGTTTGTCCTCGATCATTTGAACAAGGAGCGGCAGCAAAATGGGTGAATCAAAGCGACGAAAAGAGCAGCTCGGCGACAAATATGGTGAAGAAAAGTCGAGTCTTCCGGGTTTGCCAGGGCTGTCCTTTGGCAAAGCAGACAGCGAAAAATTTGTGCAGTGGACCACCCGTGGGGCTTGGATTGGTATCTTTGTCCTCGGCGGCGGCTGGGTATTTATTCGCTTTATTGGCCCTAGTTTTGGCTGGTGGGACGTTCAGTAGTGAGCAGCAGTCGTTAGCAGCAGCGGAACTTTTCTGTAAGAGTTTTCATGGAACGTAACTTTCAGGCGCTTGCACACCAGTACAAATCTGCCCTTCTCAATGATGTGATTCCCTTTTGGGAAACGCACTCCGTCGATTGGCAGCAGGGCGGCTACTTTACCTGTCTCGATCGCGCAGGGAAGGTCTATGATACCGATAAATTTATCTGGCTTCAAAACCGCCAGGTGTGGATGTTCTCGACATTTTATAACTGCATTGAACCGCGTGAAGACTGGCTCAATATTGCGGCTCATGGCGCTCATTTTTTAGCAAACCACGGTCGGGATGCCAACGGCGACTGGTACTTTGCCCTGACCCAAGACGGTCAGCCCTTAGTACAGCCCTACAATATTTTTTCAGACTGCTTTGCCGCAATGGCCTTTAGCAAATTTGCGCTGGCCTCTGGGCAAGACTGGGCAAAAGAAGTGGCGCTAGATGCCTACAGCAACGTGCTGCGCCGCAAGGATAACCCCAAGGGCACCTATACAAAAGGCTATCCTGGCACCCGCCCCATGAAGTCTTTGGCGGTGCCCATGATTTTAGCCAACCTGACTCTAGAAATGGATTGGTTGCTGCCCCAGGAAACCCTATGCAGCGTCCTTGATGCAACGGTGCAAGAAGTGATGACGGATTTCCTAGATTCGGCGCGAGGCATCATGTTTGAAAATGTAATGCCGGATGGGTCACATCTCGACTGCTTTGATGGACGGCTGCTGAACCCAGGGCACGGTATTGAGGCGATGTGGTTCATTATGGAAATTGCCAACCGCCGAGGAGATGCCGCCACCATCAACCGTGCAGTAGACGTAGTGCTAAACATCCTCAACGTGGCTTGGGACAAAGACTATGGTGGTCTGTTCTATTTTATGGACGCAGAAGGCCATCCGCCCCAGCAGCTTGAGTGGGATCAAAAGCTGTGGTGGGTTCATTTAGAGACGTTGGTGGCCTTGGCAATGGGCGATCGCCTTACCCATCGTCCAGAGTGCTGGGAATGGTTCCAGAAAGTGCATGAGTATTCCTGGTCACATTTTGCCGATCCGGAATATGGTGAATGGTTTGGCTACCTAAACCGTCGAGGAGAGGTATTGCTCAACCTTAAAGGCGGCAAGTGGAAAGGCTGTTTTCATGTACCCCGTGCGCTCTACCTCTGTTGGCAGCAGTTTGAGCTATTGCGTTTACAGTCATAATCAGCGGCAAAAGCTAGCAAGGAGCAGCAAAGACCCTGTTTGGTTTTCTTCCGCTTACTCCACGAACTGCCCCGTCAACTCTATCTCTTCATAAATTGCCGCTAAAGAACAGCCAAAATCAATGCTAGTGAACTGAACTTCAATCGCTTCAGCCTCCTGAGACGATTCATCAGCAAAATCAGCGGTTAGCTCCCATTTATTTTGCGTGTTTAACCGGAAGCACTCTACACCCATCGTTTCAGCATTGATTAACACATACTCCTTAAGGGTCTCTAACCTTCGATACTGCTTAAACTTTTCGCCTCGATCAAACCCTTCTGTACTGGGCGATAACACCTCAATCACTAAGCAAGGGTAGCGGATAACCCGCTGAGCTTTTAGATCGCGTTCATCACAGGTGACAACAACATCGGGGTAAAAGAATGGGCCTCGTTCTGCTACCTGGATTTTGGCATCCGCCATAAAAACCTTGCAGCCCTTACCGCGAAGATGCGGCTTTAGCAGCGTTGTTAAATTGATGGCTAAAGCATTATGAGACAGCGTACCGCCAGTCATGGCGTAGGCTTCACCATTCAGGTATTCATGTTTCCAAGACTGCTGTTCTTCCCAGTCCAGATAGGCTTCGGGAGGCATGAATAATCGGTCAGAATTTGCGACCATGCAACACTCCTTTACGATTCAGCGCACCAGTGATGCTTACGGGGATTTTTTTACCACAACGGTAGGCTTCTTCAGCTCTTCAGGGTGGCTAGGGGGCATTCCCTCCAAGCTGATCAGCGTCTCAATGACAGACTTCACAATCGGGGCTGCAACCGTTGAGCCAAAGGCATCATCACCCTTGGGTTCATCTACAACCGCAAAGATCACATACCGAGGTGACTCAACGGGAAACGTCGCCACAAAGCTTGTAATACGCGCATTGCGATAGGTGCCGCCGCCCGCTTTCTGGGCGGTTCCGGTTTTGCCACCCAGACGATAACCTGGAATTTTGGCAGGCTTGCCCGTCCCATTTTCGACCACGCTTGCCATCATCTGTCGCACGCTGGCAGTAGATGCCTCTGAAAAGACTCGGCGGGGCGATATCAGTTCGGTTTTGGAGATGAGCTTACCGCTGGGGTTAAATAGCCCTTCTGTAACGTGAGGTGTCACCATCATGCCCCCATTGGCGATCGCCGCATGAAGCTGCGCCATTTGGATGGGCGTCACCGAGAAGCCCTGCCCAAAGGAGTTTGTCGCCGCCTCAATGGGGTAGTCTACAAACTGCGTTCGGTCTTTCATACTGCCCGCTGTTTCAAAGGGCATATCGGTACCTGTAATTTCACCAATGCCAATTTTTTTGAGAAAGTCGTAGTAGAACGGTCGCTTGACGCGCTCCATAATGTGAACCATCCCAATATTGCTGGAAACCTCCAGCACCTTGGTAATGCTGATGGCTCCGTGGGACGATCCGTCATTGTTCTGGATGGGCCACCCCCCTACCGAAATATGACCCTCATCGTAGACGACGGTATCTGGCTTAATGGCTCCCGCATCCAGGGCGATCGCAATGTTAATGGGCTTAAAGGTAGAGCCGGGTTCGTAAAGATCGGCGATCGCCCAGTTTCTAAACAGTGCTGGGTTTGCCTTATAAAACTGGCTGGGGTCATAGGATGGTTCCGCCGCTAACGCTCGCAGTGACCCATCCCTCACATCCATTACCACCACAGCGCCACGTAGCGCATTGTACTGCTTTAGTTTTTTGTGGAGCGCCATCGTCGCAGACCACTGCAATCGAGTATCCAGCGTCAGCTTCAGGCTTAACTCATCCGCATTGAGCGGACGGGTTGAAAACTGATTGGGCAATAGGTAGCCATTGCCATCCTCAGAGACTTTCTCAGAAGGTGGCTTCGCCTTCAGCCAGGTCTGTAGGCTATATTCCAGTCCGGCCTGCCCTAAATGTTCACCATCCACATAGCCCACAATGGACGACATTAGGTCTTTTTGAGGATAGGTACGGCTCCATTCCTGGTTTAGCTCTACCCCATCTAGCCCCAGTTTGCGCAGGTTAGCCGCCGTCTCTTCAGACAAGTTACGGGTCACGGGAATGCCAGTTTTCCCAGTTTCAAATAGTCGTACCAACTCCTCCGTCGGCATTTTGATAATGGGCGATAGCGCCACTGCCATATCTGCCCTGCTTTTCTTGAACATCTTGGGATGCACAAACAGGCGAAAGGTGGGTTCATCTTTTGCCAAAATATTGCCATTGCGGTCCACAATGGGGTGCCGTGCAAACTTAGGCGACAGCTTTCGCGATCGCTGATCTTTCGCAATCTGACCCAGTTGTTCGCCCTGATTGACCTGTAGCCAAAAGAGTCGGGCAATGAGTCCAAACTGACCAACAAATAAAAGTAGCCACACCCAGACCAATCGTTGATGGTAGCCAGGGAGATTAATGGGCCTCGTATTGCGGAGTCTGGCGGCAATTTCAGCGCGGCGAGACTTTAACTTCACGTTGTTGGTAGCAGAAACACGCATTGGTTTAGAAACTCAATAAATCTAGTAGGCCAGCGGAGTGCTAAGGGCTGGATTAGTCTGTACTGGAGGAGTGGTCACGACAGGGACGTTAGGCCGTGATGGCATGGCGGGTAAAAATAAGTTGTTATTAGGCCCTTGTGGCACTAGCCCTGATGAATTTTGCATCGCGTTTTGGGTCAGGTCGTGCTTGAGCGTTTCTGTCTGTGCCTGATAATGCCGTTCTTCTCGACGAAGCTCCTCTAAATGTTGATAGCGCTTTCCCCAAGATAGTTGAGTCGAAGCACTCCAGCCATAAATCGGCAAAATCACTAACGTCAGCAGGACGGCGGTGGGGGTTGAGACTTTACGAAGCTTTAGCAGCAAGGCCAATTTACGAGAGGGCTGTTGCTTAGGCACAAGCTGGAGCGGTGCAGGCATCACAGTCGATAAACGCTTGCTGGGCGGCTCTACCCGCGCTGAACGTTCACTACGACTCACAGGTTGGGCACGAAGATTAGGTCGGATAGCAGTAGGCATAATTCACTCCTCAAGTTCTGAAACACGCCACAGAATGCTCAAGATAGGCAATCAAAAGGTAGCGACGCTAAGATTGCCCTGCACCATCAATGCATGAATTTAGGGCTTAGATAAAAAGACTTATCTTTTTTTCAGATCTTGGTTCATATCCTGACCCGTCTTTTGCCTTTACGCAAGGGCTTTTTCAGATTTTCTGTAAAGTTTTTTGGGGATCTTAGATCTTCTCTATCGCGGCTGTCTTTCAATTTTGCATCTGGTGCCAGATTAAATCCCTACTGAAGCGCTACAAATGCTCTGCCACGCGCAGCTTTGCCGATCGCGATCGCGGGTTTTGCCGCAGTTCATCGGGCTGCGCTTGGATCGGCTTACGGGTGATGATCTTTAGGCATTCTGTTTCGCGTAGGGTATGTTTCACAATCCGGTCTTCTAGGCTATGGAAACTGATCATGCCCAGTCGTCCCCCTGGATGGAGCCAAAGGGGAGCGTGCGCCAAAAACGTCTCGATAGACTTTAGCTCTTCATTTACGGCAATCCGTAGAGCCTGAAAGACTCGCGTTGCCGGATGGATAAATGTGCCTCTTGTTCGTCCGGTCTGGTGTCGCGGCAGGATGGCGGCGATCGCATCGGCAAGCTGAGTGGTGGTCTCAAAGGGGCGGCTGTTGACGATGTGTTTGGCAATGCGTCGAGAATGTCGTTCTTCGCCATAGAAGAAAAACATATCGGCAAGCTTTTTCTCGCTAGAGCGATTCACCAGTTCGGCTGCGGTCTGCGGGTGGGTTTGATCCATTCGCATATCTAATGCGGCCTCATGACGAAAACTAAACCCGCGCTCTGGCTGATCGAGCTGGGCGGAACTCACGCCTAAATCGGCAAAAATCCCATGAAATTGTTGATCCCCAGGGTTGTAGTCGGCAAAATTGCCCTGCCAAAACTGGATGCGATCGCCGTATCTCTCTTGCAGCCGAGCCTTTGCTGCCGCTAACGCATCCTGATCTCGATCTAGGGCAATCACTTGCGTATTGGGGAGCGCCAGCACCAGTTCGCTATGCCCACCCCCCCCAACGGTCGCATCAAGGTACAGCCCTCCTTCCTGGAGCGCCAATCCCTCCATCAGCTCACGGGATAAAACAGAAACGTGATGATATTGCTCACCCATGAGTTAAAACCTTACTGCGAACCGTATGTCTTGATGAATTATCAACATAGCTCACCGCTGCGTTCATAATCTCTTACGGCCTCTCCAATACGCAGAGCAATGGTAAAATTCTGCTTTCCCCATAATTAATATAGAGGTGTGATATGGCAAACGGATACGGTCAAGCACGGGGATTTCTCGGCGACTTCAAAGAATTCATCATGAAAGGCGATGTACTCGATCTAGCCGTTGCGGTCGTCATTGGCGCAGCATTTGGCAAGATTGTGACGTCACTCCTTGAAGATGTAATTACGCCTGCCCTACTCAAACCTGCGATGGAGGCTGCTGGTGCCAAAGATCTAGCAGCACTTTCTTACAGTGGTATTAAGTACGGATCTTTCCTGGCGGCTGTATTGAATTTCATCATTATCGCATTTGTCATTTTTGTACTGATCAAATCGGTTGAAGGCGCAAAACGTAAGATGCAACGTCAAGAAGCCCTTGCTGAAACTGCACCTGACCCAGCAGTAGTCGCTCAAGAAAACCTGATCAGTTCTTTAGAGCGATTAACCCGCGCTGTAGAATCTCAAACGCGTTAAAGCAGTGATTGTCGTCGTTTAACTCGGCTTACTAAATCTAAATTGGATGACCGACGGGGGGTGTCGTCCAATCTCAGCAGAGACAGCCTCCTGAACAGTCTTTAGAGATTCAGAAATTTTCTTGCCTAACTTGAATTGAACTGTTATGAAGGAGTAGCGGAGCGGGGGAACACGAGAGAAGTGAGTATTCTAATTTTGTGCCATGTATTGAGGCCAGATGGAATGCTTTTTTGCAATGTGACCGCAGCCAAGGTCTCCACCTTGGCACACTGTGATGATGCCCAAGAGCCTAGTGCTCATGGGTTTTTGTTTGTCTTTCTGCGTCATTCTTAACAGCACAGTCATGCAACCCCAGAAAGTATTAGAGCTTCACGACAAAGATACAGCGGTTGAATTTTATCAAGAGCGGTACGCCAATGGTTACATTGATGAGTGGCCGACAGAACGAAAGCAAAGAATTTTTGAAGTCATCCGTAGTCTTGAATTGCCCCCCACTGGCGACGCAATGGACTTTGGCTGTGGCAATGGTGTACTAACAGATGTGATTCGACAGGCGTTGCCGAGTGGCTGGAAGGTCTACGGTAGCGATATTAGTGGTAATGCGATCGCCAATGCCGCTGAGCGCTACCCAGACTGTACGTTTCTGGTCGCAGGCGATCAAAAGCTAGAGCATAAGCAATTTGATTTCTTATTTACCCACCATGTTCTAGAGCATGTTTACGACCTGCCCCAAATCCTTTATGAGATTGATGCTTGCCTTAAAAACGAGGCTTCGATTTTGCACATTTTGCCCTGTGGTAATGAAGGCAGTCTTGAACACAGCATTTGTCTGCTTCATAAAGACGGGATCGATCGCAGCATCGAAAACCGCTTTTTCTTTGAAGAAGAAGGGCACATCAGACGGCTAGATACCGCTCAGCTCTCGACACTCTGTGCGGAAAAAGGGTTTCACCTCACCACCCAATACTATAGCCACCAACACCACGGATCCATTGACTGGATTACAAAATCTTGGCCTAACTTTATTTTGCAGTTGACAGATCCTGCCACTGCCGTGGGTTCAGAGGCCAAAAAGAGTCTTAGCAAGTGGCGCTATCAGCTTTTTAGCCTCTGGGCACTCAGGATACCCGCAACGGTGGTAGAACAGAGCCTTAGCAAACGCAAGAAGTCATTACGACACTATCTTTTCTTGGTGCTGGGGCTGCCTTTATATCTGTTGAGCAAACCCATGGACAGCTACCTAAAGCGCAAAGCCGCAGAAGAATGGGTGAACAGCAAAAAAGACCCCAAAGGCAGCGAAATGTATTTGTTTTTCAAACGACCTGGGAAAGCGGAATAAGCCCAAAAAGTAACCCAAGCGTTTTATCTTTCAATCGCTTGGGTTACTTTTTGATATCTGGTCTATCCTAAAAGACCTAGAGATTACTCAGCAGTCACGAGTTCGTCAGTGCTGCCACGGACGCGGCGGCGCGTTAGTGCGTTGAACACCATTTGACCGATCGCCTTCACCAAGCTACCTTCTAGCTCCATGAACATTTTCATATTGAGTCCAAAGGCATCGTTTGCTTCTTCAACAATGCGGTCTTGCATCGCTTCGTCAAGGTTGAGATCGTTCATGGTTTGACGATACTTTGCCTTAAAGCCTTTTTCGTCAGGGATTTGGTCAAAAGTATAAAATGCAGTGCCTTCCCCTTCCCCCAGGTTCATGCCGCGTACTGCAATCCCCTTCAGGATTTGACCACCGGACAAGTCGCCCAGATAACGGGTATAAGAATGGGCTGCTAAAAGCTCTGGTGCAGTTTCACCAATCTCATGAATGCGCTTGACGTAGGTTTGAGCAGCCGTAGAAGGTGCCACCTGATCTCGCCAGTTAGCGCCATAGTAAAACGCCAAATCAGACTCTAGGCTTTGCTTACGGTTTAGCTCAGAGAAGTAAAACTTAGACACAATGGGATGTGTTTTGTTGCGCTCCATTTCTGCTTCGATCGCCGAGTAGACGAAGTAGAGGTTGGCGACTAGCTTACGGTAAGAATTTTTCTCAACGGTTCCTTTGAGAAAGCATTTGATAAATCCAACGTTTTCGGCCATCGTGTGAGATTTTTTAGTTCCCTCACGCAGCTTGACGGCTAAATTGCTACTCATTCTAAACTTCCAGTTCTAGGGCTAAGCGATGATTTCAAAGATGCTTAAATGATAAAAAGTCACCTAACTTATTACACTAGAGCCTTTGCAGCCTCGTTTTTATTACAAATTCTGAAGATGGCGAGTCTTAGACCTAAATCTTTGTGCTGTTGAGATACATGCTTCAAGGCAGGCTTGTAGACTCAACTTATAAACTCAATCCTGCACCATGCTTCTTCAGCCACGCTTTGCGTTCACGGTAATCAGGCATTACTTTGTCAATTTCGTTCCAGAATGCCTCTGAATGATCGCGATGGTGGATATGACAAAGTTCGTGAACCACGATGTAGTCAACTATTTTGGGTGGTGCCATCATGCTCTTCCAGTGGAAGGCCGGTTATCGTTTGATGTGCAGCTACCCCAGCGATAGCCTAAATCTTTGATCGTCACGCGAATGGGTCTAACTCCTACCTTTGACGCAAGATGGATCACGCGATCGCCAATCCATCCTCTCCCTTTTTGGGTATAAAATGCTTCAAACGCTTTTTCTGCTGCACTAGCACCACCCTGATCGATCAAGGCGCAGCTTAAGCAGAAGCGTCCTTCGTTGAGTGGATAGTCCTCCAGATGTAAGGATAAGATCATCAAGGAATCTTTAGCCCCTGATGACCAATGCCAAGCTGCCCCAGTTGCGAATCAAAAACGTGGTCAAAAACGGTTTCATCCATAACGGGAATCAAAACCACAAATGTAAAGC
>JANNDV010000027.1:0-14393 GCA_031387975.1 Acaryochloridaceae cyanobacterium OTE_75_metabat_521 | reverse complement strand
ATTGCACTGCGCTGAATGGCAGAGTACAAGACTCTACATGCAGCTAAATGCAGTGTTTTAGCTCTAGCCGAATCCTATCATCGCGTTTGACCGCGTTTAGCAAGTTCGTGAGGAACTGTAACAGTTCTTTAGCAGATATTTCGAGGATTGCGGTATGGGTAAGGCACAATATTCACTGCCAAAACTACAAAACCTCTTGGCGCAGGTTACGCAGCGGCAGATGATGCGGCGGCGCAACGGCACTCGGCAATGTGAAGTGAAAGGTACTGCCCAGATCTTTGCCCAAGGATTTTGCCCAAATTTCGCCGCCCAGATGATGAATAATTTGACGACAAATGGCAAGCCCTAGCCCTGTGCCGCCCGTGGTGCGCCTTAAGGCTCCTTCTTCTTGGTAGAACCGCTCAAACACAATTTCGAGACGGTCTGGCTCAATGCCTCGCCCTGTATCTGCCACCGTCACCTCAATCAGGTGGGTATCGGTTTCTTGACCTCGGATCTTAATTTCGCCCGGAGGGTCTGTAAACTTACAGGCGTTATCGAGCAGCTTTGCCAGTACCTCCACCAGCCATTCTCCGTCCGCCTGAATCAGGGGCAGTGCTTCGGGTACCTCCACCACAATATCTGGCAGGGTTCCAGGCTGATTTCGGGTTCTGATGCTGCTCAGGGCTAAATCAACGCACTCTTGGAGTGACAGCGCTTCGGTATGCCACTTCACCCGACCGCTTTCTAAGCGAGACAGGGTTAAAAAGTCCTGCACTAGCTTTCTGAGGCGTTCTGCATCGGTGAGGGCGGTGCTGAGCATGACCTGCTGCACCTCTGGCGGCATATCCGGTTCGCTAGCAAGGCTCTCTAGACAGACTTGGATAGTAGACAGCGGCGTGCGGAGTTCGTGCCCTGTAATGGCAATTAGGTTGCTACGAGCGCGCTCTAGTGCCTCAAGCTGCTGGTTCAGGTCTTCGAGTTCAGCGTAGGCTTGCGCCTGAATCAACGCGATGCTGATCTGGGTGGCGATCGCCTCTACTAGCGCAATATCTGAATCACTCCAGCGGTACGGCTCTAGGGGGTCGGTATGGTGCAGCTCTACCATGCCGAGCAGTCGCCCCTGATACAGCATGGGCACCATCAGCAGCGAGTGTAGCTCAATCTCTGTGACGCGGGTGTTAAATGCTTTGAGTCGCTTGAGGCGGGGGTCGGTTGCGGCTTCTTCGATGTAAACCCATTCTTCTTGTTTTACAACCTGCATAAACCAAGGGTTGCGCTCTAAAGGCCAAGATTGACCTTTGAGGGAATACTGACCGGGTTGGACAAATTCGTATTGGATGACAGCGGTTTTGTCGGTTGCCTGACATTGATACAAAAGACAGCGATCGCACTCTAATGCCTGCCCCAACTCTTGTACGGCTACACTCAAGACCTGGTCTGCATTGAGCGATCGCCGAATGGCTGTGGTCATAGAATTGATCAGCCGCTCTTTTAGCTCCTGAGCCGCAATTTGACGGTATGCCTTGAGCTGGCGATACTGACTGGCCTGAAGGTACGTGACCAGGCGATCGGCAAAGGGGGAGGGATGAACGAGAGGAGAGCCAGAAAACGCAGGGCGAACAATGGTTTCTAAAAGGTGCTGATTTTGCGCCTTGAGGTCTGGACGATACTGGCTAATGCGATTGAGCAGTAACTCCGCTACAGTACAGCTAATCTGACGTTCAAAGGTCCAAATGCCCTCAAATCGCCGAGACTGATCCATGTGTAAAAGCTGCCCACTGCCCGAGGCTTGGATATGCTCTCGACACACCAGACAAACCGCATACTCTCGCCCAATGACCACCAAATGCCACTCTTTACTGAGTCCATCCTCGGGGCTAAAGGCAATGGTTTCGTGGGCGCCGGATGCATTTTTAAAGTCTGTCTCTGGAGCGGCTAACACATACACATAGGGCGTAATATCGGCAATGCGCAGATAGCGATGAGACTCTTGGCGATAAAATCGTTCTCGCTGAAAGCAGGCAATCACCAACGGCTGATCGGTTCCAGCCAGCACTTGGTCTTCCATCGCGTGGGACAGCGCGGTGAGGGAAGACTTAAAGTACATTTGCGAGCGGATCTGGGGCTGGGCTTCTAGAAGTTCCGATAGTAGAGAAGTGGGAATCATCATCGACAATATTGTCAGACCAGCGTTTAACGATGCAGCCAAAGGGCTAGGATGCGATAAGCACACGCCTTTACAGCGTACTCGATTCCTACGGCACAGCGGCGATAGCGGCAGGAATCTTTAATATATCCGCACGATTATGAGAGGTGTAATGCTGTCCCCCTGGATGTCGCCCGATGTAGTGCTTCATACTCAATGTCTGCTCACCAGCTTTCGTCATTGGTTTGAGCGCGATTTATTGTCAGAACAAAGCGCCGATCCGGAGATCGCAGCCCATCAGCTCTTTTGCGCACCCTTTGTAGTGCTTTCCCACGGGACTGAGACCGATCCAATGCTCAACTATGGCAATCAAACTGCCCTCGATTTATGGGAAATGGACTGGTCTGATTTTACCCAAATGCCCTCTCGCCTCACGGCTGAACCGGATTTACGGGAAGTGCGATCGCAGATCCTGGCAACTGCCGCGCAGCAGGGCTATCTGAAGGGCTATGAAGGCGTTCGGGTTTCTAAGACTGGACAACGCTTTTTCATCCAAAACGCCATCATTTGGAAAGTATTGGATCAAAGCGGTCAGCACTGCGGACAGGCTGCCACCTTTTCAAAGTGGGAGTCTTTACCCTAGCTACGAAAATAATGGCCTACTCTTCTAACGCAAAAATGGGCAGCGTTATAATGAAGCCAAAAATATCATGGTATTGGAAAAGGCTATGACCCTTGCCACCCCTAAGCGCTTCACCTTAGAGGAATATCATCGTCTCACCGAACTCGGCTTTTTCCATGAAGATGATCGCGTTGAATTGATTCGCGGAGAAATTGTTCAGATGGCGGCAAAAGGGACTGCTCATGCAACTTGCTGTCGTAATTTAGTTCGGGAACTATCGCCCTTAGTGATGGGTTTAGCCGATCCGCAGTGTCAAGACCCCATCACGCTGCCATCGGGCAGTGAACCGGAACCAGACTTTGCTTTAGCGCGCTTACGACCCGATCACTATCGCTTTGGGCATCCGACCCCTCCAGATCTGTTGCTCGTCATTGAGGTAGCAGATTCGTCTTTAGAGTATGACCGTAATGTTAAAGGCCAGCTTTACGCAGAAGCAAAAGTCTCACACTTCTGGATCTTTAATTTATTAGATCACTGCCTTGAAGCCTACAGTGAGCCTTATCAGAATTCAAACGGTTCTTACTGCTGCACTGCTAAACGCATTTTTTTCCCTCATCAGTCGATTGCTGTGCCTAATCTAGCGGATGTGCTGCTAGACCTAGCCACAATTTTCCCAGGCTGATTCGCTGATCGCGATATTACCGCGATATGATGAGTGAAATATGCGGACTAAGTGCGCACTAAATGCGCAGGAGAAATTTGAATGGCAACGCAAAGAGACACCATAAAGTTAAGTCTTGAAGTCTCAACGGAGCTAAATAGCGTACTAGAGCAAATGGTTGAAAAGCATGTGGGCACTAACAAAAGTGAGGTGCTGCGTAAGGCGATCGCCCTGATTCAGGTAGCGGTTGAAGCGAGAGAAAAAGGCCAAAAAATTGGAATTGCTGCAAAAGGTCAGTCTTTGGCTACCGAATTTGTAGGCATCTAGCGGATGTCTTATGGCAACCGAAGATAATCCCAACGAGACTGACAGTCGCCAGATTGATTTGAGCCAACTGGCAAATCAGCCTAGATGGAAAGCCGAACTCAAAACCGAAGATCCACTTGAGCAACAGAATCGGCTGAATATCGAAAGGTGGGATACCTGGTTCAGACGAGGGGAGAGAGCCATTGGCATTGTTGTGCTGTTGGCTGGCATTAGCCTGATTGTTTGGCTGTGCTACGGCATCAGCAGTAACCCTAAGTCATCGGCAGATGACGACAAAAAATGGTCAACATCTATCTTGGCCTCCATTGTCTCTCTAGGGGCTGGATATTTAGCGCCTAGGCCAAAGTGAGACAAGATTACCCAGCATCAAAGGTATTTAAAATCTTTGCAACCTTAGAAGAAAATACCTCTAAGTTAAGGTTTTTTTCTGCGAGCTGACGCGCGTTCTGGCTCATCTTGTTTGTTTCTTCGGGGTGATTGAGTAAATAACTTAGGGCTTCTGTCCAACCTTTTACATCACCTGTATCAACCCATAGGCCAATCCCCGCCGCCTCAATATCCATCACGTAGCGGCTAAGATTATTGCGCGTCATGATGACGGGTCGTCCCATGGCGATCGCCTCTAGCAGCACAGTTAGCCCAACGGCATTATTCGGCTTCTGGGGATAGTCTCCTAGCGGAATTGCAACGGCATAGGCTTTGCGGTATTCCTGTAACACCGTCCGCCAAGGCAAAATGCCCTCATAAAAATGGGCATTGGCAGGCATTGAGAGTCCAGACTTTACGGTCTCAATATCAAAGCAGCAGATTTTGAGCTGGCAGTTGAGGGGTTCAATGCTTTTGAGAAGCGTTGCATAATCGCGGTAGGTTTTGCCTGTAGATAAAATCAGCGGCGGCTCTAGAGAGGGTGTTGGAAGTGCCGTCGCCTCATAAAACGGCAGATCCACCCCCCACTCAGCAACCGACAGTTTTTGTGCAGGAATCCTAAAATCTTGGGCTAAATCGTCTTTGAGCTGTTGATTGAGGCAAATAATGCGATCGTTGCCCTCGACGCAGAGTGCTGTAAAGAGACGGCTCAGCAACCCTGGGGGGAAAGACTGGTAGGCGATCGCCACCACTGGCGTTCTCAAAATCCTTAGCTTTCTCAGCAAGGCCAAAAGCGGCGTTGTTAAATGATGGGCAGAATAAATCGCATCATACTGTGAGGCTACGCGTAGCACCCTGATTTGCTGATCAAGATCGCCAAAGAGGTTGACTTTACTGATTAATTTGAGAAACTTAAGCCCTTGATAAGGCAGGATATCAACCTCAATGCCGTACTGATGCAGGGTGGTTGCGCCCCAGAGATGCTCTGCGCGTGCCTGCTCACCCTCAGCTTTCCACTTTGCATGAATGTCTGACAGCTCTTGATTACTAAGGATGAGAACTTTCATAGGCGTGGATTAAACACAACGATCAAACCCAAACAGCCGCTTGGCGAAGGGTTGAAAAATCTAACTGCTGAAGTTTTGCGTAGGCATGATCAATAAAACGCTGCTGCCTTAAAAAGCCAGTATTGGCACCAGGACAAAGGTACTGCAAAGATTCATCATCAAAGCGCCCTAAAATTTGCTGCACCTGATTAAGCTGGCGAGGCCAATGAAAAGTCTTTGCCGTTCGCAGCGGCTGAGGGTTGCCGGAAGCATCGGGCAACAAATGTCGCCCAGTAAAGAGTACCCCGCTAGGCTGGTAGTACACACAGGCGGAACCAGGGGAATAACCAGGCGTCCAGAAAACCTGAGTGTTTGGCGTAATGATTCTGCTGTCAGAGAAGGTTGTGACTTGTACATCGGGGAGTAGGTATGCTTCTTGCTCTTGCACCAAGACCTGACAACCAAACTGCTTTTGAATACTCACAGCAGCAGGACTTATGCCCTGGCGATGGGTTAACACAAGCCACGCAACGCCGCCTTTGTGCTCTAAAAAAGCTTGAGTCTGCTCTCCCCAACTGGGACAATCAATGAGAATGTTCTGAGAAACATTTTGAGAGATATTTGGGGAATTCTCTACAATAAGATAGGCCGTTCCACCAAAGGTTTCTCGATTGGGCGCAAATGCCCAAATGTTTTCCAAAACAGATCTAGGTTCTTTACTCACTCGGCTCTCTACTCATAAACCCTGCGGTGTATAAACAAGTCTGAAATAACTATGAGTCTAAGCTTTAGCACCTTGCACTACCCCACCCAACCCTCCCCTTATAAAGGGGAGGGCACTACATTTTCGGTCTCCCCCCTTTATAAGGGGGGATTAAGGGGGGTAATGCAGAGCGGGGAAAATGTTCCGACTTATGTGTACATCGCCTCATAAACCCTAACGCCTATTGTGAGGGCAGCAGAATGTGCTGTACTGACGATAGACAAGTTTCACTGCCCCATTAGACCGCATTTTTCATTAACGCATGGTTTGGCTATTTGTTTTTCTGCTGGGTTTGACACTGTACTTTATTGTGCAGCGAAGCGTGGTGCGTGTAACCCATACGCCGTGGTGGCAGCTTTGGCTGGCTCTTATGATTCCGGCTTTTGTGATTGTGGGCTGGGCGATCGCCCGTCAGTCTGTCGATGCGATTCCCACGTCTCTATTGGTGGGTTCTTTTATCGTCAGCGTTGTGCTGTACATTTTTCTGATTACGCGCAACCCCAAAGTGGCACTGCCTGCGGTCAAAGATACATCTTTAGAGGCAGGAGAGTTGGGCATAGATGCATTAAAGGCTGATGCAAATGCCGCTGCAATACCGCTTACAAAAGAAGAACAGGCTCAGCTTCAAAACTGCTTTCCCTGGTCTACCTATTACCTAAAGAATATTGACATTAAACCTCAAGCCGTCATCTGTCGCGGGCAGTTGCGCTCAGAGCCGGAGGTGGCTTACCAAACCATTCAGCAAAATATTAAGGCGGCCTTTGGCGATCGCTTTCTGGTCTTGTTTCAGACTGATGCTGCCAAGCAGACTTACTTTGCCCTGGTTAATAACCCCTACGTCAAGCCTCAAACACGCTCAATCTATCGACCTGGGCTAGCCTTAGGTCTATTGCTACTCACGTTAGTGACAACAACATTGGCAGGGCTAGGGATTAGTAACCCAACCCTCACCCCCGAAGCCATCTCAGGCAATCCACAGATTCTGCTCAATGGCTTACCCTATGCGATCGCCCTGCTCAGTATTTTGGGCATCCGCGAATTGAGCTATTACTTTACCGCTCGGTCTTACAAAATCCAAATTACGCTGCCGTATCTGATTCCGATTCCCTTTGCCTTTGGCACCATTGGTGCGTACCTGCTCAAACGTAGCCCCATCCCTAATCGCAAGGCGCTCTTTGATGTGGGGGTTGTGGGGCCTTTAGTGGGGTTTATCATCACCCTACCCATTTTGATTTGGGGGCTGATGCATTCTGAACTCGGCGCACTGCCCAGCAAGCCAGGGGTATTATCCACCGAGGCACTTAACCCAAGGTTTTCAATTGCCTTTGCGATCGCCTGCCGCTTAGTCTTTGGGCAAAACTTATCAGCTAATTCTGGGGTGAACCTTCATCCCGTTGCCGTTGCAGGAGTAATCGGTATTGTTTTTGCCGCCATCCGACTCGTTCCCTTCGGGCAATTTGATGGGGGTCGCATTGTCCACGCCATGTATGGACAGCGCATGGGGCTAATTGTGAGCCAAATCTGCCGTATTTTGATACTGCTGCTTTCGTTCGTTCAGCCTATTTTGCTCTACCTCGGCATTTTCTTGATGGTTATACCCGCAGCGGATGAGCCAGCCCTCAATGATGTCACCGAGCTAGACAATTACCGAGATGGCCTAGGCTTAGTGGCATTAGGGCTGATGCTATTTCTAATTTTGCCCGTTCCGACCGGACTAGAATCGCTTTTGTTCACCGCAAACCCAACGCCATAGCGGATGCGTCGGCCCCTGCTGCCGGATGCGAACCGCCTGCTGCTGTAGGCGTAGCTGCTCTGGCTTAGAAAGGCCAAAAAAAAGCGTGCGGCTGTGCCATCCTAATACCGCAATCGTCATGCCAAGGCAAAGCGATAGGCCAAAAGCTGCAACTTGGTGATAGGCCAAGCCATACCTAAGGGCAACCCAGGTAAAGGAATCGAGTAAAAGCTGAATTCTAAAGCGAAACTGCCACAGACTAACTAGCCCCACGGTCAGCCATAGCGTGAGTACAACCATCCAACGCCCATAGGTCATCAGCACCAGCAGCCTTTGCAGGTCTTCTGGCTGCTGGTGCTGACTGGCTGAGACGTTAACGAGGGAGACGGGTTGAGGATCCTGCATTTTTTGCAATATTTGATAGGTCATCTGAGCGCTCTACTACTCCGACAACGCGGCTGTTTCTTTAGATTTTGCTTTGGCTTGGGCAAGTTCACGCCACCACACCAGTAGCGTGCTGGCAATAAAAATGCTGGAGTAAGCCCCCGCCGTAAAGCCAATAATGAGGGTTAGGGCAAAAAACTTCAGCGTTGCGCCCCCAAATATAAAAATTGAGACCAACGGCAGCAAGACCGTCAGAGTTGTATTGACGGAGCGCCCAAGGGTCTGATTAACCGCAATGTCTACCGTTTCAGAAATGGGTTCTCCGGGCTTCACGTTTTCGCGGACTCGGTCATAGATGACGACCGTATCGTTAATTGAAAACCCAGTGATGGTCAACAGCGCCACAATAAATAAGCTGTCTACTTCAAGCCCAAAGACCAAGCCCAAAATAGAGTAAATGCCCACCGTGATCAAGATATCGTGAAAGAGCGCGACGATGCCCCAAAACGCATAGTCAAACTGATATCTGATGCTGAGATAGAGTGCAATACCCCCAAAAGAAACCAGCAGCGCCAGCAACCCCGAGGTTAAGAGCTGGCGACCTAAGGTTGGCCCAACGGTATCTATCTGACTCTTTTTAATATCAAAGGGGCCGATCTTTTGATTGAGTGCCGCTTCAACCTTGCCACGCTGTTCAAACCCGAGGGTTTTGGTACGGACTGAGATAGCCTGCTGCTTTTCACCCAACACTTGGATGCTGCTATCGCCTAACCCTTGTGCCGCCAAAACATCACGGACAACGGCGGTATCAATGGGTTTTGCGCAGTCTGATGGCTGCTGACAGTTGCGCTCAAACTGAAGCCTTGTACCACCCACAAAGTCTAGGCTAGGTCGTAAGGGCGCACCAAACTGCATAAAGGAAATAACCATCGCCGCAATGCCCGCCAGGATAACCCCAACTGACACCGTCCACCATAAGGTGCGCTGCTTGCTCAAGACTAACTTCATTGAGCCACCTCCGGCTTTTGGGGAACATAGAGCTGCGGTTTACGAAATTGAGGGGCGCTAATGGCAATAAAGAGCAGCGTTCTGCTACAGGTAATGGCGGTAAACATACTGATGATGACGCCCAATGCCAGGGTTAAGGCAAAGCCCCTCACCAATCCAGAGCCGAGCCAAAACAGCGCACCACAGGCAATCAGCGTCGTAACGTTGCTGTCTAAGATGCTAGAGAATGCTCGGTTAAACCCTGATTCTATAGAGCGGTACAGCGTCTTGCCAGCGCGCAATTCTTCACGGGTGCGCTCAAAGATCAGCACATTGGCATCCACCGCCATCCCAATGCTCAGGATAAATCCAGCAATGCCAGGCAAGGTTAGGGTGACGCCCATTAAAACGAAGGCAGCATAGGTCAAAAGCGCGTACACACCCAAGGATATGTCTGCAATGACCCCTGGCAAACGATAGTAGAGCGCCATAAAAATGAAGACCAAAACCAGGCCAGCAATGGCTGCAACAATACTGCTGCGAATGCTGTCTTTCCCTAGGGTTGCGCCGACGGTACGATTTTCGACAATTTCGACAGGGACGGGTAAGGCTCCCCCGCGCAACTGGACGGCTAAGGTATTGGCTGACTTGGCGTCAAAGTTTCCAGAAATTTCGGCATTGTTCCCTGTAATGCCAGTCGCGGCATACTGTGCCGAAACGCCAGGATAGCTCAATAGTCGGTTATCTAAGAAAATACCGAGGGTTTGTTTGGTGCCTGCAATGGCTTTGGTTAGGTCAGCAAACAGTTCGCCGCCTTTGCCATCAAACCGGACTGCGATCGCCCAGCTATCCGCGCTCGCAGAGGTGGGCTGAGCAAAGGCATCGGTCAAATTTGATCCCGTTAGCGCTGAGGGTTCGTAAAGATCTAGCACAGCCTTTTGGACAGCCTTAAGTTGAGGCTGAAGGGCGGCGATCGCCTTTTCGTCTCTGGGCGTAACTTTCTCTAGCGCATTGAGCTGGACATCAATAAAGGCTCGTTTTTGCAGCACTTCGCCAAGCAATCCATCGGTTCCAGGCTTCTGCTTGCGAAACTCAAGTTGGGCAGTGCCGCCCAAAACCTGTTCTGCCTGCTTGGGGTCATTCACGCCAGGGAGCTGAATCAGAAGCTGATCTTTCCCAGAGGTCTGCACCAGTGCTTCCGAAACGCCCAACCCGTTGATGCGTCCCTCAACGACCTTTTGCACCCCTTCTAAAACCTTAGGGGTAATTTCTTTGACTTTGTCTGTTGTCTTAACCTGTAGCGTTAACTGTGTGCCACCCGTTAAATCCAACCCCAGTCGAGTTGGAATTTGGTTGATCACCACAATTGCTCCGACCATTAAGAGCAAAATAAACGCCAGCAGAAACCGTTGTTTACCAATCACAAGACCATCACCCAAAAATAAACGAGCCTGCTCTGTGCCTCTGCTAAGGATCGTGAATTAAATAACCTAGAGAATTGCCTAGAAGCAATACGCTTTGCACTCCCTCATCCCCTAACCCCTTCTCCCAGAGCGGGAGAAGGGGGACAAGATTCTTACTCCCCTCTCCCGCTTTGGGAGAGGGGCTGGGGGTGAGGGTCAAAGTTGGAGTTTATTAAATCCATGATCTTAAAGAAGACAACTTTCCTTTATGTTTAGCAGGAAACTTCGATGAAAACATCAAAGCCATAGCAACAAACTATTAATTGCTATACCTGCAAGGCTACAACTTTTTGCACTGCCTCTACAATCTGTGCGGGCTGCACAATCGTCAGGTTCTCAAGCGTACCATTGTAGGGTGTAGGGATATCCTGGGACGACATCCGCAAAACAGGGCCATCTAATTCATCAAAAAAGCGATCGCTGATGGAGGCCGTCAGTTCTGCCCCAATCCCTCCAGTTCTCATGCATTCTTCGACAATGATCACCCGATGGGTTTTGCGGATGGACGCGCCGATGGTGTCAAAATCCAAGGGCTTGAGGGACAGTAAATCAATCACTTCAGGGTCGTAGCCCTGGAGCACAAGGGTTTTGACAGCCTGCATGACGTGATGACGCATTCTGGAATAGGTCAAAATAGTGACGTCTTTACCTGAGCGCACAATTTCGGCCTTATCGAGGGGCAGCACATACTCTCCGTCTGGAATTTCTTCTTTGAGGTTGTACAGCAGCACATGCTCAAAAAACAGCACAGGGTTAGGGTCGCGGATGGCAGCTTTTAGCAAGCCTTTGGCGTTGTAGGGCGTAGAACAAGCCACAATTTTGAGGCCCGGAACCGCCTGAAAGTAAGCTTCTAGTCGCTGAGAATGCTCAGCGCCTAGCTGGCGACCCACGCCACCAGGGCCTCGAATCACAATCGGGATTTTATAGTTGCCGCCGGAGGTGTAGCGCAGCATTCCGGCATTATTAGAAATTTGGTTGAAGGCTAACAGCAAAAAGCCCATATTCATCCCTTCAATGATGGGCTTTAGACCCGTCATTGCGGCTCCCACGGCCATACCCGTGAAGCTGTTCTCGGCGATGGGTGTATCTAAGACCCGAAACTCGCCATACTTTTTATAAAGTCCCTTCGTGACCTTATAGGATCCTCCATATTGCCCAACGTCTTCACCCATGATCATCACGGTGGGGTCATGAGCCATTTCTTCGTCGATTGCCGCTCGGAGCGCGTTAAAGAGGAGAACTTCAGCCATATCACTTTAGGGATGTACTAAAGCATACGTTAGCAGAAGAATGGCTTTGTCCTCTCGTTTTGCCCAGGCAAGATGTGCTGAGTTGTTGCCGTTTAGGGGCTATTGCGGGCAATAGAACCAGGGCCACAGGTTCCGGCGATCGCAAAGGGAACCGTTCGCCCAAAACTATAGGCATCGCCTGGTTCTTGCAGCTCAATGTGGAGATGAGGGCCAGAACTCCAGCCAGAGTTACCGCTGTAGCCAATGAGCTGACCAATGTCGACGGTATCTCCAGCTTTAACCTGCACCCGACCTTTAAACCCCTGCTGAAGATGAAGGTATGCAGAGCGATAGCCGCCGTCATGCTCAACTAAAACGTAGTTAAATTTAGAAATATTTTCAGCCCCGCCCCCTGTGTCTGGGTATCTATCCTGCACCCCAATCACTCGTCCGGCACGCATGGCATAAACGGGTGTACCAACACTTGCCGCGAGATCATAGGCGTACTCCATTCTGCCCTGATGGGTTGTACCGCGAATGCCTTGGGAAAGGTAGCCTTGCCCATTCAGTGGGTGACAGAAACCTGTCAGCGGCGAAGCAACGGTGGGATAGGGATTTGCGGACAATGGCGTGTAAAATCCCTTCTCTTCAGGTGCTCTAAATGCCTGTAGGGTGGCGGCAGGCTGAGCCGTCTTCCACTGCGGTTGATCTGCACCGCCCAAGGCATCCGTCGCTGAGCCACTGCTTACAGCAGAGGGATTAATGGCAACCGTTGCGCTACTCGGCGAGATCAGTTTAGGTGCGATGGGGATTAAAGTGCCAAGTGCAAACAAGACTGCTGCTGTCCAGTTGCGACGCTGTTGCTCGGTCAGCGCAGAACTGATCTGCTGAAGCGTTACGGCACCCTGCTGGACTAGAACTTCGCCGAGCTTTAATGATGTGTTTCGCTGTGCTAATAGCGCTTGATTCAAGTCATTTTTGGTGATGAGTCCTTTTTGGAGTAGAACTTCACCAACCCGAACTTTATCTGGCACTCGCGAACGCTTTTTAAACACTAAAAATCTCCTAGGCTACTTCAAGCCAAATGTAAAAGGGGCACCATTCAGACAGCCTGCTTATAAACGTCCGTCAATGGCAAAAGACGCCATCGGTGGACTAGACATCGGGGTTTGACGTCTTAATAAGGGTTCAAACTGTCATCAGGTCGTGTTCTATGGGGGGTCTTACACTTCAAAACTTGATAAGCCGCAGATGAATGCTGTTTCCAGCTCTCTCATAGAGTGCCCTGGCTAAAATGACATGCGATCACAATTTTTAACATCTTTCGATTTTCTTAAGATTTATTCTTTGTGGAGAGTAAAATAATTTATGTCTGTATTTATCGAACTTATATAAACAAGTAGAGTTAATAAATACAAGCTGAATTAGACCGTTAAACAGGCCGTCAAGGTTGCCTCAACGGCCTCTGCAAGACTGCTGAGGTGATACCCGCCTTCAAGCCCAAACAAAATTTTTGGAGTTAGGTCTAAACAATAGGCTGTTAATGTTTCAAAATCTTTTGGATGTAGATTTATGGCGGCGAGTGGGTCTGCTTGAGCAGCATCATAGCCAGCACTCACGATGAGTAAATCTGGTGCAAAGGTTTTGAGGAAGGGCATAACATGGTTTTGAAAGGCGGCTTCATAGTCAGAGATGGTGCTGCCTGCCCGCATAGGAATATTGAGCAGCAGTGGGTTATTGCCTTGGGCTGAACCAGTGCCGGGATAAAACGGGTATTGATGGAGGGAGCAATAGGCAAGTTGAGGGGCAAGTTGAGCAGTAGGTTGAGCAGTAGGTTGAGAGACAGGTTGAGAGACAGGTTGAGGATGATTTGCCACGATCGCCTCAGTCCCGTTGCCGTGGTGAACATCCCAATCTAGGATGGCAACGCGCTCAACGCCAGGCTGGGTGAGGGCGTAAAAGGCGGCGATCGCCGCGTTACCAAACACACAAAACCCCATCCCTTGATCAGGTAAAGCATGATGCCCAGGCGGACGAGCTAAAACAAACGCAGGCTGCTGCAACGCTAAAACACTATCTACGCCGTCGAGCCAAGCATTAACCGCTAAACAGGCGACTTCATAACTTTGAGCTGAGAGGGGGGTATCGGGATCTAATCGTCCGCCGCCACGAGCAGCCACTAATTTAACCTGCTCGATATATTCAGATGTATGCGCTTTTAACATCCAGGGCAGAGGATTGCGGGTTTCTAGACTGGATGGCGCTTTCCATGCAAGCTGATCTGCCCAAGACAATTGATTTAAGTGTTTCACCACAGCCTTCAAACGCTCTGGGCGTTCGGGATGACCAAATCCCGTTTGATGCTCTAGAAAGGTTTCAGAATAGAAAATAGGTATCACGTACGGCACCCTGCAATGGATGAAACTTCACGATAGCCCCTAGAAGAGAGATTGAGCCATAGCGTTTTTACAGCCTTAATGCTCCTTCTCTCGTCATGATAAAATACTTAATAAGCAGCCATAAATGTTGAGCAATCTTGATTTAGGGGCTGCTATTTTTCTTGGTTGGCTTTTTTAGCCAATATTCCTCACCTTTTGGAGTCTTTTCGGTTATGACCTTTTCCCAGGAGCTGCCCCAAGAGCGAATTATCCCCATTGATTTACGGGATGAGATGTCTCGCTCCTA
>JANNDV010000008.1:0-67038 GCA_031387975.1 Acaryochloridaceae cyanobacterium OTE_75_metabat_521 | reverse complement strand
TAGTGTATTGGGCATTGTGACCCAGCCCGATAAGCGGCGTGGGCGTGGCAATCAGCTTATTCCTTCGCCCGTTAAACAGTTGGCCTTAGAGCATGGGCTACGGGTCTGGCAGCCTGCTCGGGTCAAAAAAGACGCCGAGACGTTAGAAGACCTGCGATCGCAACAGGCCGATGCGTTTGTGGTGGTGGCCTATGGTCAAATCTTGTCCCCCGAAATTTTAGGGATGCCGCGCTTAGGCTGTATCAATGCCCACGGTTCGCTATTGCCTGCCTATCGCGGCGCTGCCCCCATTCAGTGGAGCATTTTTAACGGTGATGCAGTCACGGGCGTCACCACGATGCTGATGGATGCGGGGATGGATACAGGCCTCATGCTGCTCAAAGCCTCTATCCCTGTTGAGTTATTAGACGATGCGGCGGCGGTTTCTGCCCGTTTAGCTGAAGCCTCTGCTGATTTGCTGGTTGAAACGCTTACAACGCTAGATCAGGGCAGCATTACGCCACAGCCGCAGGAACATGAGCTTGCCACCCATGCCCGTCTGCTCGACAAGTCTGATTTTTTGATGGACTGGGGGAAATCTGCGATCGCCCTCCACAATCAGGTGCGTGCGTTTATACCCAACGTTGCGGCACAATTTCGCGAACAGCCTCTTAAGGTGTTCAAAACGGTTCCTCTCGGAATGCAGTACCAAGATGCACTCCCAATCGATCTGCAAACGCTAGTGGCAGATCGGTTGCAGCGAGAAACGCCATCCTTTGAGCCTGGGATGACTGTTTTGATTGCCAAAGGACATGGCCCTGTGGTGCAGACAGGCGAGGGCTTACTGCTGCTTCAGTCGGTTCAACCTGCGGGGAAAAAGCAGCAGAGCGGGTGGGATTTTGCCAATGGGCTAAGGCTAAAGGTGGGCGATCGTTTTGAGAATGGCATTCTTGCTTGAGATGTCGCCCAGGTGATCTCTGGGAAACAATCGACCGCTGGCTACCCTGCGGGTCGTAAACTGCGACTTCGCTCAGCCAGCTAGAGACTGGAAATTGTTCCCTATCGCAATAGGTGAGGCTACGACAAAGACTCTGCTCAACTCTCAACTCCTGTATTGGTGTGGGTTGAGCGACTTGTCCTGAGCCTGTCGAAGGGAGTCGAAACCCAATCTCAGCCTGTAACTTTGCTTAACTCCTTATTTACTGCGGTTTATCTTGCGCCGTAGAGCGAATCTGTAGCTCCTTAAGCTGCTTCGCATCTACATCAGACGGCGCTTGGGTCAGCAAACAGCGAGCCTGCTGCGTTTTAGGGAAGGCAATCGTATCCCGAATCGATTCTTCGCCAGACATCAGCATAACCAGCCGATCTAAGCCGTAGGCGATGCCGCCGTGGGGTGGGGTGCCATAGTTAAACGCCTCTAGCAAAAAGCCAAATTTGTTTTGAGCTTCGGCCTCAGATAGGCCAATCGCCGTAAACACCTGCTGCTGAAGCTCTGACTCATAGATCCGCAGACTCCCGCCGCCAATTTCTAGGCCGTTATAGACCAAGTCATAGGCTTGGGCGCGCGCTGTCTTAAGATCGTGGCGGTCTTCTGGTAGAGGTGCCGTGAAGGGATGGTGGATGGCCTCCAGCCGCTTTTCATCAGCATTCCACTCAAACATCGGAAAGTCTACAACCCACAGTAGGCTGATCACGCCTGGGTCAATCAGCTTCATTTCTTCGCCCACTGCCAACCGCACCCGCGCTAAAGAGGCGTTCACCACCTCAGTCGTCCCCGCCCCAAACAGCAGCAGATCGCCAGGTTTGGCCTGGGTTCGCTCTAGCAAAGTCGCAGTTTGTTCTGGCGTCAGGTTATCTTTAATCGCCCCAATGGTGTCAATTTCACCACCGTCACGAATCCGAATGTAGGCCAACCCCTTGGCACCGCCTTCGCAGGCCACCTTAAACATGTCTCCACCGGGCTTAATCCGCACGTTAGAGATTTGGTCATTTCCACCTGGAATCGGCAGAACCTTAACCACACCACCCTGGGCGATCGCCCCCGAAAAAACCTTAAACCCAGAGGTCTGGAACAAGTCTGATACATTCACCAGCTCCAGCCCAAACCGCGCATCGGGGCGATCGGTGCCGTAGCGATCCATTGCGTCAGCGTAGGTCATTTGAGGGAAGGTGCTGGGTAAGTCTACGCCCTTCACGGTTTTGAAGAGGTGACGCATCAGCCCTTCATTGAGCTGCATAATCTCCGCTTGAGACATAAAGCTCATTTCCATATCGAGCTGGGTAAATTCCGGCTGGCGATCAGCGCGCAAATCTTCATCTCGGAAACACCGTGCCACTTGGTAATAGCGGTCAAACCCAGCCACCATCAGCAACTGCTTAAACAACTGTGGCGACTGCGGTAGGGCAAACCATTCCCCAGGGTTAACGCGACTGGGCACTAAGTAATCTCGTGCGCCTTCGGGGGTAGAGCGCGTCAGAATGGGCGTTTCTACCTCAGTAAAGCCTTCAGTATCTTCGAGGTAGCGCCGCACGGTCTTAATAATTTGGTGGCGCAGTAAGAGATTATTGCGCATCCGCTCACGGCGCAGGTCTAGGTAGCGGTACTTGAGGCGCAGCTCCTCGCGCACCGTTTCTGCATCAGCAGAGGAAACCTGAAACGGGAGCTGCTGACGGACAGCATTGACGACCTCAATCACTTCGGCGTAGATCTCAATTTCGCCCGTTGCAATTTTAGGGTTAAGGGAATCTGCCGGACGTTGGGTGACTTTACCCTGCACTTTGACCACGTATTCGTTGCGCAATGATTCTGCTAAGGCATAAAGCTCAGGCGTGCGTTCTGGGTCGCTGACAATTTGAACGGTGCCCTGGCGATCGCGCAGATCTAAAAAAATAACGCCCCCATGATCGCGGCGGCGATCCACCCACCCAAATAGGGTGACGGTTTGACCCACATGTTCGCCTCGAAGTTCGCCGCAGTAATGAGTTCGCATGATGATGAGTTAACGACAATGCAATAAGAAAGGTTCAAACGGTGCAGCACAGTGAGGGCTACCCAATTTTTTTAGAAAACCTTCTAATTATTACAGCTTTAAGACCGCTGTTGAACATCATGATGCAACCCAAATGCTTAAGTCAGGCATCACAGACATCATTCTAAAACTGCTATATCTTAAAGAAGGCAGCTCTTTATTGCTAAACCGATGGCTTTTTCTGAAGATAAAACGGGTTCGCTTAATACCCTAGACCCTAAGCAGTACGAAGGCTTGAGCGAAGAACAGTATCGTAAAAAAATGCAGCGCCGCAAAGAGGTTCAAGAACAGCGGCTAGACGCGAGATCGCAGCAAAAAGGTCTAATTATTGTCCATACAGGTAATGGTAAAGGCAAAACCACGGCGGCATTAGGGATGGTGCTGCGATCGCTGGGTCACGGTCATAAGGTTGCCATTATTCAATTTATTAAAGGCGGCTGGGAACCCGCAGAGAAATCGGTATTTGCCCTATGGCCTGACCAGATCCAGTTCCACGCGATGGGCGAAGGGTTCACCTGGGAAACACAGGATCGGGCGCGAGACATTTTAAAAGCTCAAGAGGCTTGGGTTAAAGCTTTAGAATATATCCAGAATCCAGATTATCAGCTTGTATTGTTAGATGAAATCAATATTGCGCTCAAGCTTGAGTATTTAAAGCTCGACGAGATTTTGGCAGGGATAGGCCAAAAGCCCGAGCAGTCTCACGTCATCTTAACGGGACGCGGTGCGCCTGCTGCTCTCATTGAAGCCGCAGACTTGGTGACAGAAATGACTTTGGTAAAGCACCCATTTCGAGAGCAAGGGGTTAAGGCACAGGCGGGTATTGAGTTTTAAGGCTAGAGCTTTTAAGGCTAAAAAATTAAGGCAAAAGCAACATGACGGTTTGGCAAAGTCAATCAACAGCACAGCAGCGCCCTCGTAAGAGTATGGTGGCAGATATTGTATTAGTGGCGCTTGTGGGGGGGCCATTGGCAGCGCCCTTTTTAGCCTCTACCTCACTGCCGCTGCTGCCGCTCATTGCCAACATTATTTACTTCATGGGCGATCACGTTTGCCCCCAGCCAGAGATGGGGCTGGTGCTGTCTCCGCCATACATTATGGCAGTCTGTATGCGCTGCTATGGCACCTTGATGGGGCTTGTCCTAATGCGCTGGCTGATTAGCCGTAACTCGGGGCGCGAGGCTTACTGGCTCAACCAATACGGCATCGCCGGATTTTGCCTAACGGTCTTGCTTTGCCTCGCTTACCCAGCGGAACTATGGGCACAATACTGGGGCTGGTGGAGCTACAGCAACCCGATTGTGACGGCCTTTGGACTCGTCTCTGGGTTAGGGTTAGGGGCTTATATTATGCCTCTGCTTCACACTAAAACGGTGACAAAAATACATTAGAAGCGATTAGAATGGTCTAATCCAGCCAAAGCATAAGCCTTACAGCTACGTGCTTAGCAGTGCCTGGAGTATTGATTTCTAAGACTTCAGCCTTGAGCCTGTTTAACGGAGCTAGCGGTAGGGCACTGGCGAGCAAAATGTGCTGCGGTTAGGGCTTTAGTTTGGAGGGCAGTCTCCATCGGAATCGCCCAGCTTGAGCGCGAAAACATCGAAAATAAGCTTGACTTCGGCTTAGAACCATCTTGGTAAATGTAGGGGTCGCCCCATAATGGCTCTTGATGCATGCCGTTAACGGCAATCACTTCACCCTGCGCATTGAGCACTGGGCCGCCACTCATGCCTTTTTCAATATTGTTAGAGTAGCCGACCTGATAGCCGCCTTCTAGGGCTTTAGACGCAATGAGCGAGATTTTTCCCGTTGTAAATTTGAACCCTTTGACAGCAGTGTCCATGAGTGGCAGTGGAAACCCTGCGGCATAGACAGGGGTACCCGCCGATAGTTCTAGAGAGCAGCCGATCGCAGCAACCGGATAGATCGTGGATGGGGTACTGCTAAATTCCAGTAGCCCTAAGTCATTTTTGCCAAACTTGCCTGAGGATTGTCGTTGTGCCAGGTGCTGCTTTCCGTCATAGGTCTGAACCGTGTAGCGATCGCCGATCCACAAAACATGCTCATTGGTTAAGACGGTATAGCGCTGTCCCTGCTGCCGAATTAAGATCCCAGAACCCCAGTCATCTCCAGAAATAACCTTTACGGTAATGCCACGAGCATGCCGCTGTAAAAGCTGAATTTTGTTCTGAGTTAGCGCAAAACTATGCAGTGAAGGCGACGGCGCGATTTGATTGCTTGTTTTAATGCGATCAGGTGCTGTCGCTGAAGTGGATCGACACGCAAACGTCAACAAACTGCCGCACAATACAATCCCAATCGTCAAACCGTTTAAACGCATATTTTATAGATAAGCTATACGGAATTAAGATAAATGCTTATATCCCTAGTATGGGAATCTTTTATTTAAAATCGATCATGTATCACAAAAGTTTGAAGATAGCCACGCAGGCCGCATTATTTAATTCAGACCCCTTAGACACAGGCATTCTCTAAGAATTAGCCTGGGTAAGCGCCTGTAGAATATCCTGTGTTTTTTGGAATTTTTGAGAGTCTCCTTGGGATCTAAATAACTCTGCGGCCTTAGAAAAGTCTGCGATCGCCCGATCTTTTTGGCCTAAGTTGTAGTGGGCTAAACCGCGATTGAAAAATGCGATCGCAAGGCCAGAATTACCTTGAATTGCCGAATTATACTCATCTACAGCCGCTTGATAATTACCACTTGCAGCCCGCGCATTCCCGCTATTGACCGCATTCCCTGAACTGTTAGACGAAGGCGAAGAGGCGGATTCTTGAATTTGATTAACCACTTCGGTACTACAGCGCTTAATCACAATCGTATTAATGCGAACATCCTTACAAACTTCTCGCGTAGACGAGATGCTAGAAGGCTGGGCTGACATTGCAGAGGCCGCAAAGGGTGAAGCACTTGCCAAAAGGTTCTTTGCGGAAGCGGAAATCTGAGCTTGCCGTTGGGCATTGGCTTGCTGTGCCTGGATATTTTTTTGTTGGGCTTGCTCCTGCGCTTGGCGCTGAGCCGCTTCTAATGCTGCCGCTCTTTGTTGGGCTTGCGCCTGCGCCTGCCGCGCCGCCAAAGCAGTTTGTTGTTGTGCTTGCGCTTGGCGCTGAGCCTCTGTCGCCTGACGTTGAGCCTGTTCTTGCGCTTGGCGCTGAGCCGCTTCTGATGCCGCCGCTCGCTGCCGTGCTTGTTCTTTAGCTTGTTGTTCTTTAGCTTGTTGCTCTTGAGCTTGGCGCTGAGCTTGCTCTTGAGCTTGTTCCTGAGCTTGGCGTTTGGCTTGCTCTTGGGCTTGGCGCTGGGCAGATTCCCGTGCCTTTTGCTGAAGATCGACATTGGATGCTGCCGCCATTTGAATGCCGCCTGTCCCTGCTCCCTTATAGCGATTAATGGGAATACCAAGATTCAGCCAAGCACCATTGGTTGCCCCACCGCCCGCTTCGCCTTCTTTTCGTCCGTGAATGGCGATCACTTCTCCAAGGCTATTAAACACAGGCCCACCACTCATGCCAGCGCGGGTTGAGTTTGTATAGGCAAACCCATAACCATCAACAGAAGCATTGGCTGGAAGAACCTGGGCAATTTCACCGTTTGTAATGGTGAGTACAGGCACTCTAATGTTTTGCCCTGGTTTCGGGTACCCCGCCACATATACGCCAGTGGTTAAGCTAACTTCATCGGAGTTGCCCATCTGAGCAACGGTATAGCTGCTACTGCTTTCAAACTGAACGACTGCCATATCAACATTAGGGAGCCTTCTAATGTTTTGCAGCGTGTACTGGACACCGTCACTGGCCTGAATAGTGTATCGATCTGCCGCTGCAACGACGTGGGCTGCGGTTAAAACGAGATAGTTTTTGCCAGTGCGTCCAATCACAACGCCAGAGCCAAAATTATCAGGGTTATTAACCCCCTGAATAAAAACGGTTACTTCAGGGGCAAGTTTGCCAATAGAAGCCCCTGCTATGGCCTTTTCCCAATGGAAAGGCTGAGCCACCATTACGGTTGTTCCCAAAAGTAGGGCAGTTAGGCGGGAGGAGGCGTTCATGGCTAAACGTTGATCTGTTGTAAAGGAATAGATTGGCTGTGTAGAGAGTTGTGTTTAAAGATGCTGTTTAGAGAATGATCACTGAAAAACTAGAACAAGTCGCTAGTTACGAATGACCGCGCAATAATCACGAACCACAATCGTATTGATGCGTACATCTCGACAAAAAAGCTGAACCACGTTAGGCAGCCAATCTGCACTTGTAGGGGCAATACCTGAAGCAACCTTGACCCCTTCGGCAGTCAAAGACAGTGGCTTATTGCGGCTGCAAACAACTTTCGTTTGGTTGGGGGACACGGCTGTGGATTGAGATTCTTGTTCTACAGCAGCAATCTGAGTTCCTTTCATTTCAGTAGGGACAGCAGCAGCAGCCTGAAAAGATATCAGGAGGGTGGTTGCAACCGCAAACCCCGAACATGCAGCACATAAAGAATTAAGGTGACGCATACAGCGAGTCCAAATTTGATCATTTTTGAGATGCTATTAGAGTATCATTTCTATCTTTGAGTGATGTGATCGAGATCAGTTAGACCTGTGTTTTGTTACAGTCTTGGGCGCGATCTCCCGCTCTCTCCTGAGATCTTCGGCTTAAGATTTTCAAAAAAGTGCCATGATCGAAGAAAGTTTGCCTTGCAAATTGTATTATGCGCATAATACAATTTGAAGCACATAGCCATTATTCCAGTCGAGGATAGTCTTGTGAGTCTTGAAACCCTCTCTCCTGCTGCGGCGATATCATCCGATTCAGGGTTTGACGCTGCTGCCTTTGACCGCTGCGTTATGTCCACCTACGGTCGGTTTCCGTTGGCGATCGCCCGTGGAGAGGGCTGCCGCCTTTGGGATACAGACGGCAACAGCTACCTTGATTTTGTGGCAGGCATTGCCACCTGCACTTTGGGTCATGCCCATCCGGCACTGGTGGATGCAGTGACGAAACAGATTCAGACGCTGCATCATGTTTCAAACCTTTACTACATTCCGCAACAGGGGGACTTAGCCCAGTGGCTCACCCAGAACTCCTGTGCAGATTTTGCATTTTTCTGCAACTCTGGCGCTGAGGCCAATGAAGGGGCCATCAAGTTAGCGCGTAAGTACGCCCATACGGTGTTAGGCATTCATAACCCCGTCATTATTACGGCAAATGCCAGCTTTCACGGTCGTACCCTTGCCACCGTCACGGCTACGGCGCAGCCTAAGTACCATCAAAATTTCTCACCGCTGGTGCCAGGGTTTCACTACGTGCCCTATAACGATATTGCGGCATTAGAAGCGGCGATCGCCCAACTCGATGCTTCCGAACGTCAAGTTGCCGCTATTCTGCTAGAGCCACTGCAAGGCGAGGGCGGCGTGCGACCTGGAGAGGTGAGCTACTTCCAGAAGGTGCGTCAGCTCTGTAGCGACAAGGGCATTTTGCTCATGCTCGATGAAGTACAGGTCGGCATAGGCCGCAGTGGTCAACTCTGGGGCTACGAAAACTTAGGGATTGAACCCGATATTTTTACATCCGCCAAGGGCTTAGCGGGCGGTATCCCCATTGGTGCAATGCTGTGTAAGGCCTTCTGTAATGTATTTACCCCTGGGGATCACGCCAGCACCTTTGGCGGCAACCCCTTTGCCTGCGCGGCAGCTTTGGCGGTTTGCCAAACCCTCACCCAAGAAAATCTGCTGGCAAACGTGCTGGCGCGCGGCGAACAGTTGAGAGAAGGGTTAAGGGCGATGGCTCATCAGTACCCAACCTTGATGACCGAAGTGCGCGGTTGGGGACTCATTAACGGCCTGGAGATTAGCGCCGATGTGGCTCTTACTGCGCCAGAAGTGGTCAAAGCAGCGATGGAAAAAGGGCTGTTACTCGTGCCAGCCGGGCCTAAAGTTGTGCGCTTTGTGCCGCCGTTGATTGTGAGCGGGGCAGAAGTCGCAGAAGCTATCTCTATTCTTGAGCGCGTGTTTCAAGACCTGACAAAAACCCTCTAAAACAGCCTAATCTACTGACCCTAAGCTACTGACACAGGCAGGGTGAATAGGCTATTGTTTTAGAGGCTATCGGTGACGAATCTTCCCTTTTAACCCTGGATGATTCACCTATAAACTTGTGCCTTTCTTTAACATGAAGCCAAAGATTGACCCCATTTGCAGCTGTCGTCAACAGACTTTATCTGGCAAGGGTGGGTGGATGAGCGCTAACGTTTGCCGGCTTTCGCGCGTGACCTGGCTATGAGCTTGTTTCAAACCGTTCTGTTTGCCGACATTAGCCGTAGCTCCAGACTTTACGAAGTTCTGGGGGATGAAGCCGCTAAGACCATTATCGAAAATTGCTTAACGCGTTTGACTGAGATCGTGCAGCAGCACGAGGGTCAGGTGATTAAAGTGATTGGGGATGAGATTATGGCGATTTTTCCCCAGGTGGACAAGACCGTGTGGGCGGCTTGCAAGATGCAGGAAAACATCACGCAGTATGCCGCCACTAACGATCTTCAGTTGGGTTTAAGAATTGGGCTAAACTTTGGCTCCGTTATCACAGAAAATGATGATATCTTTGGCGGTACGGTTAATGCCGCTGCGCGAATCGTAGCCTTTGCACAATCAGGTCAGATTCTCACGAGTCAAGAAACGGTACAGGCACTGTCGGTTCCGCTTCAGATGCAAACGCGACCGATGGAGCGCATCCCCAGCCCTGGTAAGACCGGGCGCATTAGCGTACATCAAATTATTTGGGAGCGGCGAGAATTAACAACGGCGAGAACCTACATTCCAAACACTGCCGTGTTTACAATCGTGCTTCAGCTCAAGCACCATGATCAGGTGGTACAGCTGAGGCCCGAGCAAAGCGGTTTTACGATTGGACGCAACTCAGAGAACGATCTGTCGATTTGCGATGACTATACCTCTCGCCACCATGTGCAAATTATTTTTCGTAAGGGAAAGTTTGTGCTGATTGACCAAAGTACCAACGGCACGTTTATTGTGGCAAAAGACCAAACTCAAGCCTTTATTCATCGCGAAGAGTATGTGTTGCAGCATCAAGGCTGGATTGGGTTAGGAGAGCTGAGGCTTCCCGATCATCCCGATGTCATCACGTTTGATATCCGCAATGTGTCTACTCTCGAATTATTAGATGTGGTGAAGGCCGACAATTAGCCATGCTAAGGGTGTTTGTCTACGGGACGCTGAAGCCTGGACAGGTCAATTTTGAACGCTATTGTGGGGGCGATCGCACCCTAGCCTCTCCTCTACCAGCCCAAGTGCGGGGCAAACTCTTTGAACTCTCGCTAGGCTACCCTGGTATGACCTTGGGTGAGATGTGGGTCAAAGGCTATTTACTAGAGCTGGCGGACGAAAGCATTTTGGCAGCATTAGACGGGCTAGAAGATTATCAGCCGCATCGTGCTGAAGCTCAAAATGAGTACCAGCGCCGAGAAGTTGAGGTGTTTGAAGCGGAAGGGCGATCGCTGGATTTAGCCTGGACTTATTTTATGACGCTGCCCAAGGTTGAGCAGTATGACGGCAGATGGATTGCCAGCGGAGAATGGAAAGGGAAAGACCATTAGAAGCTGGCTTACACTGCGTCTTTGCGCTTTTGCACAAACGGCAGCGCAATCAGAATGCTGAGGATGAGTAGCCCCTGAGTGGCAAAGTGAGCTAATGGATTGATGTTAAAGAGATAGCCCAATTCATCGTAAGTTTTGGTGATGACCCCTTCGGCTTCGCTGATGGCTTTTTGGCGTTTTTGCTGCCAGGTTTGATAGTCTTTTTGCCACGCTTTAAGCTTGACCTGAAATATCGCTGCCTTTTTTTGAGAGGCGAGTTGAGCCTCCGGTGATGGATCGCTGGGGGGCTTCGCTAGCTTTGGCTGTAACGGTTCGGTCTGATCAATTTCAGGCACATATTTGGTTAAGATGCCTGGAAAACGGCAGCTTTTAAAGACGTTTGGTCCAATGCACTGACATTGCTCTAACTCTGCCGCCGTAAATTTTTCGCGCTCATCGGTTGTCTTTTTGAGACAGGGATCTTTCGCCACATCTTGCCCTAAGCCGGAATGCGTCACCAGCAGCTCAAAGGGCCATTTGATCACATTGACTCGGTTGAGGAGCTGACCCGGTGGCCCAAAGTTGCTGGCGGGCTGGATGCCACCGCTAAAGATAATCTGGGGCACCAGCACCATAATCATGAGTAACGGAGACATGCTTTGGTTGGGGGCGATTGCCGACACCAACAGCCCCAGCATTGCCCCTGCCATAATGGCAATGGTGAAGTCTAGGTAAAAATGGAATAGCACCTCCCAACCACCCGGGAACTGCACCGCAATCATCTTGACGAGCAGGTACGCCGCCCCTTGATACACCGAAAACAAAAAGGCAATCCACACCTTTGACAAAATATAAGGCACGACCTTGAGTCCATACAGTCGTTCCCGACGGTAGATTTCATCTTCCTTGACCAGCTCATTCATGGTCGTAATTTCGCCAATCATCACCGCAATCAGGGCGCTGACAAAGAGCATGGTAGTGGACTGGGTAGCGCTGCCGTTTTGAACACTGAAAAGGTCAGACTTCCAGGTGATAAAGTCCAGCATGCCGAGGAGCGGGGCGATCGCAAACATGAGCGCCAGCGTCGCCTTATCCTTTGCCAACACCGCCAAATTGCGCGAAGACAAAATTCTGAACTGTCGCCAACCCGAAATCCGATTTTGAACCTTGCTTTTGCCGCCAGCCTTACCGCCAGCCCTGCGGCCAACTTTCGCAGAGCGTTCTTCTGCATTGGGCAACACTTCGCGCTGACGCTCAACCACATACTGTTGGTACAGCGGCGAGTCGCGGAACTGCTGCTCTAGGCGCTCTGCCGATGGAGCCTGAGGATTTTTCTCTGGGTCTAGAAAGCGATAAATGCCAGAGAAATCATCTAGCCCAAACCCTTCGCATTCCTTGGGGAAGTAATGTCGGAAGTATTCTAGGATTTTGTCCGGTGGGCCAAAGTAGGCCATCCGCCCCCCCTCCGCCAGGTACAGCACCAGATCGCACTGCCGAATATTTTGGGTGGCGTGGGTAATCAGCAGAATAGTGCGCCCCTGGTCGGCCAACTGTCGCAACAGCACCATCATGTCTGCCTCGGTGCCAGGGTCTAGCCCAGAGGTAGCCTCATCCAAAAAGAAAAGGCTGGGCTTATTGAGCAGCTCCACACCAATCGAAACCCGCCGCTGCTGACCGCCACTCAGGAGCTTAATTTGCACCTTACGTCGGTGAGACAGCCCAACGTCATCCAAAACCTCATGGATGCGCTGCTGACGTTCGGCGGGGGTGGTGTCTGACGGCATCCGCATCTGGGCCGCAAAAGACATGGCCTGTTCGACCGTGAGATCGGCATGGATGATATTTTGCTGAGGCACGTAGCCCATTTGGGTGGCAAAAACTTGGAAGTTTTTGTACAAATCCATGCCATTCACGAGTACCTGACCCGAAGTAGCGGGTCTAAGCCCATTCAAAGCGTCTAGAAGCGTTGATTTACCACTCCCACTAGAGCCAAGCAGCGCCACAAATTCTCGGGGCAAAATGGAGAGCGAAACATCATTGAGCAGTTTCACATTTTTGCCCACCACCTTACCCAGTCGAACGCCGTCTAGCCGCAGATTGCCTTCTTCAAAATTCTGCGTCAGTGTTTCGTTGAGGTTGAGAACAAGGCTGCAAGGACCCACCTGAATCGTATCGTTGGGGCGTAGGGCAACCGAGCCTTTGACCGCTTTACCGTTGACGAAGGTGCCGTTACTGGAGTTGAGGTCAGTAATAATAAATGCACCATCTCGCCGATGAATACGGACATGGAAACGAGAGACGATGGGATGGGGAATAGAGAGATCGTTTTTAGGATCACGACCCATCGTAAAGCTATCGCGCCCCCTTAATGACAGCGTTTCAGGCGGTACGCCTAACTTTAGCCTCGAATCCATGTCTGTCGGTGCCAGGACAGTCCGTTGAGACGTTAAATCGCTGGGCGCGATGGCAGTAGCTTCGTTGACTAAAAAAGAGACTTTTAGGCCGCCAATCTCGATGCGATCGCCATGATTTAGCGGTAGCGGCACCTGGGGCGTAATGTTTTGGTCATTCACCTTAGTGCCGTTGGCGCTACCCAGGTCGATAATGGTGTATCCGTTTTCGCCTCGGTCAATACGGGCATGGTAGCGAGAGACAAAGGTTTCATTAATCACTAAGTGATTATCGTAGCCACGGCCTAAGGTAACGCTCTGGGGATGTAGCGGTATTTGACGCTGATCATCACCAGAATCTGACAAGATTTGCAAACGGGCTAGGCTAGACGTCATGAGCGTCTCACAGAGGCGAAGAGGTCAAGATTAACCCCATTAAACACTGTTTGTAGGTAATTCCTCAGGCGGGCACAAATTTTCTTGCTGCCGCTCAAGTCAATGATCGCTTTACAGCTTCAGAAATAAAATACATAAAGTGCAAGAATAAGCCAGTATCGAAATAGATAAACTTCTGTCAAGATAAGTTCAGCGAAAAATCCCTAGAAAATCTTTCAGGGATAAAAAATAATTGTGTTAAAGGTATCGACACACCAATGTCCCAAACCAATGCCAAACTTGTCATTCACAGCGAAGGTCAGTTTTTTCAAGATCTATGGCTGAATGAAACCATTGTCACCATTGGGCGTGCGCCCGATAACCTTCTCTGTCTTAGCGATGACCTGACGGTATCTCGACATCATGCCCAAGTTGCCCTAGGGAATGGCGTTTACCTTTTAACGGATGTTGGCAGTTCCGATGGCACTTACTTAAATAACCAGCGCATTCAGGCGTATATTCCACACCCACTTAAAGATGGAGACCAGATCTTAATTGGGTCTGTCTGTCAGTTTGCGTTTAAGGCAACGGAGGCTGCCGTTCCCGTGTCAGCGCCTCCAGCCCCCAATAATTTGCCGCCTTCTGACAAAACGGTTGTGTTGCCGTTTAATGCGTTCCCCGTCCAAGCGCTGGAGTCTTCTCAGCGCATGAATCTGCGGGGACGCAACCTTCTTAATATTGGACGCGACGCGACGAATGATTTGGTGATCAATCACCCCTCGTCTTCACGGTTCCACAGCCAAATTAAGCTGGAACAAGGAAACTACGTTCTGTACGATCTCAACTCCACAAACGGAACCTTTCTCAATGGTGAGCTAGTGGCAGGTAGCCATGCGCTTAAAGTGGGAGACACGATTCGGATTGGTTCAACGCAGCTTGCCTTTAATGTAGATGAAACCCTTGTCAAAACCAATGAGGAAGGCAACCTTCGCATTGATGCCCTACGTATCAATAAGGTGGTGGCAAAGGGACTCAATTTACTTAACGATATTTCGCTCTCGATTCAGCCGAGAGAATTTGTGGCGATCGCAGGGGTGAGCGGCGGCGGTAAGTCAACGTTAATGGACGCCATCAGTGGGTTCCGGCCTGCCACCAGCGGTTCAGTCTATGTCAATGGCATCGATCTGTACAAAAACTTCAACGCCTACCGGACTGAGATTGGCTATGTCCCCCAAAAGGACATTGTTCACATGGAGTTAACCGTCGAAGAGTCGCTTCAGTATGCGGCCAAGCTGCGCATGCCGATGGACACCACCCGTGCCGAACGCCATCAGCGGGTTGAAGAGGTGATGGGTGAGCTAAACCTCACGGTGCGACGGGATGTCCAGATTAAGAAGTTGAGCGGCGGTCAGCTTAAGCGGGTTTCCATTGGCGTAGAGCTACTGACCAAACCCAGTCTGTTCTTTCTAGATGAAGCCACTTCTGGATTAGACCCTGGCACCGAGAAAGATCTCATGGAGCTGTTACGGGTTCTGGCGGATCAAGGCCGTACCGTTTTGCTGATTACCCATGCCACTACAAACGTGAAACTCTGCGACCAAGTGGTCTTCATGGCTCCTGGGGGGAATTTGGCCTTCTTTGGGCCGCCCCAGGAAGCCCTTAAATATTTTGGGGTGGAGGGATTTGATGATATTTACAAAAAGGTTGAAAATGAGCGATCGCCTGAGGAATGGCGGAACAAATATCTTCAGTCTCCCTATTACCAAAAATATATCGTCAGCCGCCAGCAGTCCCTGAACGTCAAAGGTGATAATCTCAAAGATAAAAAACGTCAGCGCAAAGTAGAGTCTGGGGCAAAGGTTAAGCGCACCTCTAGCTGGCGACAGTTTATGATTTTGTCTCAGCGAAATCTTGCGATTTTATCGCGGGATCGCATTAGTCTCATGCTGATGCTGGCGGTAGCGCCCATGCTGGGGTTATTGGATAAAGTGGCATGGCCGAGCACCCTGCTCGACATTAATAAGGGCAACCCCAGCCTGACTATTTCGATGTTATTTACCTCCGTTCTGCTCACGCTCATGGTGGGCAGCGTCTCCATGATGCGTGAGATCGTCAAAGAGATGGATATCTATAAACGAGAGCGAATGATTGGTCTTCAAATTGCGCCCTACGTCTTTTCTAAAGTCTGGGTTGCGGTGATTTTATCAATCTATCAAGGCATCATTTTCGTCTTATTCAAAAATCTCGCCATCGACCTACCGCATACCCCAGCCTTTATTGGTGGAATGTTTTTAACCCTCACCTTAGCAACCCTAAGCGGCATGATGATGGGTCTGTTGGGTTCAGCGATTTCACCCAATCAAAGCGTTGCGCCGATGCTGGTGCTGATGCTCCTGATTCCTCAGATCTTGTTTGGCGGTGGTGTTCTGCCCATCCAAACCTTTGGGCCACCCGGAATTTTATTGAACAATACATCTCTTACTAAATGGCCTTTTGAAACCCTTGTAACTTTAACAGCCTTTGGGAGAGACGTTGCTAGAGATACCGGAAAAGATCCAGCCAAGAAAAGTTGTTGGGCTTTAGAAACCAAAAAAGAACGGGATGCTCTGACCAAAGAGGATAAAAAAGACTGCAACTGCATGGGAACAAATGTATTTAAGCAGTGTAATTTTGCCGGAGTAAGAGCATTTAAGAATGCTGCAATTGACGAACCAGAACCAATACAGCCTGTGCAGCCAACGCGCCCTGAAAATGCTACTGCTGAAGAGCAGATTGCTTACAAGAAAGATATAGAGAAATACCCAGACGATAGCAAAAAATGGAGTAAGGTCTATACGGATTGGAGTGTAAACAATAGCAGAGCGATTAGCGAAGCCGAAGGTAATATTAATGGGATTAGAGAGAAATTTGGGCAAGCTTTTGATGTCAACATCACGACTCATTTACTGATCTTCAGTTCGTTTATCGGCATTATGTTGCTCATGATGATTGCGGCTCAAAAAGTTAAAGATTATCTTTAGGGCGTCATCCAATTAAGATAATTATGTTTGCAAAAAAGGAACGCAATTCAGCATGACCCTTAAAATTCCTGTCATTGTCAACGGAGCGGCTGGCAAAATGGGTCGTGAGGTCATTAAGGCCGTTGCCCAAGCCGATGATTTGATTCTATTTGGTGCGATTGATCGTAACCCCGAACTCCAAGGTCAAGATATTGGTGAGGTTTGTGGCCTTGAGCCATTAGAGATTCCGATGCTCAGTGACCTAGAATCTGTGTTGGTAGCAGCCGCCCAAGAAAAACAGCTTGGCGTCATGGTGGACTTTACTCACCCCAATGCAGTGTACGAAAATGTGCGCTCGGCGATCGCCTACGGAATCCGCCCTGTGGTAGGTACCACAGGACTCAGTGCCGCACAGCTGGGCACCTTAAGTGCCTTTGCCGACAAGGCCAGCACAGGCTGTCTGGTGATTCCTAACTTTTCGATTGGGATGGTATTGCTGCAACAAGCGGCGATCGCCGCCTCTCAGTACTTTGACCACGTCGAAATTATTGAGCTTCACCACAACCAAAAAGCCGATGCCCCCAGCGGTACAGCCATCCAAACCGCTCAAATGTTGGCAGAACTCGGCAAAACCTATAACCCTGCAATGGTCGAAGAAAAAGAGCTTATCGCTGGAGCAAGGGGGAGCCTCGCCGACGAAGGCATCCGCATCCACAGCGTGCGGCTGCCAGGATTGATTGCTCATCAAGAAGTGCTGTTTGGTGCGCCAGGGCAGCTCTATACCCTGCGCCACGACACCAGCGATCGCGCCTGCTATATGGCGGGGGTATTGCTCTCTATTCGTAAAGTGACTCAGCTCCAAACCCTGGTTTATGGCCTTGAGAAAATTCTATGACAGCCCTTGAATTGAGCCTACAAGGTGCCAATATTTACCTGATCGGTATGATGGGAGCGGGTAAAAGCACCGTCGGTCATCTGCTCGCCCAGCGGCTACCTCGCTATCACTTTTTTGATACCGATGCCGTTATTACCCAAGCCACCGGATTCTCCATCCCTGAGATTTTTGCAGACTCTGGCGAGGCTGGCTTTCGGCAAATTGAGACTCAAACCTTAGGTCAACTTTCTGCCCATACGCGCCTTGTGGTGGCAACGGGGGGCGGTATTGTCACCCAGCAAATGAACTGGAGCTACCTCCATCATGGGATCGTCGTTTGGCTAGATGCATCCTCTCAAACGCTGTGGGAACGACTTAAAGAAGATCAGTCTCGTCCACTTTTACAAGACTCCAATCCCCTGCAAAAGCTAGAAGATCTATTACAACAGCGACAGCATTTATATGCCCAAGCCGATCTGCGGGTGTTAATAGAACCCCAAATCTCTATAGAAGAAGTCGCCCATCAGATTATTACAGAAATCCCGAAGGTGTTGAAATCGAATGCGCTCACGCAGCCCTTAAGCCTGAACTAATATCACTACGGGGCTGTCATAGGACGTGATAACCAAGAAAATTATCCTTATGGTTACTGTGAAGTTGGCGAACGCTTCCATGCTCTCAAATCAGGCAAACGCACCGAACGCGTCAGTTAAATCGCTGCGTTAAGACAAAAAAGCACCTTTGCTCCGATGACGTTTGAAGGTACCTGCAATCGAGATTTATTTGAGATGTAGCTAGAGAATGGTCTTCTGCCCCAATTGAAGCTCGGAGATATACTGAGCATCGTCATGCGCTTTGAGTTGTTGGAGGTAATCTGTTCTTTGGTGCGCAGCCGCCTAAATCCTCATAGACAAGGCTTAACCCAGCTTAATCGCATTGCAATAGATAACCCAAGGTAGGCAACGGCAAACAGCAAAATGCTCTCCAGTACCGCAAACAAGATCAGTGGCACGACAGAAACGCTCAAATCTGTGCAATTCACCTGCGCCAGCCCCCGCACTAGCCCAAAGGCCAGCACTACCCCCGATGACAGATGGGGGTTTTCATCTTTGCGGATGGCATAGCGACAGGTCACGCCAAAGAGGAAACCTGAAAAAGCGGCGATCGCCACACCCACCCAATACCCCATGTCTAATGCATCAGCGGCGAATCCACTGATGCTAGAGAAACGCTGAACCAGTTGAATAGTGCCCTCTGTCCCTGCTGCTATACCGCCAGCAATCAGCCCTGCCTTTAGCGACTCTATCCGCTCTGCAACTGTCGTCATGGCGCTTTCTCTAAGGCGTTTCAGATTCGCTGATGGGCTTAAACCAAGTCTTGCGAATGGTCTTAACCGCAATGGGTACGAGGAACCAAGCGGCGATCGCCCCCAGTACCACCACGCTAAACTGGCTTACCCATTTAATGAGCTGGGTTAAGTCCACCCACTGACCCGCAAAATAAGCCCCGCTCACCATCACCGAAGACCACAGCACAGCACCCAAAACGTTGTAGAGCATAAACTGTGCAAAGGGCATTTCAACAATTCCCGCCAGCGGCCCTGCAAAGATCCGGAGAAGGGTAATAAAGCGTCCAAAGAAGACCGCTCTCGCTGCGTTTAAGCTAAAGCGCTGCTTAATATCCAGCAGCTTCTGTTCATCGATCCGAAACCAGCGGCTAACCCGTAATACCAAAGGCCAACCGCCGTAGACACCCACCCAATAGCCAAAGGTGTTGCCGACAACGCCGCCAAAAATAACGCAGGCTAAAACCTGCCAAAAGCCTAAGTCTCCCCGACCTGCCAAAAAACCGCCGACCAAGACAATCGACTCTCCAGGCAAAGGAATGCCTAGATTCTCGAGCATGATCCCAAACAGAACCGCCCAGTAACCATAGGTTCGGGCAAATTCTTCTAACTGTTCGAGGGGGATCAACTCCAAGGACATTTCGGCTTGCCTTTAAGTAATGTTACACATCTCAATCTTGACGCGAAAATTGAAGGTCTGTCAATTTAAACCTTGTTTAAGCCCTATTTTTAGGGCAAAACCCAGTTTCTAAAGACAAACTCACTCGTCTGTATCCGTTATTAGACTACCCAAGGCAACCTGTGCCCAGACAAAGCCAAAGTAAGACCAACATAAAGCCAAAAGTAAAAACAGTTATCAGCTTTGGATCAGTCGATAGACCGCACAGAGGCGGCTCGGGCTAAATACCTTCGCTTTAAACATAAAGTTAGGCGGCACATTCACAATAGCGTGATCAGCCGATTCAAAATACGGTTCAAACTCCGACGGCATTCCTTTGGGGGTATTTGCACTATAGGGAACAGGCTGAAAGAGCAGTTCAGTAAACTCGACGCTTTTGCACTGAAGCTGTGCGGTGAGCTGCCCCAAAAATACTTCACCCCGCAAAAGCTCAAATAGGGCAGCCTTCGCTTCAGGGTTAAGGGTAAAACTAGTATCAAAGCTTTCAACAATTCGGATTTGTGCCATGGGTCATTAAAACGGTAAAAAACGGCTCAAATTGCCACAGCATTACCTAGTTATGATGCGCTACTCACCTTTAGTATGGGCGATCTCGGTCTAAATGTCACACCCTATCCCCCCTTGAGCACTTGATCTTGTCTTAAGCCTAAAACCTTAGCGCAGCAAACATCTCAGCAAAAATACGGTGTTCAAATTAAAATAAGTTACATATCTTAATAGAGAGGCCACACTACACGGCTTCTTCCGCGCCTCATTCGAGTTAAATCACAGCCACACAGCAAAGCAAGCAAAATAAGGAAGTTATGAGTTTAGTCCTTCAGTCCCCCGCGTCAGCCATGAAACGTAAGCTGTTCTTGACCAAAGAAGACTATCAAACCTGCCACATTCAGATCAGCGATACCCAAGAGCGACTGGCGGCGATCGCATTCGGTTCTCAGCTCTACAGCTTTTTTAAAACCGTCTCAGATCGCAATAAAGCTTTAGACATCGTCGGTCGGCTTTATGACAACGGCAACGATGGCGTTATTACTCAAACGCCTAAAGCCTATGCCATCTGGACTTTAGAACGAGATGCCTCCCGCCTCAACTAATGGCTTCAACGAGTGGCTTCAAGCGGGAATGCTTTTAATAGATCCTCGTCTGGTATGAAAATCGAGGTTCTTTTGGGTCAATAAAGTAGCTCATTCACCTGAGGACTTTAGCCTCAGAGGCAAACCGTAGTTTAGGATAGGGAAGAAATTGTGCGTAAAATCTGACGCGTAAACCAGATTAGGTGGGTATGAGTCTAAATGTAGTCAGCTTAGTCGGTCGCGTTGGGACAGAACCCGACGTGCGCTATTTTGAATCTGGCAGCGTGGTTTGCAAGTTAACGCTGGCAGTAGATCGTCGCACCCGCAATAATGACCAGCCCGACTGGTTTAACTTAGAGCTATGGGGCAAAAATGCCGAAATTGCTGCTCAGTATGTCCGCAAGGGCAGCTTAGTGGGCATTACGGGGTCCCTCAAGTTTGACCACTGGAAAGATCGCAGCACGGGCATGGATCGCAATCAGCCTGTAGTGCGCGTCGATCGTCTCGATTTGCTGGGTTCTAAGCGAGACAATGAGGCCGGAGCTGCAAACGCACCCAGCAACATGGAAGAGTTTTAGGTAATTTCTAGACCCAAAATTACCGAATTGTAGGGGCGCACATACCTTTCGCCCCTACGAAATGGTTATCGTTTCCATTTTTGAAACAGATCTAATAGCTAATTTGTAGCGTAACAGAAGCCTGCACTGGCTGTTCTCCAGCCTCCACAGGGGTCGATGAAGCAGAATCTGCACTCTTTGCTCTGCCTTGAAGCATCAAATACGGTCTGGGTGCTGGTGTTTCAGCGCCATTTATTTGAATACCAACGACATCTTTAGGGGTAAAGCCGAGTGCGCTCAACACCGCCTTGGCTTGTTCTTGGGCATCTTGGGTAGCCTTGCGAAGGGCTACTTTTTGGGCATCGGCGATCGCCTGATCTGTCGCCGCAAACGAAACGCTGTCAATCTTACTGGCTCCAGCCTTAACCGCATCATCCATAATCACTCCAGCTTGACCCGTCGGGACGCGGAAGCTGACAGTATTGCTGGCTTGGTAGCCCGTCAGGGTCTGTTTACCGTTGTCGTAGCTGTACTGGGGGCTGAGGTTAATGCCTGTAGTTTGCAGCTTCTCAACGCTACGAGACTTGAGCAGCGCCACCACTGCACTAGAGCGCCTGGCAACTTCTTGCTGCACCTGCTGGGCAGTTTTGCCCTGAGCCTCAACGCCAAGCTGGACTTGGGCCAGGGTTGACGGAATTTTTTCGGTGCATTGACCTGTAACGGTAAGTGTCCGCAACATTCTTTCTGAGGTGGGCTGAGGGAAACGCGACTGTGCCAAAACGGGTAAGGGTGTCATGCTAACCCCTAGGGACCCTAACGTGCAGACAGTGGTGATCGCAGCAACAGACCATTGCTTCCATGTAGAAACTACATTGTTCTTTACAGAGAGGGGGCGTAGAGATTGGTTTTGCATGGTTCAATAACATTTAGGGAATTCTGTTCTAAGAACATCGCACAAACCCATTGGTGACCGTCACGAAGTTACCAAAACAGTAACCATTTAGCTTTTAACTTTTAATTTTTAACTTATGAGGCGTTGGAACTCAGTGTTGTTGGGGAGCCTTACCGGAGCAGGCTGCCTTTGGAGTTTATGGTGTTTTTTGAATCTTAATCAAGAGAATCCGGTCGCTTTCAAAGCAGCTCCAAAACAGGTGATGTTTCAGCCAGACCCTTCTCATACGCTGAAGTTCCCGAAGGTTTCTTTGAATGGTGCTGTGGCACTGGCTCGCCCTTTGGCTCAATTTTCGCCCCTCGATCAAACTCGACTGAATCAGATTTTGGCCTTGGCGCGTCAAGAAAAACTTTCCGCCAAACCAATGGGAAACGGAATTCAGGCGATCGCCCTTGAGTTTTTGGGTGCCGAATATAAAGCGGGGCTACTGGATCAAACCCCAACGGAACAGTTGATCGTTTCTCTACAGCAGTTTGACTGTGTACTGCTGCTTGAAGCCGTCGTCGCTCTAGCCCGAACCATCGTTCAGCCCACCCCCTCCAGTGCTTACTTTGTGCAGCAGGTAGAGGCTCAGCGCTATCGCAACGGGCAACTACAAAATTACTGTAGCCGTCTGCACTACTTTAGCGACTGGATTGCCGATGGTGAAAAACGGGGCTTAGTCACAAACTTAACCCCAACCTTGGGCGGTGTACCGTTCAACAAAACCCTCAATTTTATGTCTGCCCACCGCAGCAGCTATGGGCAGCTTAAGTCTGATGACGTAGCCTTTCGATGCATCCAGTCGGTCGAAGCAAACCTCAAGACCCTCCCCCTCACTTATATTCCGACCGCACAGATCCACCGCATTTATTCTCAACTGCGGCCTGGGGATATTGTAGCGATCGCCACCGCAGAACCAGGACTAGACGTAACCCACACGGGCTTTGCCGAACGGCATTCCGATGGAGGCGTGGGCTTTATCCATGCGTCGCCAGGGGGCGTTGTAAGGCGAGCAATAGACCTGCAAACCTATACCAGCCGTGTTAAAGATGCGATCGGCATTATTGTGGCACGGGCGATGCCCCCAACAAAACCGTAAAATGATAGAGATAATGACATCATTCGCGGTCAAACCGAACCATGAATCGATCCAACTATTTTCAGTGGTGGAACCAACTTACAGTTCCCGCGCGGCTTCTGATGATAGGTTTGTCGGCTCCTATATTGGTGCTGAACTTTTGGGCGGTGGCGTCCATTTCCAAATTTTTTGGCGCACTCATCGGCATCATCATCGTCGCTTCACTGCTGGCTTTTTTGCTCAACTATCCAGTCAGCTGGTGTGTAGACCGCAACCTTAAACGCGAACCTGCTTCTATCATTATCTTTTTGCTGGCACTCTCGGTGCTATTGGGTCTAGGCATCACGCTGTTTCCACTTGCCTATGCCCAGGTGCAGCAGTTAGCAGTGCGCCTGCCCGACTGGATTGAATCCGGTCGTCAGCAGCTCATTGTGCTGGGCATGGAGGCCGAAGAACGCGGCATTCATCTCAACCTAGACGGCATGACCGCTCAGATTGTCGATCGACTACAGGGACAAATCCAGTCCCTCACCAAAAGTCTCGTCAATCTGACCCTCGGCACCGTCAGCAGCCTCTTTGAATCTGCTATTGCAATTCTTATCACCACCATTCTGACGTTTTACCTCTTGCAGCACGGCGACGAACTATGGGGAAGCTTGGTTGAGTGGCTGCCCCAATCTAGACGCAAGAGCGTTTCTAATCTATTGCGCCTAAGTTTTCAAAACTACTTCATTGGGCAGCTCATCTTGGGTAGCTGCATGGCCTTCGCGCTAATTCCTACTTTTTTGGTGCTAAAAGTACCCTTTGGCCTCCTGTTTGGCCTGACCATTGGCACCATGGCCCTGATTCCCTTTGGGGGGACGGTGGGCATTATTTCGGTCACGCTGCTGGTGGCGCTCCAAAATATTTGGCTGGGGCTAAAGGTTCTGATTGCGGCGGCGATTGTGCAGCAGGTGCTTGAAAATCTAGTGGCTCCGCGTGTTTTGGGCAGCGTAACAGGGCTAAACCCTGTTTGGGTCTTTATTTCTGTACTGGTGGGCGCAAAAACCGGAGGACTCATTGGTGTGGTGGTGGCGGTGCCCATGGCGGTCGTTGCGAAGACCAGCCTTATGAATCTGCGATCGCAGATGACATTACCACAGCCAGAAACCACGATTGAAATTGTGCCTACTGCTTCAGAGCCAGAAAAGCTCTCTAAAGTCCCCTTCTCATAGGGTTCTCAAAAATCCAGCCCCTAGGTCACGTCTTCTTTTCCCTAGCCTGGGGTCTGGCTCCAAAAACTCACCTGCGCACAAAGGTAACAATATTTAACAAAAGTTTGCTATGATGGGCAACATAAGGTAAAGCAGAGCAAATTGAGTTTCTCGGTTAAACCATGGAAAAATCCAACTTGACATTAGAGCAGCAGTTTCAGATGAAACTGGTTGAGAGTTCCGTTGAGCGCATGGATCCTCAACAGATGAAAGAAATGATCGTCCATCTGTCTCAAATCATCATGATGAAAGATAACGCCGTTAGGGCGATGGCAAAAAGCGAAATGTTTCCGGCCTAACTTCAACATCAATCGTTTCACTGACAGTTGAAACCTGAACGGTGCTGAAAAAGAGCACCGTTTTGCACTGAATTTGAACGAAGGATCGTGAATTTAGTAAAGTCCAATTTTTAGAAAACCCTCATGTACGTAGGGGCAGGTTTGGCTAATACTGAATTGGAGAATCCTAGATTTATTGGAAAAACCTGCCCCTACAAAACCTGCATGTTATTTTATTCTCATTCCTAAGTCATGGCTGCAAACCTAATTTTCAGGTAGTCGTCTTCCATTTTTGCGCCAGCGGGCTGCATGGCGGCTAACGCCTGAGGTAAGACCAGATTCCGGCGATGGTTGCCAATCCGAATATTTAGCTCATCGGCAGACTTGCTTAACTCAACCTGATCTTTGGGGATTCCAGGCAGATAAATTTCAAGACTGTATTCTTTATCGTGCTGCACCACGCGCAGAGTGTTTTCTTTGTAGTAAACCTGAGCCGGATCTTCCCCCTCATACAAAATGTCTTTCAGGCGCTCTAGGGCTGCCAGTCCGCACATTTCTTCTTGAAACAGCGGTACTTCTTTGATGGGCAGCGGGTGAAAGTTTTCGTGAATCTCTTTGCGGTAGATGGTCTGGGTAGCCTTCCAGCCCATAAAGAATGGGTCAGTGACGTGATCGGGGATAATCCGATTGGCAACCACCATATCGGTGGAGACGTTGTACAAGCTCAAATAGGCATGGGCGCGCAGCGATTCTTTGATGACCATTTTTTCGGGGTTCATCACTAGGCGCACAGAGGTCTGAGTGTTGTCCGTTAAGACTTTTTCTAACGCCTCGATCTGCTCATAGAACTCATAGGGTGCATCCATCACCTCTTTGTCGGGCAGCGAAAATCCGGCGATCGGCCTAAAGAATGGCTCAACCAGGGGGCGTAGCGCCACGGACATTTTTTGGAAGGGCTTATAGAAGCGGCGCATGTACCAACCGCCCACTTCTGGCAGGCTTAACAGCCGAAGCGCAGTACCCGTTGGGGCAGAATCAATAATGAGGACATCGTACTGGTCTTCGTCATAGTGACGCTTCATGCGAACAAGGCCAAAAATCTCATCCATTCCAGGTAAAATGGCAAGTTCTTCGGCCTGGATGCCATCTAATCCCCGTGCCTGTAAAACCTGCGTGATATAGCGCTTGACAGCTCCCCAATTGCTTTCTAGCTCCATCAGCGCGTCTAGCTCTGCACCCCAGAGGTTGGGCTTAATCTGTACGGCCTCATGCCCTAGGGGTAGGTCAAAGCTATCGGCAAGGGAGTGGGCTGGGTCTGTACTCAAGACGAGGGTTTTGTAGCCTAGTTCGGCACATCGCAAGCCTGTGGCAGCCGCGACGGAGGTTTTACCGACGCCACCTTTGCCAGTCATTAAAATTACGCGCATTCTGAGTCTCTAATATCAGCAGTTTGGATGCAGGCAGCAGGTCGTGGCTCTAAGATGGGGGGCAATTGCTGCACACCCCTGGTTCACTCTGCTACAAAAAGTCTAACGCAGATGCGATCAGCGATTCCAAGGACGATTTGATTTAAGTTTTGAATGAGGAGAAACGCTCAATGCCTTCAAAACTAGACGTTATCTACGGTTTCTTGTGGGCTGCGTTAATGCTGGGCAGCTCATTTCTAAAAAAGATTCCCACTTTTAGAATATGTGCGCTATATTTAGTAAAGCGACGCGGGGTAGAGCAGCCTGGTAGCTCGTCGGGCTCATAACCCGAAGGTCCATGGTTCAAATCCATGCCCCGCCACCCATAAAAACCGCACCTAAATTAACAGGTGCGGTTTTTTTCATTTTAGCTATATCCATGAAGGGGTATTACAACCCTGGTCAGATTGCCGCGCTTTCAGGGACAATGTCTCCAGTTCTATGGTTGAGTCTGCTATGTCTGCCCAAGCGCCTTTATCCCAAAATCTGATGCAGCAGTGGTTTGGTTCGCCCCCATCTTCAAAACGACTTCTTGTTTGGGGTGGGGCAGGCTTAGCATTTGCAGCTTACGGTATGACCCATCTGCCTTCACCCATTGAGCTATTGAGCTGGGCTGGGCTGGCTGGCGCTGGATTCTGGGGAGTCCGTCGGTTTTGGCGCTCGTCAGATGTGCTGGACTCGGCTGTAGTGCGATCGCTGACGCTAGATCTGCTCAAACAGACGATCGCCCAAACGCAAGCCCAGCTTGAACAGCTTGTGGCCGAATCTCTGGATGGGCAAACGGTACGAGAACACTATGCCGCTACGCTGCTAGAGATTGAGCAAAGCCTGAGTCGTCAAACCCTAGAACTTCAGATTGTAGGCACCCGCGCCGTAGGTAAAACCACTTTGCGGCAGCTTTTAGCCCAGCAGTGCTCTGAACCGTATTCAATGCAGTGGAGCCTGGCAGGATCTGAGGCGATTGCCGCAGAATCTGTTCAGCCTGACGGTACAGCAGCCCTTAGTGATATAGATGTTGTTTTATTTGTGGTGCAGGGAGATTTAACCCAGGGTGAATGGGTGGCACTCCAGCAGATCCAGGCACAGCATAAGCGGGTGCTGCTGCTGCTCAATAAGCAAGACCAGTATTTACCCGCTCAAGCCGAGCTGTTATTGGCGCAAATTAAGCAGCGGGTGCAGAGCATAGTGGGGGCGAAAGATGTAATGGCGATCTCCACGTCTCCTCAGCCCCTCAAGGTAAGGCGCTATCAAACCGATGGCGCGTATGAAGACCATTGGGAAACGCCACCGCCACAGATTCAGCCGTTGCTAGACCAGATGCAGGAAGTGGCAGCCCAAGAAGTCAAGCAGCTCGTGCTTCAGCGTGCCCATCAGCAGACGCTGGCATTACAGACACAGATCCAGCAGGAGCTGAACCAGATTCGGCGCGATCGCGCAGTGCCCCTGATTGAGCGCTACCAGTGGATTGCAGCAGGAGCCGCCTTTGCAAACCCACTGCCGTCCCTGGATATGGTGGCAACCGCTGCCATTACGGGCAAAATGATTCAGGATTTAGCCCAAAACTATCAGATTCAGCTTTCGTTAGATCGTGCCACGGAGATTGCTGGCGTGTTAGCCAAAATCATGATTCAGATGGGTTTAGTCGAAGCTTCGAGTCAGCTGATAAGCGCTGTATTAAAGGGCAATGCCGCGACGTTTATGGTGGGTGGAAGCATTCAGGGTGTGGGTGCAGCCTACTTTACGCGCATTGCCGGACTGAGTCTGATTGAACTGTTTGAGGTGTATCGTACCGCTGAGGCTGGATGGCGGCTGGATAACGGCACTTTAGGGCAGATTGTTCAGCGTGTTTTTGGGCAACATCAGCGGCTTGAGGTGTTTAAGCATTTGGTACAGCAGACGCTGCATCGGTTAAAACCAGCAGGGGAAACGGCGCTCGCGTCTGTCTAAATGCAGCCATCAGACACGATGTGCCCTGAGGCAAATGCCTGGATATCCCCATTCTGAAGGCGAAGCAGCAGATGACCGCGATCGCTGATACCCGCAGCCTGACCCATAATGCTCTGCTGACCCACCGCTAGGGTAATCGGTTGCCCGTTCAGTGCGTCTCGGTTGCGCAGAGAGGGCAATAATGCGCTGAATCCATGATGGGCTTGATAATGGGTTTGATAATGGGCCTGATCATCAGGCCCATTATTTTTGTACCGCAGTAGCCCCGCCAACTGCATAAGATAGCTGCGAAATTTTTCTAATAGTTCTAATTCGGTGGGTACGGTCGCCGAAATTTGATGGAGGCTCACGATTTGATGAGAGATTGCCTCAAGCGTTTCGTGCTTGATCGCGACACAACGGTTGAGTCCAATCCCCACGACAACGCGACCTTCTGCGCCAAGAGAGCTGGCTTCGCATAAAATGCCTGCCAGCTTACGCCCATTAAATAGAATGTCATTAGGCCACTTTAGGCGGAAGCCGTTTTGACGGTCTATGACCAAATCTTCAACGGCATAAATGACTGCAAGCCCTGCCGCCAAGCTGAGTTCAGGGAGTTGTGCTGAAGGTATTTGCGTTAATACCACGCTTGCGGTCAATACCCCAGCAGGGGAATGCCAGATCCGATCATTCTGCCCCCTGCCAGCCGTTTGGTTTTGGGTAAAGACAACATCCCCATGATTGAGATGGGCTGCATTGTGTATCGCCCAAGTGTTGGTGCTGGGGCAGGTCTCTAGCCAGTGCAGCCAATGCGGATCGTGTTTTTTTGATAGGTTCATCTAGGTCGTGACCGACAAAATTGAAACCACGACATTCTCCGAAATGTGATCACAGAGACACAATGGTGGTAGAAAGGACGTAGCCACAGCAGCTAGGTCAAGCAGCTAAGGTCAAATAACTGGGGTTAAATCATGATTGATGTTGAGCACTTGAGCAAAACCTATGGCTCAACCACTGCTATTAATGATGTTACATTTCAGGCGGAACCTGGAGAAATCTTAGGGTTACTGGGGCCAAACGGTGCGGGTAAAACCACCACCATGAGAATTTTGTCGGGGTACCTCCCCGCCAGTCACGGTACGGCGAGAGTGGCAGGTTATGAGGTTCATGAAAGCCCGATGGCGGTGCGTCAACGCATTGGGTATCTCCCCGAAACGCCTCCGCTCTATACAGACATGACCGTTGAGGACTATCTCAACTTTGTCGCTCGTATTAAGGGCGTTGCGGCGGGCGATCGCGCCACTAAAATCACTTCTGCCATTGAGCGCTGCAATCTGCAAGAAAAGCGTAAGGTGATCATTCGCAAGCTGTCTAAGGGCTTTCGGCAGCGCGTAGGCATTGCCCAGGCGATCGTGCATGACCCACCTGCCATTATTTTGGATGAGCCGACCGTTGGGTTAGATCCGCGCCAAATTATTGAGGTGCGCAACCTGATTAAAAATTTGGCAGGGCAAACCACCGTCATTCTCTCGACCCACATTTTGCCAGAAGTAAGTATGACCTGCGATCGCGTTGCCATTATTAACAAAGGTCGCGTGGTCAGCTCTGGGACACCCGATGACCTGATGCTTCAGCTCTCGGGCGGCATGCGCTATGAGCTAGAGGTGGAGGGCGATCGCAGCTATATCACCGAGCGACTTCAGCGTGTGGCAGATCTCAAAGAACTCCACTGGCTTGCTGCCGATGAGCTACCCGAACAGCGCCACAGGCTGCGAGTAAGTACCGAAACCAATGCAGACTTTGGGAAACAGTTAGCCGCAGCGTTAGTCTCTGACCATGTGGGACTTTATGAAATGCGGAAAGTCGGCGCGAGCCTAGAGGACGTATTTTTACAGCTCACCACCGAAGAAACGGCTGTTGAGGCTGCATCTACCATTGAAACAGACGCTATGGCAGAAACCATCCAAACCGATTACATACAGACGGGGGAAACAGAATGATTACGGTATTGGCTAATATTGACGCCATCTTCCGCAAGGAGCTGCAAAGCTACTTTAAGTCGCCGCTGTCGTACATCATCGCTGGCTTCTTTTGGATTTTGACAGCGCTGTTTCTGGTGCTGGTGTCTCAGCAGGTGATTCAGTACGCCACTCAAAACGATTTGGGGCGGCAGATGGGGCAAGGCGGCGGCGCACCCCTTGATGTGCCCACCCTCGTTTTGCAAAATTTCTTGTCGGTGATGGGTTCCATTTTGCTGTTTATTCTGCCCGTGCTGTCGATGAATCTCTATACCGAGGAGCGTAAGCGCCACACCTTAGAGCTTTTAGCTACGTCCCCCATTACCAATTGGGCGGTTGCCGTGGGCAAGCTGATGGCGGTACTGGTCTTTGTGATCACACTAATTTTCCCGATTGCGATGCTGGAGCTGTTTTTGCTGAACGCTGCCAAACCTGCATTTCCGCTACAAATTTTCTTTGTGGGGCATCTTGGCATTATTTTGCTGGCGGCAGCAGTGCTTTCTTTGGGGATGTTCATTTCTTCTCTCAATGACAGCGCCATTGTGGCAGCATTTTTAACCTTTGTGCTGGTACTGGTGCTGTGGATTCTAGATTTTCTGGGTCAGACCCTGGGGGGCGCAGGAGGAGAGATTTTAAAGCATCTTTCGCTGCTCAAGCACTACACCAGTTTGACCCAAGGGATGCTCGATAGCTCCAGCGTGGTCTTATTTGTCAGCTATGTGGTCTTAGGGCTGTTCTTGACGGCTCAGTCGATTGATCTTATTCGCTTTCAGCAGTCTTGACGGATGACTTAAACGAAGCCTAGCAGGGCTTTTGCGCCTTGTATAGAAACTGCATGATTGGCTGATTCACAAAATAGGAAAATTCAGTGGTGAAACGTTTGTTGGCAAAGCCAAAGCTAAATCTCAATCCAAAGCTGGTCAATCCACTTTTTTGGGTGGGTCTTGGGCTAATGATTGCGGGGGGGAGCGCGAGTTTAATCTCTGGCGCTTGGTCGCCCGTGGGGATTGGGTTAGTGGTAGCAGGGCTGGTGGCGATCGCCCTTTGGCTCTCTCTGCGCTGGATGAATGCCAGTGACTCCGCGTCTCCTTGGTGGCGGCAGCGCTCTGTCCAGACGGGTACCAACGCGCTACTCACCACAATTGCAGTGGTGGTCATTTTGGGCGGACTCAATTTTTTGGCGGTGCGGATTCCAGGCCAAATTGACTTCACCGAGAACCAGCAGTTTTCTTTAGCGCCCCAAACCAAACAGCTCATCAAAACCCTCAAGCAGCCCCTGAAGGTGCGCGTTTTTAGCAATCAGCCGACCCCCGTTCAGCAGGGTCTACTCGAGCAGTACCGTCGCCAAAACCCCGATCGCCTCAGCTTTGAATTTATTGACCCCCAAGCCCAGCCGACACTTGCCGAAAAGTATAAGGTGCGCGCCCTGGGTGAGGTTGTTTTGGAAACAGGCGATCGCACCAAAACCTTAGAAGGCGACCTCAGCGAAACCAACCTCACCCCTGCGGTGGCTTCTCTACTGCGCGATCGCAAAGCCAATGCGTACATTCTTCAGGGGCACGGCGAAGCGCCCATCAATGGCGGACAGGGCAATATTGACGGCGCAATTACAGAGCTAAAAAAACGAGACTTTAACGTTAATGTGCTTAATTTGCTAGAGCAAAAGCAGATTCCGACCGACGCAAACGTGCTGGTGATTACAGGACCAAAGCGCGTGTATTTAGAGGGTGAAGTTAAACTGCTTCAGGACTATCTCAAGCAGGGTAGAGCGCTCATGCTAATGCTAGACCCCGCCGTCAAGACGGGGCTTGACCCACTGCTCAAAGACTGGGGTGTTACCCTCGACAACCGCGTGGTGGTCGATGCCTCTGGCTCTGGTCAGCTCTTGGGCTTAGGGCCTGCCATCCCCCTCGTGACGCAGTATGGCGCACACCCCATCACCAAAGATTTTGGACAAGGGCCATCGTTCTTTCCGCTGGTACAGGCCATCACGGTTCAGCCGCCTTCTGCCGAGGAGCAGGTTACAGAATTGCTCAAGACCAGCCCTCAAAGCTGGGCAGAGGCCGACTCTAATCAGCCGAAACTTCAGTTTGATGCAGCCCGCGATCGCAAGGGACCTTTAACCGTGGGTGTTGCCATTACCCGCACCTTTGAGACGACGCCTGCTGTGACCGATAAGGCCAAAGCTGGCGCTGCCGCAAAGCCATCTCCGACAAAAGTACAGGCCAAGATGGTGGTGATTGGAGATTCTGACTTTGCCACCGTAGCCAATCCTCAAGTCCTCAATAGCGACCTATTTCTGAACGCAGTTACGTGGCTGGGCAGCGGTGCCGACGACCCGAGCCTCTCTATTCGTCCCAAAGAACTCAAAGATCGTCGCATTGAGCTAAACCCAACCAACTGGCGGATTTTAACGCTGGTGGGTCTAGGATTTCTACCTCTATCCGCCTTTGGTTCCGCCGCTTACCTATGGTGGAAACGCCGATGAAACTGAAATTAAGCACGGTGGTAATGCTGGCGATCGCCCTCTTATCGGCGATCGGCATCTATGCGTGGGATCAATCCCGCTCTGGGCAACCTCAAACTTCTGAGGCAAAAAAGGCAGCGAAACCGATCTTCGCGCTCAAAGAAGCCGACGTTACGCAGCTCACTATTGAAGCTAAAAACCAAAGTCTAAAGCTAGAAAAAACGGATAAAGGCTGGCAGCTCAAGGCTCCTAAGGCTGGTGCTGCCGATGAAGGCGCTGTCACCTTGTTGCTAAATCTTTTAGCAACAGGCACCAGTGAGCGCACCCTTCAGGTTGAGCCAGCTCAGCTCAAAGAATTTGGTCTAGACAAGCCCACCGCAACCCTTGTTCTAAAGCTTAAAGACCAAAAAACTCACCAAATCATGTTGGGCATCCAAAATTTTAATCAGAGCGCGGTGTATGCCCAAATTGATCCAGGTTCTGCTGCTGCGACAAAAAAAATAGAGGTTGTTCTAGTGCCCACAGGGTTTCTAGATGCAGTGAATCGCCCTTTATCGGAATGGCAGGTCAAGGCGGCGGTTGCGCCTAAATCAGTCTCTACTTCAACACCACTACCATCATCTGCATCACCGGATGGACTTGCAAAATAAGCATGAAATAGCATAACGCTCTATTGCAGTATATGCAGGAGCCAGACAGACTAAGGATAGTGACCTGAACCGCTGAAGTTATTTTACCGCCAGCATTGTGATTTTTACTTGCTTAATAATCGCAGATGCTAACCTAAAGGACTCAAAGACGCTTGCTGTATCGTCATTCTAGGGTGTTCATTTCAAGGGGGCAAAAATATCGGAACATCAACTTGGGTATTCAGTAGCTCAAAAGCACCATTTTTTGTCAAACTATTACTCAGGCAATTTATCCAGGGCTTAGGTGATGGTTTTCGATTCCGGCAAACGCCCAGATAACAATCGTAACAATGACTTTCATAAGCAAATTCCAAAAGCTAAACCTCAACAGATTGCCCAGGCTGTTCCGATTCCGCGCGGTCTTCCCTTTCCCTTTCCTATCCCTAAAATTCCTTGGATGACCCAAGAGGATTTTAAGAAAATTTACAACATGCAGAAGATGGGTAAGAATCCCCTAACGGGCGAAACCATCGGCAGCGAAGCTGAGAAAAAAGCATTCAAGAATTTGACGGCAGAACAAATTAAAGGACTAGAGAACAGTAAGCATAAAGAAGCACTCAAATACGCCGATGGCAGTTTCAGAAATGATCGCTTCTGTACGGTCATGCAGTTGGGGATTGGCAATGGTGGACAACCTAAATCGATGATAGTGAAAGCTCTAACCGGATCCGATAACCCAACCTTAATTGTTGACCCAAACGGTCATTCCGCCTTATTCGACGGAATGTATCGCGGAGACGAGAAAAAGCACCAAGGGCTAAAAAAGCAGGTGTATGAAGTTGAGCCGATTATGCCGCCATCAAGCAAGGTGGAAGAGGCCAAAGCGCAAAAGTTTATTAAAGGCAAACTTCCAGAGTGAGAGCGACAGTCAATTATTGCCAATCAGTGCGGGTATGGCATGAGGGTAGCCATACCGGATGCGGATTTAGTGCAGTGGGTGAATAACGGTCTAGTGAATGCTCCTCCAGGAATAAAAATTATTGAGGCAAAACTGGGTGGGACGCATGGCGAGGTGAGAGCCAATACGGTAGGCGGTCAGGTGCATCACATGCCAGCAGACTCTGTGAATCTGCTTCCGACGGCTCAAGGTTCTGCAATTTGGATGTATACCGAACATCATAAGGAAACTGCCAGCAATGGAAGAGGCCCTAGAGCTGTTCGTTATCGCGCCAACCAGAAATCATTGATAGATCATGGCAAGACAGATGAAGCAATCATCGAGGATATAAAAGATGTAAATAGAGTTGCTCCAGGCTTGTACGATATTTCAATTCGACAAATGCTCAAAAAATATAGAAGGAGTCAATAAAATGCAAGCAAAAAATAGATATGAAATTGAATTAGGCAAAGGAGTAGGACTAATCAAATTAGGAATGGCTCGCCAGGAAGTCATATCTATATTTGGAGAACCAAAGTCTTCTTATTCAGACAATTTATATTTGTCAGATTACTATGATTTCAGTAGGCTTCGTATAGACTATAATACTAACACCGAAATATGCCTTGCCATAGAAATTAGTGACTCAGAATTAATTTACAAAGATAAATATCAGAATATAGATCTTCTTAGTCTAAGTTGGGAACGTCTTTTTAGCTGGATGCTGGAAAATGATCCACATCTTGATATTAGAGATGACACTTTTATTAGTCATGTACTTAAGATTTCTACAGGTCCAAAGTTAGACGAAGAATCAGGAATTGAAGTAGCAGAATCAATTGTTACTTTTGTCGAAGGGTATTGGCCTTCCGAGGAATACATGGCTGCTGCTGTTGAAAGATATGTACAATCAGTACCGAGTGCAAAAGATTCAGCGAAAGAGCTTGGGTTAGAAGCCTTCTTTTGAAGTATAAAAGAAGTCAAGAAAATACAGACAAAGAATAGATATGAAGTTGAGTTAGAAAAGAGACTAGATTAACGATCCGTCATAAAGAGCGTTAGTAAAAATATCAAATAGACTAAATGGCAAGGTATTTTGAGCAGCCCTTAGTGGGGTTATTAGACCTAAGTTTTGAAAAATTTAACATAGTGTCAAGAATTTATCATAGCCATGATCTCTGAGAGACTTTTTTCTGCAACATCTTGCCTATGAGTCCATGCTAGGGTTACTCTTGCAGCTTTGAGTGAAGAAATCAGATTCGTAATGACATCAGCATGACCATTAGTGTAAATATATAGCTTTCTGAGGGTTTTATCCTGAGGTTTCTTGCCCTCCGGTAATTTCTTGATACCCATTAAGATATTTTTGTCTGCTTCATCAACTACGCTACTCAAGCGATGTCCCACTTCTGGCCAGACTTCCCTAACCTTCACTAATTTGGTTTGAAGAGTTAGCTTAATTGGAATTTGCTGATTCAATTGTGACAAAAAGTTGTCAAAGAAAAATCCTTCTCCACTTTTTTCAAGCTGCAACTCATTAATGATTTTTTGTTGATTACTGTCATCCAAATAAATTAGGAAGTCACCGTTTCTGTGACTGCCATACACCTTCAGCTCTAAGAATACCTTTGTATTCCTCAATTGAATGAACAATCTATCTTTTGATTCTTTATCTTCGCTAGAGAAAAACATCATAAAAACAAATCGACCACGCCCTTGCACTATCTCAAATACTAATGTTGGGTCAGCTCGTATGAGAGCCTCTAAATAGATATTTTTTAAGCCCGTAAAGTTATACTTAACACTCATTTTTAAATATCTCTTCTTTAGAAATATTATTTTTTTGACGAATTGCGTGTTAGCGGACGAACTTGCAACATAAGGATATCGTGATTATCCGTTCCATTGAAATCCTTATGGCAATACCATAGACAGTTTTCTGAATGGGTTTACAAAGCTCTGACAAAAAATCCTGCTTATTGCTGGATAAAAGTTTGAGCCTCAGAACCTGCCAAAATTCTGCTCGAACTATTGTTACTGGAATATGGGTTGATGTTCTAAATCATCGAGAATCCCGAAAACCTTAGGGTTGAGATTTAACATTAAGAGTGTATCGGAATCCTGCGCCTGGCTCAAAAGCGCCAATCCAGACCCGATAGTTTCCAGCTTTAAGGTCTGTTAGCACCAGCCTTGCTTCTTTGCCGCCCTGAGAAGAATCATCGGAGCAGTACAGCCGATTGTCTGGCCCTTCGACCACTAGCGTTGTGTCTTGCTGCTGTTTGCTTCTAACTTGAAGCGTCACCTGAGACGTTTTTTGCGAAACTTGCAGCGTGTGGTCTGGGGTCAAAGATCCGTAGCCCATGCAGCGCTTTTGATTACTGTCGCGATCGCCCACGGTCTTAAAAAGCGCCACTGCTCCTTTCACATAGCCTCGCATATCTACATTTTGAGCCGGAGCAGCTAGCACTAAAGTTGTCCCCTGCTCTAGTTCAGCCCTTGCTGGAGCGGCAGCAAATAATCCTGTCGCCGTGCCAGAAACCAGAAGGCTGACTGTAACCCATTGAGAAAGACGACTGAACATAGGAGGTATGGGGGTAAGAAAAAATTCTTAATGAGAGTTCTTAATCAGAAAGGCTTTATCGCTAACTTGACGAGAGCGAAAAGGAAATTGTTGCCTGATGGGGTTGCCTGATGGGGCTGCCTGATGGGGTTGCCTTTATTGTACGGTTCTCCCTTGGTTTAGATTGTCCCAGAAAACCGATGGAATTGCCCCAAAACTGGAGAGATATCCGTCCTGGATGGTCTCTCATTTACACGTAGATTTGTGACGGATTTATACAGCTAAATTAAATCTCGTGAACGAGTGCCATTAACCATTGCGTTTCCCTCTCAGGATTGCTATACCGGATATAGAGCGCGTTGGCCTTTGCAACAGGTCTCCCAAGCGCGACACTTCATTTGAGACTTCACCATGATTTCGCCTCGCGTCGTGCTGCTTCAGTGGGGACGCTGTCCCCAGTTTGTGTGTGGATTTTTAGCGGCTTCTATTCTTTTGACATCAGGACTGCAAGGCTTAATGCAGTTCCCAGCAAGGTCGCAGTCTTTAGTGACGCCCCTCTCGCTGATTCAATCTGCACCCCCAGTCTCATCGCCAGTTTCACGCACTGCTCCGGTGCGAAATTCATCTCAAGCAGCTCCTGCAACGCAAGCGCAAGATCCACTCCAGAGTGCCTACCCTATCCCTTGGGGCATGATCTGGCAGAACCAGACTCAGGCGACTCAGACCGGAAAAGTGATCACACTACGGTCTATCAGCGGGGTGATCGCCTCTCCAGATGGTCAACGAAACGCACATTCAGAGATTAGCCTTGAGCTGCATCCAGTGGTGACACAAAGTCGTGTGGTGAGTCATCTCATTATTACCAATGCAAAGGGCGCTGAGGTCCAGAACATCGCCTCCTCCATGCATTTAGGAGATGGAATGGTAAAAGAAACTTCAGGCACCGCAGCCATCGGCACCCTGAGTATTCTGATGCCTGCCACTTGGTCTAAAGACGGACAGCAGCTTTTGGCTCGACAGTTTGAGGCCGTCTTTGGGTCAGACGTCTCTTCAGACTACGCCCTCGTCTGGAATCGAAACACCCAGCAGTTCAAAACCGTTGCGCCAGTCCCACAAGACTATGACACCGCAATTCTGCTGGGCTGGAGTCATCGCAATCCCGATCAGATTCTATTTCGCACTGCTATCTTAGGGGAGCAAAATACTGCCCTTGTAGCAGTCAATCGTGACGGCACGACAGTGGCTTCTGACGGCGATCGCATTCTTCCCATTGGGCGCTCAATCATAACGGCACCCGCTGCGGCTCAAGCTAGACGTTAGATTAGAAAAAGCCGTCACAGTCTCTATTCAACCCAACTATTTGCTGGTGGGGGTCAGGGTTACATCCTTGACCTCACCGGGTTGACCCATGAGCTTTGCGGGTTGACCATTGATACCCAGCATCACGCCCCCAGCATTGCCAGCAAAAAGCTGAATAGATTGTTTCGCCGTAATTGTTTTGGCTTCACCAGCCTTCAGAATGCCGTCATAGCTGGGCTGCCCGTCGGCCTGAATGGTGAGATAAGAATCCGCTTTGATATTAAGCTGAGCCTGCACAGGGGCGGTTTTAACGGGCGGCTTGGCGACTGCCTTTTGAGAAGGGCTAGAGGAAGCGACGGCAGGAGAAGGGCGGCTACTTAGCGTCCCAGAAGGGGACTCTGCGGGCTTAAACAACGCGTATAGCAATGCGACAGCCCCCAACACGGCTGCCAAGTAAATTGCATAGAGATGCCAAGGCCGTAGCGGCGTACTGCCCCCGTTTGAAAACTTAGCGTTAGCAGAGCCAACCTGGGCGTTGCCCAAGGGGAAAGACTCGGAGAGGGGCGTACCGTCAATGCCTAAAGTGTCTGCAAAGCGACGAATAAAGCCGCGAATATAGAGCGGTTCTGGGAGCTGTTCGATATCTCCTTTTTCAATGGCATCTAGAAAACGCTGCTGCACCATTGTTTTGGTTGCGATTTCTTCAAGGGACAGCCCTTTTTTAGCGCGGAGATTGCGTAGATGTGTACCAATTTCAGTCAGTTTTTGAACTTGCTCTTGGTCGAAGCTAGTAGGGCTAGGGCTACTCATGGGGTGGGTTCCTTTAGGGGTGCAGCGCGATCCTTGATATTGATAATAGGATGCAACGCCGAAGTTTCAGAAGACGTTAGGGATCGATATTGCCCTGGGCTTAATATACATCCATCAATATCCTGTAGCGCAATGGATCCAATATGACTTCGATGGAGCTTCAGCACCCGATGGCCTAGCGCTTTTGCAACAAGCCGAATCTGACGTTTGCGCCCTTCTTGTAAAATAACCTGAAGTAATACATTATTTTGCGATGTTGTCCAAGGCCGTAAAACCTGCACTTGGGCAGGCCGCGTTTGTCGCCCATCTAGTAAAATTCCAATTCGCCATTGGTTAAGGGTTCTCGGGCTAGGATTACCCTGCACCAATACTTCATAGGTTTTGGTGACTTGGTGCCTCGGATGGGTGAGGTGAAACGTAAACTCACCGTCATTGGTGAGCAGTAGCGCTCCGGTTGTTTGTACATCCAGTCGCCCAACGGGGTGCAGCCCGATGTTTTGGTACTCTAACGGCAGCAGCGCTAAAACAGTGGGTCGCCCTTGGGGGTCAGCACAGGTACTCACAACGCCCAAGGGCTTATGGAGCAGCAGATAGATGTGGGTGGGGCGAGACGGCGATAGCTTAGCTTCGCACCAAGAGTCCGCGCCAAGAGTCCGCCCTACACAGTTCCCATTCACTTCAATCAAATCTGCATTAGGATCTGCCTTTTGACCCAAGACCGCAATGCGGCCATTCACCCGTACCTGCCCCTCTAAGATGAGCTGCTCTGCACGACGGCGAGAGGCAATGCCCCACTGAGCCAGAATTTTTTGGAGTCTTTCTGCCATGAGCGTTGGATCTGCTTCTAAGACTGCGGCACGACAAGTTGGGCGGCTGCATTAAAACACTGCTTTGCTAAGCCCTGCACCACGAGTACCGTTGTCACCAGGGTTGAGAAGGCCAGCATAAACATAATCAACATTTGATAAGACGCTGCATCTAGCGGATTGACGCCGCTCAAGAGCTGCCCTGTAATAATGCCAGGTAGGGTCACTACACCCACCACCATCATGGCGTTCAGGGTAGGAATCAGTCCAGTGCGGATGGCGGTTCTGCGATAGAGTGCGATCGCCTCCTCTGGGGTCGCGCCCAGGCACAGATGCGTTTCGATTTCAGCGCGGTGGGTTTGCACCATCTGCATCAGCCGCTCTCCGGCGATCGCCGCCCCATTCATGACGTTCCCCAACACAATGCCAGCCAGGGGAATGAGATACTGCGGGTCGTACCAAAGCGCAGGGCGAATCACCAATACGGTGGTATAGGTAAGGGTAATCACGAGGCTCGTCAAGAGAGAGCCGCCCAGCAGCCATAGCTCATTAGGCATCGTTTTACCAATGCGGTTACGGGTTTCGAGGGTGGCAATCACCAGCATTGCGGCAATTACCCCTAAAACTGCGAGGGGATGTTTTAGGTCAAACACAAACCACAGAATATAGCCCACCACTACAAGCTGAATGGTGGTTCGAGCAGTGGCGACCATGAGATCCCGTTCTAGGTTGAGCCGCTGCCATGCGGAAAGGGCGACTGCGATCGCCATCATGCCAACGGCACCCACAAAATCTGTAGGCTGTAGCTGAATCAGGTTGGTCATGGCACCTAAAGGAAAGAGACGTGAAGGAAAATGCTCATTTGAAGCTACAGTTTGAGATCCTAAGCTTAGCGCTGAACCTTATGTATTCGGACTGAACCGTTGCAGCAATTACACATTCAGATTTTGACAGTAACAGAGGATGCCAGGAAAATAGCGCACCCCCCTTAAAAAATAAAACTAAAGGCGCTAAGCTTTTCGAGGAGAGTAGGACTAAAATGGGGCTAATTTTCCAAATCATAAACGGTTGACGACAGACTAAGGCTGGCACGATGTTTGTAGACCCGCAGAAAGCACGTCGCGAAGAACAAGAACGTCAACTCAAAATCCGAGCTGAACAAGAGCGTCAGAAGAAACTACGTCTAGAAGAAGAAAAACGAAAAGCCAAGATTCGCGAAGAAGAAAAGCGAAAGGCGAAACTGCGTGCAGATGCAAAAGCGAAAGAATCCGAGCCTTCTGAGACAGAACCGAAGAGTAAACAGCCCCAAACACAGATTCACCATCAGTTTGAAGCCAATGTTGCCGCCAGAGCACAGGGGTTGCTGAAGGCCAACAAAGACCGTCTCAATGCAGAACAAACGCAATACCTTCAGGACAACAACCCTAAGAGCGATCGCTGGTCACGCCTCTGGCAGGTGGCAGCACAACGCCGTGAGTTTCAGGCTCAACATGCGAATTTACTGCAGCAGCTCGAATTTACGACGGCTGAGATTCATAACCTCAGCGATATCCCAGATGGAATGGGTTTAATGGCAACCCCTCAAGAGAGGCAAAACAGCTTTAAAAATAAGCGACTGTTGGCATTGAGTGAGCAGAAGAAGCGGCTAGGGGAGCGCATTGCGGTTGCCAAACAGATGCAGGTATCGCTCGAATATTTGTATCCGGCGCTGTCTGCGGTGAAGAATGAGATGGGGGCGAATCCTGAAGATATTAAGCGTGTGCAGAGGCGTTTGCCCGAAGAGTTTGATGGGATACGAGGCAATATCAACAAGCTTAGCGCTGAGGTAACAAAGGATCCATCGACAGCGCTGCTGTTTGATTCTGTGGTGACGAGTGAGCTGTTGAAGGAAGGTCATAACCAAGCACAACGCAAGGATCTGACGAGTTGGTTAGAGGATGAGCGTGGCAATAAGGAGCGCTTGTCGCAGTTAGGCCAGGCCGTTGGGGGTGGGTTATTTCTGGCGTCGTTTATTCCGCAGTTGCGCGGGGGTGCTGCATTACTGCGAATGGTGGGTGCGGGGACGATGAGCGCGACGTTTGCCTATGATGTACCGGATTTGATGCTGTTGAATGCGGCGGCACAGTCGGGGCGTGGGGGTGCAGGGCAGCTCACAAGTCAGTCACTGGAGCAGGCGCGGTTTAATTTGGTGATGGGCTATGCGAATGTGGCGCTGGCGGGTCTGGATGTGGGGGCTGAGGTTGGGGTAATTCGGGGTCTGGAGCGGCTGGTGGGTCAGGGGAGTGTGCAAGGTGCGCAGGTGTTACGCCAGACGTGGGTGCAGGTTATGAGTTTGGCGCGTCAGGGAGATGCAGGTTTGGAGAGGGCGCGAGAACTTTTGATGAAGGCGAAGGGGGTGCCCCAATCAATGGTGGATGAGGTGATGGAGGTGCTGAGGCCGTCTCAGGAGATTGTGGGGGTTGGTAAGCTGTCGCGTAGTGAGATGAGAGGGCAGACGGCGCAGATGACGACGGAAGAGGCGCTGAAGACAGCGAAGGCAAAGAAGCATGTGCTGGGCGATTATGCCAATGCAGGGTCGGTGAAGTCGTTTATTGGGACGAAGGTTGACCCGAATAACCTGCCGGAGGGCTATCTATATGGCAAGATTCCGCTCAAGGATGGCACGTTTCGAGAGGTGGTTTATATGTCGGGTTCTGATAAAACGATGGTGCCTTTGAAGGTGGATAGTAAGGGCAAAATTCAGATGGGGGCGAAGGGTGAGTATCGCATTGTCGATGATGGCGCATATCCCAAAAATGTAGAGACGATTCCAGGGGAGCCTGGAAAGATTTTGGGAAAGGGTTCTCAGGTGCATCACCTGTATGCGGACAATATGCTGCGCTCAACGCCCTTTGGGCAGCGGGCGTTACGGTTGGGTGCGGTGAATCCTGACGATGCAATGAATCTCATTGAGTTGGCGAATAGTCTCGATAGTCTCAAGGCGGCAAGGCAAGCGCATCGGAATGTGCAGTTCTCTGATTTTGTTCACAATACTCAGCACAAGAAGTTTGATGCGTTGATGCAGACAGTGGTTGACGATGAAATCACCGCGATTAGAGAGGCAAAAGGGATTTCTGGTAAAAATGAAAAATTCATACCGCAAATGACGAAGGAGGAAATAAAGGCTGTATGGGATGAATCACTTACACGGATGAGGGATGGATTAATGAATGAGGATAAAGCGCTTTATAAAGACCTCAAGAAGATAACCAGACCAACTGGGAGTCTTGCTCAGGGCGAGAATTCAGATAATTCTGAAGTTGCGTAAAAGGAGAAATCAGCGTGTCTTACCCAATAGTTGCCTATAAAATGACTCCTAGTCTTGACTTTCTAGATTCACTAGCTGAAGACCCAATGGACAGGGAGTATGGCGAAGCAGAAACATATAATGCCTGGGTTTATAAACCTACAGAGCCAAAGGAAATTCCTTGGAGCGGTACGAGAGGAACGATACCTTACCCTGGCCCTGAACCTATTGATTTTGTTGGGTTTCTGGATGAGCGACTTCATCAAACGGACTATTTGTATGTAGATGATCTTGACTTAAAGCCAATCATCTCCAAGCGAATGCTGTACGTACTGCGTTCTCTTGGTGAGTTTCCGCATAAGGTAATTTCTACGCGGATTTATGATTATGGCTTTCAAGATCAAGGTAGAAAAAATCATTATGAGGGGAATACGACTCCACCAGCGGGTGAATTTAATGAAGATTACGTGAGTTTGCAGCTTCTAGAACATGTGGATGGCATTGACTACGATCAGTCTGAATTCAGATTCCGCCTAAATCCGAATATGCCCCCCTACGTTACAAGTCTTGTCTTAAAGGAACCCGTCGGCGGGTTTCCACCTATTTTTAGACTCGATAGAATCGGTGAAGATGGTTCGTTATTCGTTTCCCCTGCTGCGAAAGAAGCCCTTGAAGAAGCAGGCATCAAAGGACTCGATTTTCTTGAGTACGAAGGCACTCGCGCTCAAGAAGCCAGTACAGCTAGTTAGATATCAAATAGGCAGCCTTGCTCAGGGTGAGTCTCTAGATCATTCTGAAGTTGCTTAGAAGAAGAGATCATTATGTCTTACTCGATTGTTGCTTACAAAATAGGTCATAATCTCGAACGCCTAGATTCTCTACCTGAAGACCCGCTGGATAGAGAGTATAGTGAGGCGGAAGATTATGATGCGATTACTCATAAACCTACGAGACCAAGAGGTCTGTCTTAGGGCGGCATGAGTGACACGATTCCCTATCCTGGGCCAGAACCTATTGACTTTGTAGGTTTTCTGGATCGTTTGCCTCATCAAACAGATTTCTTGAGCACCGATGGCTTTGAACCGATTATTTCTAAACGAATGCTCTATGTATTGCGCTCTGTAGGTGAGTTTCCCCATAAGGCAATATCTACCCGGATTTATGACTATAGCTTTCAAGACCAAGGTAAAGGAAGCTATGGGAAACATGACTATGAAGGGCCTTCTATTGCACCTGGAGGTGAATTTAATGAAGACTATGTTGGATTGCAGCTTTTAGAACATGTAGATGGTATCGATTACGACCAGTCTGACTTCAGATTCCGCCTAAATCCGAATATGCCCCCCTACGTTATAAATCTTGTCTTAAAAGAGCCAGTTGGCGGGTTTCCACCGATTTTTAGACTCGATAGAATCGGTGAAGATGGTTCGTTATTCGTTTCCTCTGCTACGAAAGAAGCTTTAGAAGAAGCAGGTATCAAAGGGCTTAGATTTACTGAGTATGAAGGCACCCGCGCTCAAGAAGTCAGTACGGCTAGCTAAGAGGTAAAAATGACTGATTCGATTGTTGCTTATATAGTCTTCCAACAACTTGATCGCATTCATGAACTACCTGAAGATCCGCTAGATCGAGAGTACGGCGAAGCAGAGAGTTGTGACGTGTTGATTTACAATTCTCATAGGCAAAGTAGATTTTCTGGTGATGAACTTACCTTTTCTAAACCTTACGATGAGCCTGAGCCTGTCGAGTGGTTAGGTTTTTTTGATCGGTTTCATCAAACTGACTTCCTCGAATGTGACTTAGGTTGGACTTTGATTTCCAAGCGGATGCTGTACACGTTGCATTCTGTAGGAAGTTTTTCCTATAAAGCAATCCCAACTCGAATTTATGACTACAGATTTCTAGACCAAGGCAGGTATAACTTAAAGGGACAAACAGTTCCTCTAATGGGGGAATTTAATGAGGATTATGTAGGCTTACAACTCTTAGAGCATTTGGATGTTATTGACTATGACCGGACTGAATTTAAATTTAATGAGGATCCTGTCTACACCTATATTCCAAAGCTTGTTTTGAGGGAACCAGTTGGTGGATTTCCACCCATATTTAGACTTACAGATAGAGCAACAACCGCTCTTTTTGTCTCACCTACTGCTAAAGAAACGCTTGAGGAAGCAGGGATCAAAGGACTTAGATTTTTTGGATATGAAGGGACTCGTGCTGAAGAAATGAGCGTTAGCAATTGAGAGAGAAATCAGCGTGTCTTACCCAATTGTTGCTTATGAACTTAACGTTTGCTAAAAACTAGCGGCTCACGGTAGAACATTTGAGCCGATCACGGTACATTAAGGCTTGTGTCTGAAATGATTCTTCGATTGCTCAAAGATTCTGTGGCATCCAAGTCGTAGAGCAATCTTTCAATTCCCCAGTGGGTATAGGTCTGTTCTGGGCTGCGCCCTTTTAAATTGTTAGGAACCGATTGAGTGAACACCATTCCCCCCCTTGACCTTGCCCGACAGTATCAAGCCCTTCAAGACGATATCAATGCAGCAGTTTTAGCAGTATTAGCGTCCAGTCAGTATATTGGCGGCCCCGTGGTTGCCCAATTTGAGCAGGCATTCGCAGACTATACTCAGACCCCGTTTTGCATTAGCTGTAATTCTGGTACCGATGCCCTCTATTTAGCGCTACGCGCCTTTGATATTGGCCCAGGAGATGAGGTCATCACCAGCCCCTTTACGTTTATTGCCACCGCAGAGGTGATCAGCATGGCGGGGGCTACGCCCGTTTTTGTCGATATTGCGCCCGAAACCTTTAACCTAGATGCCGAGCAGCTAGAGGCGGCAATTACCCCACGCACAAAAGCCATTATGCCCGTTCACCTCTTTGGGCAAACCGCAGATATGGCGCGGGTAATGGCAATCGCCCAGGCATACTCGCTACCTGTCATTGAAGACTGCGCCCAGGCCACAGGAGCAGTTTGGCAAAACTCAACTGGGCAAACGCAAAAAGTAGGCAGCATTGGAGAGATTGGCTGCTTTAGCTTTTACCCCAGCAAAAACCTAGGGGGCTACGGTGATGGCGGTGCGATTACAACACACAGTGCCGCACTCGCCGAAAAAATGCGGATTGTGCGCGACCACGGGCGACGCAGCGGCTATATCCACGAAGCCATTGGCATGAACAGTCGTCTAGATGCGATTCAGGCGGCAATTTTAAGCGTTAAACTGCGTCATTTAAACCATTGGAATCTTCAGCGAAAAGCGGTTGCTCAGCACTATGCTCAGCTTCTGGGCAATATCCCAGGCATTACTATTCCCCAAGCGCACCAAGACAGCGTATGGAATCAGTACACCATTCGCGTCAGCCACGACGGCGATTTGCATTACCTCAGCAGAAGCCGCGATCGCGCCCTTACCTCAGCGGCAGATGTGGTTCTCAGCGCCAGCGGGATTGAACCCCCAGCCCCTCGGCGCGATCAGGTTCGGGCAGCTTTAGCAGAGCAAGGCATACAGTCGATGGTGTACTACCCATTACCGCTGCATCTTCAGCCTGTCTATGCGCATCTTGGCTATGAACTCGGTCAGTTGCCCATAGCGGATAAAGCTGCACTGGAGGTTTTATCTTTGCCGATGTTTCCTGAACTGACGGTTGCTGAGCAAGAACAAGTTCGAGATGGCCTGAAGGACGTTTTATTGAGATGCTAATCTGGCATAAGTCCTAAAGGGTGCCCATGCTCCAATTGCCGAAAGAGATTCCCTTCTGGCTCAGACTCTGGCTCATTTTCCCGCTAGCATTTTTAAATGGCTGGCTATTTTTGCTGCTGTTAAGCTACCTTCAGCCCCTTGCCAGCCTGCTAGTTACGGCCATTATTTTGGCGTTTTTACTCAATTTTCCCATTCAGCTGCTTCAGCAACGGGGCATTCAGCGGTTTGTTGCCATCAGCATTGTCTTAACGTTGGCGCTGCTTGCCCTAGGCGTTTTGGGCTTAACGTTAGTGCCGCTGATTGTTGAGCAGTTGAGTGGACTTGTCACCAGTCTGCCCGCCTTAATTGACTCCGGTACCCAACAGCTAGCGGCAATTCAAAAGTGGGCGATCGCCCAAAAGCTCCCTTCCAACATTGGGGATGTGGCTGCCCGTGAAATTGAACAGCTATCGGGTATCCTTCAGGCCACCAGCAGTCAGCTTCTTAGCTTTATTTTGGGCACCATCAATAGCCTATTCAACATTTTTCTGCTGTTAGTGCTGACCATTTTTATGGTGTTTAATGGCGAACGATCTTGGCAGGGCATTTTTAGCTGGCTGCCCCTAAACTGGAGCCAGCCGCTGCAAACTTCGCTTCAGCAGACGTTTCAAAATTACTTTGCGGCGCAGGCGTTACTGGCTGGCATTTTGAGCGTCGCCCAAACCGCAATTTTTCTGGCATTAGGGGTTCCCTACGCAGTTTTATTTGGGGTTAGCATTGGCTTAACCACGCTCATTCCCTATGCCAGCACCGTCATGGTGGTGGTGGTTAGCGTGCTGGTTGCGCTCCAAGATTTTACTTTGGGGCTAAAGGTATTGGCCTCCGCAATTATGATTGGCCTAATTAACGATAATGTGGTGTCTCCACGTTTGGTCGGTAGCTCGATTGGGCTAAATCCTATTTGGCTGATTATTGCGCTATTTATTGGCGGCAAAGTTGCGGGGGTTCTGGGCTTGGTGATTGCGGTTCCTATTGCCAGCGTGATTAAGCGCATGACGGATATTATGCGGACTCCTGATGTGGAGCTATCGCCCCTCAGTCCCACGACCGCTGCAATTGACTAAACTCTGATCACAATTTAGTAAAATGCCGAGACCCAGATTTGAACTGGGGACACGAGGATTTTCAGTCCTCTGCTCTACCAACTGAGCTATCCCGGCGAATTGAATTTTAGCTTCACTATCGTAACGGACTGTTGAGGACTTGGCAAGCCTTTTAATAGAGATTTTGCAAAATCTCTCCTTCAGTCTAAAGGTTTGCTAGCTTCAACAACGTGACCTCCCAAACCAATTGAGACTGAACATACTGTATCAGATAGGCCTTAGCCTGCTCTAAGGGCGCAAGCGAGGCCGTTAAGCCGGCATCCCAGTATTGCTGCTGGAGGTAATCTAACAGCCAAAGCTGAGACTCAAGCTCAAGGGCTTTATCAATCTCTCGTGCCAAGGCAAGGCAACTGCTAGCGGTGGAAGGAGGGGTTTGGCAGGCTGTTAACACTTCAGCCGGAATGGCCTGTAATTTTTCCCAATACTGGATAGCGCAACCTGGGCTGCCCTGCGCCATTGTCAAAATGGGGCGATGGGCTAAAATCTCATGCAGTTCTAGCCGTTGCAGCACCGCACTTAATCCCTCAGCGCTCAACCGACGAAACGGAATGCGCTGGCATCGGGATACGATCGTCGGCAAGAGGGAATCCACGCTGGGGGCAATCAAAATCAACGTGCAGTTTCCAGGCTCTTCTAAGGTTTTGAGCAGCCCATTGGCGGCAGATTCCCCCATGGTTTGTGCTTCATCTAAAATGACGAGCAAACGCGGTGCTTCCATGGGCGCTTGGCTCACAAAGCGGGTGATACTGCGGATTTGCTCTAAGCGCACTTGAGGGCGACCCTTTGGGAGCGCAACGCCTTTTTCAATCAACGCCGCTGCACTCATGGCTTTGCCCTGATGCTGATAGGTTGGCTCTACCCAAAGAATATCGGGATGGTTGTCTTGGGAGGCGCGTCCCCTAGCTGATGACGGCGGCGACTGCCCAAGTAAGGCATCTAAGAAAAAACGGGCGGCTCGCTTGCGCCCCACGCCCTCTGGGCCGACAAAAAGGTAGGCAGGTGCAATGCGATCGCGTTCAATGGCCTGAGTCAGCAGTTCAGCGGCCTGGGTTTGCTCTACAAGGTCGTTAAAGGCTGCGGATACCATTGCTGTAAATACTGCTCCATCATCGTTTGAATTTGTGCTGCCACCTGATCTTCTGAGCATCCTGCCTCAATCCGGATCATGTGCTGAGGGTTGGCCTTTGCTTGAGCGGCAAAGCCCTGCTGCACCCGCTGATGAAAGGCCAAGTCAGCCGCTTCCATCCGATCTGCGCCTGCGAGTTCTAATACTTTAGGCTGACGCTGACGGGCGCGACGTAGACCCTGCTCAACATCTAAGTCTAACCAAAGGGTGAGATCGGGGGTTAGACCACAGGTGGCGATCGCATTGAGCTGCTGAATCAGGGCGAGATCCAAGGCTCGCCCGTAGCCTTGGTAGGCCACCGTAGAGGCAGTATAGCGATCGCACAAAATCAGCGTGCCTTTCTCTAGGGCAGGGTTGAGGGTGGTGAAGACATGCTGAGCGCGATCGGCGGCATACAGCAGCAGTTCTGTAATGCTGGGTAGCCCCTGTGCTTCAGTAAGAGAACTATCTAGTAACAGGAGTCGCAGTCGCTGGCCTAAGTCGGTTCCCCCTGGCTCTCGCGTGACCAAGACGGGCGATACTTCTGGTGGCAAAAACTGCTGCAAATGGTGAAGCCATCCGCTGTCTGCCAACCACTGCTTTAAACGCTTCAGTTGCGTTGATTTACCTGCGCCTTCCGTCCCTTCAAAAACGATGAACCGTCCCCTTCGCACGTCCATCTCTGCCTCAAATTATAAAACGCCGATCAATATTGAGTATCATAGGCAAAATAGATGGCGTTTTTAACTCAAAGTTTGAGTATGGCTCGATACACGCATGATTTAACCGTGGCTGTTCCCCTCAGCCAATTCTACGAGCAAGTCAAAGAGGTATTGAAAGCCTGTAGCTTTGAAGTTCTCTATTTCAAAGAAGATTTTGTGGTGGCAAGGGAAACACCTGGAAACATCCCGTTTTCTAGGCTTGTGACCGTCGAAATTTTTGTAGACAGCACCCGCGCCACCCAAGATATTACGCACCTTAGCGTGGTGGTCAAAAATGAAGAATTGCCGCTCCAGGCTAACAACCACTGCTATCAAATGTACGAAAAACTCAATCAGGCGATCGCCGACAACAAGGGCTGGAATCTCATTAAAAGTACGCCTGAAAAGTCTCTGGGTTAGCGATTTTTGACCTCAGCCTGGGGCTTTAGCGCAAATAATAGGTCATGACGGGTGAGAATGCCAATCAGCTTTTGCTGTTCATCCACAACGGGTAAGCGATTCACTTTCTTATCTAGCATGAGATGTGCGGCATCTGCCAATGGCGCATTAGGGCCAATGGTAACTGGGTTTTCTGTCATGGCATCTTGGACAAACATCCCGAGCGCCTTTTTCATGTGCTGATGAAAGTGTAGCGGCGATTCAAAATAAATAATGCTGCCCAACAGCGTCATATACAGCGGCGGCTGCACGGGCGACTCTCTCACCAACAAATCGCCTTCTGACAGAATGCCAATGACCTTTCCCTGATCGTTCGTGACAGGCAGTCCACTAATGCGACGTTCTTCCATCAGCTGAATGGCCGCCTCAACCGATTCCGTGGGCTGAATCACCACGGGGTTAGGAGTCATAAAATCCTTCACGAGAGCAGTTGTGATGGACATAAATTTTCTCCGGTACTAGATAAAAAGGCTGCTGATGCGTTTGATTCGCAATGCTACCCTGCTGTAGCAGCACTAAGACCCGCTTCTGAAAGACTGCGATCAGGTCTTAAGGTTTTGGCTTGCCGTAGATACACATGCTGAACTTCAAGGGCAGGATCTGGCGTATTGAACTGAATGAGGCACCGTATGCAGTAGGGCAAATCGGTGATGACGTACATCTGCTGTACGTCTAGTAACGGCACACTTTGCCAATGGGAGCGCTGACGGGCGATCGCCGCCGGAAAAACCCGATCTAAATCTCGCGTAACAGAAAACGTCACGTTCACCACCTCAGACAAATCCAGGTCATTACGAGCCTCGATCTCGTCGAGGAGTTCGTGTACAACTTCTCGAATGGCCGCCATTGAATTTTCAGTGGCAGTGGTTGCCCCACGAATTGCCTTTACTTTCCAGGTCACTACAGCATCCTCCTTAGGTTCATCATGCCCCAGAATAAGGCCGCTATCTGCATCCTGTTAGCAAACTTGACATCTTACGGGGGGCGGTTCAGAGTCTATTCTACATCTGTCCTATCTGTAGACGTCCTAATTAATTTATAGACGTCCAGACGGGTGATACATCCACAATGGCAACCCATTAGAAGCCATTTCAAAGTTGAGCCAAGTTTGCATTTCAACGGGTATTATTGTCATGGGTATTGCAAGATCTAAAGTCTTAGCGCTCTGGTTCCCTGGGATAAAGCGGCTCCAAAACGGCTTGGGGTCTTCAATGTCTATGCACTTAACTTTGTCTGGATCTAGACCCGCTAGCTCTGCGGCCCAACATCGTGCGTCTTCTTCGGTGCCCAGGCGATCGACTAGCCCAAGGTCAAGCGCCTGTTGACCTGTAAAAACGCGTCCATCGGCAAAGCTTTTGACTGCGTCTATCTCTAGTTTTCGGGCTTCAGCGACGGTTTGGACAAACTGTCCGTAGGTGGTGTCAATCAGGTCTTGCAGGATGTGCTGTTCTGGCTCGGTGAGTTCGCGGTCAAAGGCCAAAATATCTTTGTAGGGGCCAGATTTAATCACCTTAAAAGACACGCCTACTTTTTCGAGCAGCCGCTCTAGGTTATTGCCCCGCAAAATTACGCCAATGCTGCCCGTAATGGTGCCTGGGTTTGACATGATGTGCTGGGCACCCATGCCGATATAAACGCCACCAGAGGCCGAAATATTGCCAAAACTGGCGACAATTTTGACCTTTTTTTGGAGCCGTTTGAGGGCGCTATAAATTTCGTGGGAGTCAACGACGGTGCCACCAGGGCTATCAATCCGCAGCAGCAAGACGGGATACTGTTTTTCTTCGACGGTCTTGAGGGCTTTGAGGACTGAGGTTCGGGTTCCTCCGGCGATCGCCCCTTTTACTTCAATTTTGGCAATTTGTTTTCGAGCAGCGGATTTAAACGGCCACATTATGCACAATCGTTAAAACAACAGTGAAATGCTGGATACAATCCAGCGACATTAAGTAGTCTTGATTGTAGCGCGAGCGTCATAAACAAGGCTTAATCCCCCAAAGTCCTATTTTTAGAAAATCACCCTAAAGCTTCGATTCACCCCCAAATCCAATGGCTCTATCGCTCGCGTTAAGGGCTTGGGCTAATGCCAATGCTGCCCTGCGACCCACCTTAGTTTCAAAGACAGAAGAAAAGACCACGTCTACTGTATGGGTATTGAGGAAATCTCTAAGCGCTTGAGGATATCCGGCGATCGCCGCCTTAACTACCATCACCCCACGCCATCCACGCGCATGACACTGCTGAAGTTGAGCCACCGTTGCTACAGATTCATCCAGAGCCAGCGGGGTTCTGTAGGCTTGAGCAAGTTGCGTCATCGCTTCAAACTGATCGGGTGGGAGTGGCTGCTCTAGATATTCGATGCTGAGACGGGAACTGCGATCGCAGGTCTCTAGCCACTGCTTCGCCTGTTCTAACGTCAGGCCACCGTTTGCATCTAGGCGTAGTTTTGCATCTTTGGGCAATGCTGTCGCTAATTGTTGGAACAGCTCTAACTCTTGTGGCACGTCTAAAACCCCAATCTTCCATTTAAAAGTACGGTGCCCTTTTTCCCAAAGGGCAGACCAATTGGAGAGTGCCGCCGTCCCCGCAGGCAGCAGCGCGCTGACCTGCGAAGGCTTAAGTTCTATGGCAGATGGCGGCGTAGAAAAAGATTCCCAGGCGCTGCCAAACCCAAACTGACAGGCTGGCAAAGCGTTGGGGACGCAAAGAATGTCTGCTTCTGTAAGCAGAACGGGAAGGGTTTGGCAAAAGGCGATCGCCGCTGCCAAGGTTTCTGTGCCAAACCAAGGAATAGGCGCAATCTCTCCCCAGCCGATCACACCATCCTCCCGCTCAAGACCAATGATCAGTCCTTGCCGGACTTTCCATCGCCCATGATGGGTTCGAAGGGGCTGCTCAAATTCCCATTCATAGGGCTTGAGCAGCAAGCGATAGCCGCTCATAGTACCAAAAAGCTTAGCCCCAGCAGCAGCCCACTCCAAAAATGTAGCGCCACGGCAATAAATTTACAGTTATTAACGCGCTGGGGTTGGTCGTGGTATTGCCCGACAAACTGACACAGCTTAACGGCAAACGGCAAACTGCCCAAGGTGAGGAGAGAACCCACGGGCATAAACCCAAAAATCACAGATAGCAGGACTGAAGCATAGGCGGTACCACAGAGCCACGGCAGTAAAGCTGCACCGCGCTTTGTGCCCAGACGGACGATGGGCGATCGCTTCCCTGCGGCAATGTCATCTTCGACCTGATGAAAATGGGAACAAAACAAAATGATGCTGGTGATAATGCCCAAAAACACAGAGGCGCACAGAACAGTCGCTGACCAGCCTTTCGTTTGGCTGTAGTACACCGCCGAGAGTGCTAATGGCCCATAGGCAAAAAAGCACAAAAATTCGCCTAAGCCTTTATACCCCAACCGGAACGGTGGCCCTTGATAGAGATAGCCCAAACAACAGCACAGCAGTACCAGCCCCAGTACCGTGAGGTCTTGTTGCATGACAGAAATTGCCACAATGCCCAGCACGCCCAGCGCGAGTAAAGTATTGCCGATCCAAAACATAAGGGGGCGATTGCCCGTCAGGTTTACCAACGAATGGTGCTTGTTTTGATCAATTCCGGTTTCCGCGTCGTAGACATCGTTACTGACATTACTCCAGGCCACAATGCTGATGGCAGAGAGCAAAAACGTTGAGGCAATCCAGCCATTGATGTGATGTGGAGTCGCCCCTTGGTGTGCGGCGATCGCAGTGCCCACCCAAATTGGCACCACAGCAACGCTATACATGGGTGGCTTAATCGCTGCCAGCCATAGCTTACGTCTAGAAAGGGGGAGTGCTTCTGTCGTTATGCTGCTCAAACGGGTCGTTCTGCACAAGATTGGGCATTTTCATTTTATGACGGTACGTTACTGACCATTACAGGGTTGCAGCAGTTCGTCACACTCCGTGTCTCTTTGTAGCATATGTCTCTTTGTACACCGTGTCTTTTTCACTATTTATCTCTTTGAAAATTAAATTGAGGTGAATGTAAGAAATGGGAAATCAGAAGGGCACTCTAGATTAGGTTCGTTTTACGACTAAGACTCTACCCAAGTGAAATCTCTTTAGAGCCATTTGAAGTAAGTTATTCTCTGACAGCGAAGCCTTAATTAGTTATAAACCCTTCGTTACAGTGACGGTGGAAACTGCCGTGAACGTCTTAGACACTCATACCCATCGATCTGTTGAAGCGCTAGAGCAAGACATCTATGATCATTTGCTCCAGTGCGTCCGTACGGAGTTGCCAGAACAGGTACTCCAGCGATTTCAACTTTTGTTTGTTCAGGGTGGAATGTACCCTGAACCCAGCATCCGCACGACCCTGCATGAACTCATGCGAGGTGGGAACCTAAGGCATAGTTTTCAGCCGTTTTTTAACCGCTGCTGCTTTATCTTGATCAACCGCTGGCAGATGAATGTTCTCCATCGAGAGGCCATCGTAGCGTTAGTTGATCTCCTCCACCAATGCCGTGGCGCATCAGTGATTAGCGGACAGCCCAGCCCAGCCGGACGCCTACGGTTTTCGGTGCATGAGTATGTGCGAAGCCCCTACTTTCAGCGGATTCGCCAGTTAGCTGACCTGCTAAACCCGAATAACGATGCTGATAAACAGCGACCTTTATCTACCCTTCTGCACCGTTATCCGTATCTTTACCCGCACTGTCTAACCAATCAAGATGATGGCGAAGACTACCAAAAACTGATTGTCGTGACCCAACGCAATGCGAGTCAGAAGTTTCAGCAGGATTTATCTAGCTATCTAACGTATTCGATGATCAATAAAGAAAAGCAGCGGCAAGTTATCTCTACAGAACCCTCAAAGAACCCGACGCTGTTGACCCACCAAGATATGTGCTCAAGCCTAAAGCACTACGTCGCAAAAGTAGACTCGCGCGGCACCTATAAAGATATGGCGCAGCAGTTTTGGATGCCAGGGGAGCAGCCTCAAACCTATGGCCGTTTTAAGGTGGAGTTGACCGATTATATTGCCAGCAGCATTCCGTCAAAGTTTGGGCAGTGCCGATTTAATGATCAGTTTCGGGGGTATCTCAATAGCCTTCACCCCGAGAGTAATACTGCTGCGATGAATGATTTTCTGTTGGTGCGCACCTGCAATCAGGTGCTCAATTTTATGGTGATTGAAAGTAAGCAGCGGCCCAATCACTCTGTGTTTATGGATTTATTAAATAATTTAGGGTCTACCGTAACCGTAGGGCTGCTGCTAAAGGTCGTGCTGCTCTGCAATAAGGTGAAGCCTTATTTAGAACGGCGGATATCTCTTCTGTTTCAGCACTATGAGCTACAAGCCCGTGGATCTGTAGACTGGTTAGTTCGCTGTTTAGAGAAGCTTAATCTGGCTTGGACTGCGCACTTTAGCGCTCAAAATTTATCCTATGTTCATTTACTGTGATGGTTTTTGGTAGCAGGATTTACCTAAGCTCAAGGGCTTTTCACTGCCAAAACATCGCTGAATTGTCTCGACGGTAACGCCATGTTCAGAAGGTTGAGAAATAAACTCAATCTGATGTTCTGCGATCACCCCTTCCCCACAGATCTGCCCCGTCACAAAGTCTGTCCCCACTACAATCTGTACGCGAATAGGCTGAGGCAGCGAATTGACAAATCGAAAGTCTTTATACCCGTAAACCACCGTTGCGTCGGAGCCGAGGGGCGCAAAGCGAGTTTCATCGGTATAGAGATCCACAGAGTGGGGATGGCGTTCTAAGACGGTTAACCCTGCAATAAGCGCGAGGTGATACAGCAACCCCGAGAGCTGGCATAACCCCCCGCCGTATTCTGCCTGGAGCTGCTGCTTGACAAGCGATCGCCCTGGTAAGTAGCCCCGTTGCTGAGTGGGTGCGCCAATTAACACCCACAGCGAAAAGATTTGCTGGGGGGTAATGATCACGTCGTTAATGGATTGAGCCGCTAAAGCCAGGTTATGGATTTTGTTTTCAGAAAAATCTGTGACCTTAATGGCCTGAGTTAGCTCTAGCTGAACAGGCCAATGTTGACCTGCGTTCAGCGCAGAGGCTGCGGCGGGTTTGACAAACTGCGATCGCTGTCCATTAGCAACATCCTTTAGCCAGCGGGTGGCAATTCGGAATGTGCGACGGGCATCGGCAGGGATCAAATGCTTCATGCGGTATTTAGATCCAAAATAGACTGACTTTTCTAAAGGATTTAAGTCGGCTCAATCGGTTCGGTCGGCGGTATAACGTTCGCGATTTCAACGTCTGATAAAACGCTGGGTTCTTGGATGACAGCACCATTGGGCGTGGGGTGATGCCAGTCTTTGCCGGACTGATTCCACAGCAGCATCGAAAGTAAGCCATCGACTAACCCGCCGCTGGTGCCGCCATTGCCGCCGCCGCCCACCAGCACATCGGGGATGAGCCGAACTTGGCGATCGCCAATAATCTGCATGAGCTGCATCGCCGTAAAGCCCTGTCCGCCAATCGCTTCTACCCCAGCCCGATAGGTTTCGGCTTTGGCCTGACCAATGGCTCGAATCCCTTCGGCTTCCCCGACCGCCCTGAGTTTGGTGGATTCCGCCGCGCCCGTGGCTTCCTGAACGTGGGCATCGGCCTTGAGTCGAGAAATCTGGACGCTCTGCTCAGACTTCACCATCTCCTGCTGGATTTCGGCTAAGGCCGTTTCGCGCACAAGCTGCTGACGCTGGGTTTGCGCCGCCTGCTGGGTTTCATAGGTTTTGCGCTGCTCCTCGGCAATTTTGCGCTCGGTCTGCGTCACCATTAGCTCAGCGGGGGGCTGAATTTCGCCGATTAAAGTATCGATCGCCTGAACGTCATAGATCCGCAACGCCTGCCGAATGTATTCCGCTGCCTCTGACTGGCGTTCGCTGCGGGCGCTTAAAAAATCTAGCACGGTGTAGTCTTGAGCCGAGTTGCGGAAGTAGTTGCCGATGGTGGGTTCTAGAACGTGGTCTACCAGATTTTGCATAGAGCCGACGCGGGAGATTACCTTGGGCGCATCCAGTGCGCCCACATGAATAATTTGAGCTACTTGCAGCTCAAAGGCAAACCCATCCCTAGAACGCACCTTCAACGTATTGAGTTTGTCATCGTAGCGATGGCCTTCGGTTCGGTTAGACCAGTTGAGCACAATATTGGTGGTGGGCACCAGCTCGATCTTCATCACTCTAGAGTTGAGCGGATGCTTGCCTGGGTAAAGCGGTTCTGTCCATACGCCTTTATGACCTGGACGCACTAAGTCGCCGTGGGTAAAGTCACTGCCGCTCACGTCTTCATGGGCTTGCCCCACGTAGGAAATCACAACTCCCACATAGCCAATGGGGATTTCGGTCATGGGCACCTGCTCAACTTGAGCAAACCAAGGGTTGAGATTCCAAGACCCAGAGAGCAAAACCTGTTCTTGAAGTCCGCGTCGCCCCCCACTGCTAATAAATGTTTGCCCATTCTGAAAATTCTCGTGACCTGGAACCAGTGGCCCCGCAATTTCGCCAGGGCTAATGGGGGTGCCATCTAAGGCGGTCACAATGCCCACCTGATCTGGCAAAACGGTATGGATTTTCATCCGTTCGGCAGCAATCCCATTTTTGTTGGCGTTGGCTGCTGTGATGACTGTGAAGAGTGCGGTATTGATGCGGTAGGTTCCAGCGGTCAGAAAACTCATTTGCCGCCCTTTCTCGCCACCCTTGGTCAGAAATTTACGGGCATCCTGAAAGTTGTCGCACTCGATAACTTTTGCTAGAAGGCGCTCTGGGGGAATGGGCTGTCCATCTGCCGCAACAATCAGAGCAATTTCGCCCTGGGGCACCACAATCGCCTTTTCTTTGCGCACGTCAAACTTTAGCGGCCAATACCCCCAGTGCCATCCGGGTGCCAGCGTATCCGCCTGATAGCCAGCTTCGCCGTTGAGGGCAATAATTTGACCGGGTGGTAAGCCTTTGCTTGAGAATTTCTTTACAACGATGCCAACTTCTTGCTCGCTCACAATGACGAGGCCAAAGAAAAAGATAATGCCAACAATGCCACCGCCCAGCAGAATGGGCACAACGATCAGCGGTAATGGCAGAAAACCCATCTCAGCAACCGCAGGCTGTGCGGCGATGGGCAGATTGACAGTCTGAGTAACGGGAGCTTTAACAGACGGGGGTGAGGCAGTGCTGGGCTGGGATATTGCTGTGGCGATCGCCAACGGAGCCAGCATTGACGCCATAAACTTTAAAGACCGATGAGCGTTATGCGGCTTCACAAGTCTCAAAAAACGATTCATATAGCCTTAAGCCATTACTACTTAGCAGATCGACTCTAGCACTTCAACAGAGGGGATATCGGTGATCTAAAGCGATGCAAAGTAATGCGATCCATCACTGCAAAAATTACTGTGATGTATTCGATCTACTTCGCCTCATCTTTGGCAACGGGCTGGCGTTGAGCCATCAACGGGCTGGCTGCTGCATTGAGAGAGATTGCGCCCGTTAAGGTCGTAGCCTTGGTGGATGCTGAGGTTGGGGAAATCTCCCCGTCAATTTTGACCGCGATAGGCGCAGCTTCTTTCGACCCATCGCACAGCACTCCCACTGGAACCTGTCCGGTAAGACTGAGCCGTTGATTTTGCCATTGACCGCTTAACGTCATCGACTTAGAAACCGATGGACTCCGCATTAAGGCTGGATTGGTCAGCGCTGCTGCCACATATATGCCTGATTGCTGCACCGAGAGTAAAACAGATTTTCCACCACCGCAGGGCGCAGAAACGGGCAGACTGATTTGATACTCTCCCCCAATACTTTGAGCCGCTTTAAGGTTTGCTTCGCCATAGGCTGTGACGACCCCAAATAGGCCCACCACAAAGGCGATCGCACCGCCATAAAAGACGAGAGATTTAGGCTGAAAGTGATTCATAGCTGCTCCACCTGCGATTCGTTGGGGTTTATGTCTAGTACAGATGCGAGATGGGACGTGACCTGACTATATTTACGGGTAATGAGCAGGGAAGAGACACACTGCGTAACCAGCGCATCGGCATAGCGACCTAAGGTTTGCCGTTCAGAACCCCAGGCGCGGCTGGCTCCCGCAATGGTTAAATCAACCGTAACGGAATGATCGACCACAGCCTGAAGCGGGTCTAAATAAGTTTCTAGAATAGGCATCTCTATGCGGCTACGGACTGAGGGCGCAAGCTGAGCCAAAACCTCCATAAACTCACGACTCAATTCCCCGGCAGGGGTGCCAGGGCTAGTCACTCGTAAGATCTGAAGCTGAATATGTTCTGCATTAATGAGCAGCCGTAACGCCAGTTCTAACCCCAACTCGTCATGGAGGCTAGGTGCATAGGGCACTAAAATCTTGGAAATTTGCTGCAATCCTCGATCCACAAAAACTGCAACATCCGCACGGGCTGAACTCAAGATCTGACCCACACGACCCCCCAGTCGATTTTGATCAAAGACGGGTCGATGCCAGCCCACCAGCACTAAGTCTGTGCGATCGAGGGCTGCAATTCTGCTTGTCTCTCGAGCAATGTCGCTCGAAACCCGCACGATAGGACGCAGCCGCGCTCTGACCTCAGGCGGTTGGATGCTCTGCACCAAACTCTCGATCTGAATACGACGCTGCTCTACCAGCCGATCCGCTTCAATGGGCATACTGGCAAAGGCATAGTTTTCCTGGATTTCGACGAGGCTGAGCGGATGCACAATCGCGTTTTGACGGGTGCCTGCGATCGCCAAGGCCAAGTTGATCAACCCCTTTTGCGTCTTCGGGTTTGCCACAGGCACCAGCACACGGTAGATCGGCTGAGGTTCAGAAGACGCTTCTGCTGCTTCGGTGTCCGTCACATCCAACCGAATCAGCCGCTTAGGGTACGTCCATTCCAGCAGTGGAGAGGTCATAAAGGTGGTCACAAGCGCCATGATCACCAGCATGGTAAACAGCAGCGGCGAAATCACCTTCAGCTCTAGCCCAATGTTGAGCACAATCAGCTCCGTGAGTCCACGGGTATTCATTAGCCAGCCCAGCGCCGCAGATTCGCGTTTATCAATGCCAGATACGCGAGCCGCAATGTAGGTGCCCACATACTTACCAATAATGGCAACCCCAACCACCGCAAGGCACAATAGCCATTTGTCAGGGCTATTGAGTAGCCCCACTTCGGTTTTGAGGCCGCTGTAGGCAAAAAAGAGCGGCAGCAAAAAGACTAAAACAAAATCTTCGGTTTTTTCCGCTAGCTCACGGGTCAGCCCTGCATTTTTGGGCATCACCGCCCCCAGCAGAAAAGCGCCAAAAATGAAGTGAATGCCGATAACTTCCGTGATGAGGGCAGAAGCCACTACACCCATATAGATAATCGCCACCAAAAACTGAGGGAGCTTCCCTTTACGGTCATAGTATTTGGACAAGTTTTTGAGGAACTGCCGCCCAATCGTCACCATCACCCCGATGTAGACAATGGAGAACAGAATGGTCGGAATGGCACCCGCCATACTGTTGGTGCGAGTTACGGCGATCGCCAGTGCCAGTACACACCAAGCCGTCACGTCATCCACCGCAGCACAGGTGAGCGCTAAAGTCCCCAGCCGACTGCTCTGGAGGTTGTTTTCTGTAATAATGCGCGCCAGTACCGGAAACGCCGTAATCGACATTGCCGCCCCCAGAAATAGGGCAAACGCCGTAAAACTCACGTCACCATTAGAAAGTAGCGGATAGAGCAGCAGCGCGAGTAAACAGCCCAAAGAAAACGGCACCAAAATGCTGACATGAGAAACCAGCACCGCGATATTAAGGTTGCCGCGCAAATACTTTGGGTTTAGCTCTAGGCCAATCAAAAACATAAAAAAGATGAGGCCGATCTGAGCCAGCACCCCCAACGAGGGCAACGCCTCTGCGGGAAACAGCGCAGCCTTCCAGGTAGGGGCTAACCACCCTAGCAGCGACGGGCCCAGCATAATGCCAGCCACAATTTCTCCAATCACAAGGGGCTGTTTAATGCGCTCAAAGCCAAGCCCCATGAGCCGAGATAGCCCAATGACAACCAATAGCTCAATGAGGATAAGAACAACAATATGCATAGCTGATTTCTGCTGGATTGGCGTGGTTAAGTTGCGCCGTCACGCTGTAGTCAACCATAGCGCGTCAGCCTTAAAGAAGAAAACAGCCCTTCGTTGAGGGTTTGATTTTGAAAGATGCTGACCAAAATACCGTTTCAGCAGCCAATCTGCATTAAAATGGGTTGAGTACTGATTTGCACCTTGGCTGTGCCTAGTGTATAAAAGTAGATCGCACCATCTCACAGATCCTCGGAGCATTTTCAATGAGTCGTAAGTGTCAACTGACCGGTAGAAAAGCGAATAACGCCTACGCGGTTTCTCACTCTCACCATCGCACCAAAAAACTGCAAGAAGTCAATTTGCAGTGGAAACGAGTTTGGTGGCCTGAAGGCAAGCGTTGGGTTAAGCTCCGCCTCTCAACCAAAGCCATTAAAACAATTCAACTTCAAGGTATTGATGCCCTAGCAAGACAAGCTGGTCTTAACTTAAACAAGTTTTAGCTTCATTCGATTTTGCGAAGGATCGTGAATTCATTCCATTGTGCGGTGGGGACAGGTTGCGATAGTGCTGTATGAGTGATGTACAGCGCCTCTCTACAAAACCTGCCCCTCCAAATTTTTCGTATTCAGTCAAACATCCTAAAAGAAACGAGGAGTAACGCTAAGGTTCATGGATGTTGTTGATTTAAAACGAGATATTGAGCTGTTGTCTGAGCGCCTGGGTAAAACCCAGGAGTATCTTTGACGTTCCTGCACTTAATGCAAAAATTTCTGACTTAGAGCAAGTTGCCGCCCAGCCCAGCTTTTGGGACAACCAGGCTACGGCACAAACCGCGCTTCAGGCTCTCAACGAACTCAAAGCGCATCTAGATGGCCTACAGCGTTGGCGCACCACAGTAGAAGATGCAAAGACGGTCTTAGAACTATTAGAGCTTGAGGATGATTCAGGTTTACTCAACGAAGCCCAAACAAGCCTCAAGCAGTTAGCACACCAGCTCGATCAGTGGGAGCTTCAGCAGCTTTTGTCAGGCATTTACGACAAAGGTGGCGCAGTCCTCACCATTAATGCAGGCGCAGGTGGAACCGATGCCCAAGACTGGGCAGAAATGCTGCTGAGAATGTATACGCGCTGGGCCGAAAAGCAGGGCTATAAGGTACAGTTAGCCGAAATTTCTGAGGGGGATGAGGCGGGTCTTAAATCCGTTACCCTTGAAATCTCTGGTCTCTATGCCTACGGCTACCTAAAGGCTGAGAAAGGGACGCACCGACTGGTTCGCATTTCGCCCTTTAACGCCAACGGCAAGCGCCAAACCAGTTTTGCTGGCGTTGAGGTGATGCCAGAACTAGACCACGGCGTGGAGCTAAATATCCCTGATAAAGATTTAGAAATTACCACGACTCGCGCTGGGGGTAAGGGCGGTCAAAACGTCAATAAGGTCGAGACGGCGGTACGGATTGTTCACCTGCCGACGGGGTTGGCAGTGCGCTGTACCCAAGAGCGATCGCAGCTCCAAAACAAAGAGAAAGCCCTGGTCATTTTGAAGGCCAAGCTGCTGATTGTGGCGCAAGAGCAGCGCGCCCGCGAAATTGCGGATATTCGCGGCGATATTGTTGAGGCAGCTTGGGGCACCCAAATCCGCAACTATGTTTTTCACCCCTACCAAATGGTGAAAGACCTGCGGACGGGCGTAGAAACCACCGCAATTGAAAATGTTATGGATGGTGAATTAGACCCCTTTATTGAAGCCTATCTACGAAAGGAAAATCAGGTCGCGGCGGTTGGGGAATAATCGACCAACAATTCAAGAAACCCTTTCGTCGAAATGGAGGACAACGTCTTCGATGGGACGATGGGTGGCTTGGGCTGTGTTTGCTAGGCGTTGGTAGAGGGGATCTGGAATTTGTAGGGTAATTGCTTCAGATTTAACCTTATATCTGCCCGTCACTTGAATTTTACGCTTTTATTTTGGTGAGTGAGACTAGTTGAGGAACAATTGGCAATTTGTAGCGGCTTGGGAAATATGCCAAATTAGATATATAATGAGATATGACCAATAAGCCAATTTGTTGGATGAGTTCATCTCTTGAAGATTTGTCAGACTTTCCAGAGTCTGCTCGTCGTAAGGCGGGGTTTCAGCTTCGTCTGATTCAGGGTGGGGAGGAACCTTCAGATTTTAAGCCAATGTCCATTGTGGGTTCTGGTGTTGAGGAAATTCGGATTCGGGCTGATGATGCTTATCGAATTTTTATGTCGCACGGTTTAAGGAGGCGGTTTATGTTCTCCATGCATTTGGGAAAAAGACTCGGAAGACTTCAAGGCTAGATATTGAAACTGGGCAAAGGCGATATCAGCAAATGTTGGAATATCGGAAATTTGAATAGAAGGAGTAATGGCAAATGATACAAACAAAGGCTCTAGAGGTTACACAGGGCAGCAAAAATGTATTTGAGGATCTAGGCTTTGAGCCAGAGGAAGCATTGAATCTCAAGATCAGGGCTGACCTGATCTTGAATATTAGGCGTTTTATCAAGGCTCAGGGATGGACACAGAAGAAGGCTGCGTTGTTCTTTGGCGAAACGCAACCTCGGATTAGCGACTTAATGAATGGCGACATTGAGCGGTTTAGTATCGATAAGCTGGTTCAGATGCTATCCCGTGCAGGAATGAATGTTCGGGTTGAGGTGGATAAAAAAGCAGCCTGATATGGTATTGGATTTTTTTGTCGGCGATCGCCCTCTCTACACCATCATGATCTCAGCGCGATCGCAGTTTCAAAAGTAGGCGATCGCCATAACGGCAGATGCGTTGGTGGCTGATGGGCGATCACATTCTCTAGGTTGTAATGAGTGGATTAAATTGGATATGTTTGCCTCCAGCTACAGTGCTTGTGAGAATGTCCATAGATTTTTGTAACTGAATCCCATTAACTTCTTGGTTTTCAGATGTGCAGGCGTTCTAGAGTTTTCATTTTAAGACTGGCACAAACTCTAGGATACTAACTAAGACTGAGAAGGTTGCAATGTCAGCTGCTTTTGCTACTGTTTAAGAGAGGTGCATTTTGACCATGCCTGCCTCAGATTATTTGGAGCCTGACGCAACGAGAGCGACTCAGAACGAGGACAGCCTGTACCGATACCCTCAATTTGCCCACTGCTATTGAGTTGAACTACCACTGGAAGTAAAGCATACTTAAACGTAGCAAGGTATTCGTTTCCTACTCTTCGTACACCTTGATAAGACCCTAGCCAATTTCTCATACTCACGTACAGTTGCTGAGTCTTAGAATCAGCAACTGGAATTGGCACATTTGAACGGAGAAACAGATCGATTATCGTTTCTGGGATGGGCTGAGCTTTTGCCGCTGAAAAAGGAGTTTGAGCGATGAGTAACCCTAAAAATAAAGCGCCTAGGATTGGACTAATCATATTTCGATTCACGACCGTTTTCCCTCACTTTGTAAGTAACAATTAAATACTTCATGCTTTTTCATATGGGGTAAAGCAGGCAAATAATTTTGGTTTATTTGAGCACAAGACGCAATGCCAAAATTTTTGAGATGGGTTTGCAACCAATCCAATGCGCTTCACCAGACGCTGTTAGACATTGAATGCTAAGGGTCGATGAGGCAACCTGCGTTGGGCGCGATTCATAGCGAAGGGCAATGAGTCCATTGACGGATCGCGGTGCATGGGCAACAGCAAAGTTCGTATTGTACTGAGCGATCGCAGCAGGAAGCTTCCGCGTCAGGCTCAACTTAAATAGCGCACTATCCGTTGAGGATTTGCCAAAAAATATGACTGGTGCTTCATCGCTAAAGTCAACAGCAGCAACGCACGTACTTCTCAAACAAGGCTCAGCCCCTGCTTGAGCAATCTCTGTTCGCCCTAGCGTTAGTCCCAAGACGCTAGGGGCAATCATCCACACCATCCAACGGTTTTTCATAGAAAATCGCTACAAATGAAAGATTTCACCTTGAGAATAACGGGATAGTCCACCTCAAATCTTCGCCTAAAGTCATTCATGAAAATGACTTTGGTCACTCTCTTTATTGCTTCGATTGTCTTTGCTGATTACCCCATATTTTGCTGTACCCATAGCGCCACTTGAGTGCGATCGCGCATTCCAAGTTGACTTAGGATCCGAGTGACACGGTTCTTCACCGTTCCCTCCGTCAGATGTAGCGACCAAGCAATTTCACGATTGCTTTTACCTTGGCCTAACAGCATCAACACTTCCAGTTCGCGATCGCTAAACCGATGGCTGAAGTCTTCCTTTTGCTTGGACAAAAAATCAACTTGAGAAAACACCTTAAGGGCGATCGTAGGTCCCAAATGCCCGTGTCCTTGATACACCGTACGAATGGCTTCTGCGAGTTGCTGAGATGGCGTACTCTTGAGCAAATAGCCCAGCGCCCCTGCCCTGAGAGAATCCTTAATGTATTCATCTTCATCAAACGTGGTCAACACAAGGATGCGAATCCAGGGGAAGCGCTGATGGATTTCGCGGGTTGCCGTAACGCCATCGCAAATTGGCATTCGCACATCCATCAAGATGACATCGGGTTGCAGTTGCTCGGTAAGGGCGATCGCTTCTCGACCCTGAGCCGCCTGCCCAACGACTTCTAGTTCGGGTTCTAGCGCCAGCAAATCTGCAAGTCCTTGACGAAATAAGGATTGATCATCCGCTAGAAGTAGACGAATCATGGGGAATTTTGACCTGAATGTGAGTTCCTTGACCGTCAGCACTGTAAATCTTGACCTGTCCGTGCAGCAATTGAATCCGCTCCTGAATACCAGAGAGGCCAAAGCCAGTTGAGGGAATATTGGGATTAAAGCCAATGCCATTATCCCAAAGATCGATCTTAATTTCAGCCGCTGTCACGCATCCGTTCAGACGCACAAGGGTTGCCTGAGAATGCTTTTGGATATTTGTCAGTCCTTCTTGAACAATGCAATAAAGCTGATGGCTCACCTGTACCGAAAGCCTGGGTAATTGCAAATTAAGTTGAACCTGTAGGGGCTGATTCTGTTGCACTTGTGCCGCCAGCACCTGAAGGGACTGATTGAGGTCAAAATCAGTCTGCCGAATTGTTTGTACCGATCGCCGCACATCCTGTAAGCATTGGTTGGTAAGCTGTTGGGCAATGACGAGGGCATTCCCAGCCTGGGTTCGGTCGCGATCGAATAAACGCTGTGCTAACTCAAGCTGCACACCTAAAGTCGCTAGAGAATGGCCTAATGAATCATGAATTTCCCTTGCAATGCGAGTCCGCTCTAGCGTGGCAGCTTGCGTCTCTACCTGCTGTGCCAAAAACTCAGATCGTTGACGGCTTTGACGCTCAGCCACTAAAACAAAGCCAAAGCAAATGGCAAACAAACTGGTTCCGAGGAAGCCGATCGCATGAATCTGTACGATGGATTGTGGATTAAAAACGGCATTAATATCACCCCGCTGAATCTGAGCGACCATCTTTACAATTTGTTCCGGCAATATCCAGTTTATGATTGAAACCCTGCCGATACCAAGGATGAGTGCCACTAAAATGACTTCGCGTTTTCGGAGCAATAAGCAGCTTTTAATCAACACAAAATACTGTAAAATCTCGAACCAAAACTGCATCCCGTTAGCTGACAGAATCAGAAGAATCTCGACCAGGATATAGGTGCGACGCTGCCAAATAGGACGATCTATGGGCAGTTTACAGCTCAACAGAAAAAATATGCCCACGTAAATACAGAATATTGGCAAAAGTTGGGGTCTGTCTTGAAAGTGACCTCCTAGTAGATTTGATGCTAGATCTGCGAGTAAAACTGCCCACTCAATAAATCGAACTGTTCTTTGCAATGAGGCGAGAGAATTAGAACCCATTATCAAGCCTAGACAAAATAAGTTCTCTTATTTTGCATGGACTTGTGTTGCAACAACGATGACTTTGGTCATGACTTTGGCTATGGATAGGCTCCCTCAACCTTTTTGGCAAAGCGCATAATACTTACTCTAGGTGGTGTAAAAGCCATTACTCTAACCACTTATTAAGTAAACGGTTGGATTTCCACCAAATTTAGACTTCCTGGGGAGTGTAAATTAATTTGTGTCAAAGGTCAAAAGAAGACCTAATGAACAAACTAAGGGAGACACGACCCATGACCTTTCGACCCGAACTGATTGATGAACTCCTCAAAGACTACCGTAACCCTGAAGACTTGATGGGAGAGAGTG
>JANNDV010000007.1:0-3806 GCA_031387975.1 Acaryochloridaceae cyanobacterium OTE_75_metabat_521 | reverse complement strand
CACTCTCTCCCATCAAGTCTTCAGGGTTACGGTAGTCTTTGAGGAGTTCATCAATCAGTTCGGGTCGAAAGGTCATGGGTCGTGTCTCCCTTAGTTTGTTCATTAGGTCTTCTTTTGACCTTTGACACAAATTAATTTACATTCCCCAGGAAATACCACCACTGTTCGCTTTTATACTTGAGCGAGCGCAGTAACTTTCCGGCTGAGTATCCAACCTTTGGCATCCAATCCGTGATGGCTTTGCTCACCTTTCCCTTGAACTTGTGTGCCCATCGAAAGTATTGTGCATCATCTTTGCTCTGCTGCCACTTTCGATAGGCTCCAAAGGCTTGGTCAATCAAATTGATAAAGACTCGACCAATATTTTGCTGCGATTTTGGCACGAGTTTAAGGAGTTGCTTAAAGTGCCGCCGTAAGTGGGCTAGGCACTTTTACTGCCGTTCTACACCATAGCCGTTGTAGACACTATAATCATCACTGCTTAACACGCCCTCAAAGTGTTCGCCGAGGACTGCCTCTAGTTCTGCACGGCTGCGGGTATCAGCGCCGCAATATAAAGCATATCCCGCTCCACTAAACGACCAAAGCCATTCTTTTACCCCTTTGACGAGCCAACCTGTTTCATCGACATGGGTATGAGGCTGTTCTCTAATCCAATCTGAAGCGGCTTCGACTTTTCCCTTAATTCCCTCTGCTACTCTTTATGTTGTTGCCGATGCGGTGCCGATGCCAATTTCTTCTAATCCCATCTGCATGAGCCATTCTTGCTGCTTATCATAGAACAGATGCCCATAGGTGCCTAACTACACCAACATTTCCTGTAAGCTGGCTTCGAGGTCTTGGTCTTGGATCACCTCTGCTGGCACTTTGCCCCAAACTATCGTTGCACAATTCTGCCAGCGACATTGATGCTGTTGGTACGCTACGACCTCTATGGGCTTTTCGACTAATCGCGCGCACTCTCTTGTTTTTACGCCCATCTCTATCAAAGTCTGTCCACCACATTGGGGACATTCTTGCGGCTTTACAACTTCAAATCTATCGACTTGTCCAAATCCTTTTCTCGTAGTCCCCCGATGTCCGAGTTGACCACCCGCTTTGCGCTTTCCCGCGTCTGATGTCTCTGCTTTCGCGATCTTTGATTTCTTCAGAAAGTCGCTAGACGGTGGCTTGGAGGAATCACTACTATTCCGATTGATGATCCCTTTAAGCCTTGATACTTCTTCAAATAGTTGTTGAATTGACTCCTGTTGACGCAGGATAACATCCACCAGAACTGACTGGCTCGTTTGCTCTAAAGCGGCTCTTTCAAACTGCGGAGGCTGTTTCATATCAACACGTTAGTCTGATTTTCTTCTTTGTCAACCCTAAACCTGAATCCTTACATTTGCAGAATAATCTATTAGCAAGGATCATAGAGAATAAATTCGCATTATTTGCCAAATTAAGGCTTCAAACATATTGGCTCATTTGTTTGTTAAACATGTCGCTATATTTTCCAGCCTTAAGCATGAGTTCCTCATGGGTGCCTTCTTCAATAATGCTGCCATCATTGAGTACAACAACGCGGTCTGCAAAGCGCGCCATCCCCAATCGGTGACTGATCACAATGGTTGTGCAGGTTTTCGCCATCTCACGAATTAAGCCATAAACTTCGTGCTCGTTTTCTGGATCGATTGAGGCTGTTGGCTCATCCAAAATCAATAATTCGGTTTGGTCAATCCGAGCCATTGCTCTGGCGATCGCAATCCGCTGCCACTGCCCACCAGATAAATCTGTTCCGCCATCAAAGAGTTTGGTTAGTAGGGTATCCAGACCCTCATGCTGCTGGTCAAAAAATCTAAGCAGCTTGACCTTCAGCAGCATACCTTTTATGAAAATTTCATCATTTATTTTCGCAGGATTTGCCCAGCCAATGTTTTCTCTAACAGAAGAAGGAAAACGAGCAAAATCTTGAAACACGACGGCAATCTTCGAGCGAAGACTATCAATCGGCAAAGATCGGATGTCTTGTCCATTCCATACAATCTCGCCAGATTGCGGATCGTAAAATCGGCAGAGCAGTTTAGCAAGGGTTGACTTTCCTGAGCCATTTTCCCCAACGATGACAATCATTTGCCTTGGAAAGATTTTAAGCGTGATGTTTTTAAGGATTAACTGAGTAGAGCCTGGATAAGAAAAACTAATGTTTTTTATGTCAAGCTCATCATTATTTTCATGGACACCATTTAAAGGGTAGGAATTATCTTTATTACTAAAGGTTAGTTTTAGATCTAGAAATTGAAAAACAGGTCTTGTACTTAAAAGAGTTGAGAGTAGGTGATTGAGAGAACCGCCAGACATATGAAGTCCGCTACGAACCTGGAGAACTAAACCACTAAATAGAACTAAGTCCCCAATAGTATAAGTACGATTGATAACGCCAGAGACCAAAACGACGTAGGGAATGATAAGCCCTAACCCTTCAAAGCAAGAGCTAATAAAGGTAAAAAATCCACCTTTAAATCGTAAGCGATACATTTTTTGATAGGTAGACTTATAAAGCTCAATCCATTTTTCTAAAATCATAGATTGAAGCGATAAAACTCTAACTTCTTTTGCAAACGTCTCAGACAATAATAAATTTGAATAAATGTCTAACTGCCGAATAGACTCAGCCTGAGTTTCTTCGACTGTCCAACTAAGTAATCTGTAGCGTGGCTCTAAAATCAGCAATGGGATGGATGTCAGCAATATCAGTAAAGGAATCCACCAGGCAATAGTAATAGAAACAAATACTGATACAGCAAAAGTGAATAAACCGCTGACAACTGCCAATAAAAGGTATGTAGAGTCGCTAAAGTTTCGAATGCCTCTTTCTGCAAGCTTTAGTAGGTTTAGTATTTCAGGAGACTCGAAGATTGATATATCTTTAAACTCAGATACTTTATTCATTAAGGCATGTTTGGCATATCCCTGAAGCTTGTCTTCAATATTTGGTGCTAATAAATTTCCAGAGCGCAATAATGCGTCTGCTAGTATAGTGACAGCTAGCATTAATGCCAAAAATGAATAAATTTTAATGGATTCATTACTATTGATTAAGCTAGAAGTAGAGGACGATATTTTTGAAAGATTGTCAACAATATACTTGGTTAGCACAAGACTTATGGCTGGGCTAAGTCCAGCGATTAAGGTTATGACGATAGAAATTGAGAGATCGAACGGCGCTGCTTTGTAGATAAGCCTAATAGTTCTCAATAGGGTCTTAAAGTAACTGTTGCCGTTAGAATTTCTCATGACTTAAAAAGACAGTTTGGGATTTGAATTCTAAACCCTTCCCAGGCAGAAAACTAGCGTCTGTCTTCAAAAAACTCATCGTCCCACTCTGGGTCTGTGAGGGGTCTATTGGGCGGTCGAATGACGCGATAGTCTGCATCTACCACGCGATCGCTCCCTGGCTCTTTCTTTTCTCGGCGTGGATAGCTTGATTCGTCTTCCTCTGTTTCAAACAAATTGCTCCAGCGCGATCGCTGTGACTGCTCAGCATCGCCATATTCTGGGGGCGACTCCCTTCTCGAAGTCTTGGGCGATCGATCCTGTCGATCATGCCAATCTTGGCTAGCAGGCTGATACCAATCTGAAGCGCCAGAGGCAGAACGATTCGCCCGTTTTGTAGCCTTCTGTTTGGGGCGACGGGTTTTGGTCTTAGAGCGTTTCAGCCAGGGGAGTGTTGGCGATCGCAGTGCAGGCGCACCCCGCAACACGTACTGCAAAACTACGCCAACCAACAGCCCTAGAACCGTTGCAGCCACAATCGACCAGCC
>JANNDV010000216.1:0-14898 GCA_031387975.1 Acaryochloridaceae cyanobacterium OTE_75_metabat_521 | reverse complement strand
CATCAATCGAGAAGTTCAGACCTTAGCTGCTGTATGCTAGCTGGTCTGGAAACGCTATGTCAGGCATTATTGAGTCCTGATTTACGCTCCAACGAATCGCACTATAAATCATAATTGTCTCTATCAATCCTATTATTGCTGCATTTTTGGTACCTGTCTGCTGTTGACGACCCGCCCTTGACATCAACGCCTGTGCTTGGCTGACTGCATCGGCTGAATCCGTCAGAATCAACTGCATTAAGCCAATCCCCAACGCTTCACTCGATTCGAGTTCATTTAAGTAGACCCGATGCACTTGGTCACTGCTTAGTTGTGCTCTGTAGAGATGGGTTTGCTCTAGTTCGGTACTGCGACCAGGAAACAGCACCACTGCTTGCCAATCGACCGTCTGGGGATGCTGAGCTAAAAACAGTGCAATCTCAGCAAAGAAGCGATGGTAGAAGTGAATGTCTTTTTGAAACTGCACTTCGATAAACCAGACGGTTTGGTCAGCGGCATCAGGGGTAGGGAGCAATACCCCATCAATGCGAAAGGCAAGCTGTTTGATTTCAACAGAGCGAAACTCGTAGCCCACTGCCAAATCAGCAGACTTGCCCAACAGCTCAAAGAGGATGCCGGGTTCAGTCTGAAAAATGCGGTAGAAAATGGAGTCAATTTTCATGACAGGGTGTCTACTGCATGAGCGTTTTAAGAATGCGACGGGTAGACAGATTCCAAATTTTAATCGCAGGCTCATCACTGCCGCTGATCAGATATTGCCCATCATGACTAAACTTAAGTGCCGTCACGATCCCGATATTGCCGAGCAAAATACCTTCTGACTGTCCGGTGCGGGTATTCCAAACTTTAATGGCAGGTTCGTTGGCATTGGCAATGGCAAGGCGATCGCCAGAGTCACTGACTGCCATCACCGAAGCTGCCTTAGGCTGTTTCAAAAGCTGCTTTTGTAAGGTTCCCGTCAATACATCCCAAACTAAAATTGAGCCATCCCAACTGCCGCTCACCATCACGCGTCCATTTAAGCTTAGAACCAGCGCACTAATCGACTCAAACGAAGAACCGCTAATGTTTCCGGTACTTGAAAAACTTTTGGTGAGCTTTCCGGTTGCAGTATCCCAAAGCTGAAACTTACCGTCACTACTGCTGCTGATGACCGTTTTGCCATTAGGAAACATGCCCAACGCCTGCTCTGAACCCAGCGAATTAGAAGGAATGCGAATCACCCTTCCAGACTGGAGATCTTGTAGCAAAAGACTACCGCCCCAGCCACTGCTGGCTACTATTTGTCCCCGACGATCGGTGACTGCGGTGCGAATGGTGCCCTCCAATCCCCAATTATTGTTGGTTGGTAGACTTCGCATTAGCTCCTGGTTTTTTAAGTCCCAAACCAAGATTTTGCCGCTGACGCTACTGGTGACAAGGGTTTGTTTATTGTCACTCATGCCAACAGAAACAATTGGCTCATAGTGATCGGAGAACGTCTGCTTCAGTTCTCCTGAAGGAAATTCCCAGAGCTTAATGGTCATATCTTTGCTGCCGCTGATCAAAAGCTGGTTATCAATGCTCAGATCTAGCGCCGTAATGGTATCCCAATGCCCACCATGCTGCACTTCAGCAATCTGTTGAGAATCTGCTGGGGGCACCAAACTCTTTAGCTTTGACTTAACTTTTTTAGCGGTGCGAGACTGAAACCCCTGCGTTAATACGTTTGTTAGAGTGGCTCCACCTTTCTGAATCATCTCTACATTCAGGTCAGGAAGGAGTAAAATCGCGAGACCCAGCAGCCCCACGGCAATACAGCCGGCACCCCACAAAACTGGATTAGATTGGCTGACCCAGGCATTAGCCGATTGCGAAGTTTTCACCACCATAGGGTTTAGCAACGTTGTGGCGGCTCTCTGAAGCGAGGACTGCCCCTGCAACCCTACGCCCATGAGAGATGAAATGCTGGCAGACTGAGGATGTCTAGCAGAAGCGGCAGGAGACATCTTGCGTGGGGGGGGCTTTACCCGAGGTATGGCGAGTGTTGGGCTAAAAACATCTAGGCCAACAGAAGATCGGCGATCGCACCAATAGCACCGACCATAAATACGACTGTAGTAGTGGTTATTCTCAAGGTGACACATGCGCAGATCGGGAATGGCTAACTTCAGCGCCTCACTCCAATCGTGCGCAGAGGGGCGAGCGAGGGGATTACCATGGCCCTCTGTAAAACAGCGCTGAAAGCACACCTGAAGTTGGGGATGAATAATCGAAAGCGGAATGGTATTGGGTCCAGGCTGCACCATGCTGTTAGGGGCGTAAGGCCAGTAGCCTTGACGAATCAGTTCAGCCGGTTGAGGCGACTCACCTCGTCCAATCCATTTCCCCTTAAAGGGCTGGTCGCCAAACAGCAGCATAAAAACCATCACGCCCAGCCGAAACCGATCGTGAATCTCAGTTTGGTCAAGGGTAGATAGCTCTTTGCCCAATAGCTCAACGGGCGTAAACCCCTCAGAGCCAACCGGACATCGGTATAGCGCCTGAGTGAGAGGATCGCGCACCTGAAACGAATCCGCATCAATTACCGAAATCAGCGCGCGGCTGTTCACCAACAAATTTTGGGGCTTGATGTCTCCGACCACATAGCCTTCATCATGGAGAGACTTGAGCGATAGAGCAAAATTGAGGGCAGCAGTATGGAGGTAGTACCAGTTAAAGCGCGGAGCCTTCCGATTTCTCAATTTTGCGTTGTAAATCAGCGACAGCTTAACGCCATCCACAATTTCGGGCATTAGAAAGCCGAGGCACTGCCCCTGAGCATCCTGAAGCAGATCTTGAGGCCACGCAAACGTAACGTGATGATGATGCCGCATAGGATTCTGGGGTGGATGGGCAATCATCACCCGCAGCTTCTCCATTCGATCAAGCGTAGGCGTATGGTAAAGCTTCGCTAAAAACCCAGGAAAGTTCGTTGTCCAGACCGTCCCCTCCCCGCTGCTGGCTAATTTTTTGTCCAACACAATGGAGCGACCAGAGATCAGCGCTGTTAAACCTGCGCCGCCACCCATTGCACTACCCATTGCTGCACCCATTACGCCTCCGGCAGCTCGGCGCTGTAAAGACAAACCAGCAGCGTTTTGTCATCATCCGTTTTTGCATTCAGCCGTTCTGACTCAAGAAAGGTTTTGAGATAGCTATACTGTTCTACTGCTGTGGGGAGCTGCAATAAACACGCTTCAAACGGTTGAAAGAAGGGCGCATAGGGCTGCCAATCATGCAGACGAACGGCAACCCGTTCTAACCCGTCTGTTGCGGCACATAAAAATGGCGACTGTACAGACTCTACGCACACCCCCATGTAGTTTTTAGCGCCAGAGGTTGTGACAAAAATAGTCTCGTTGATAAACTCACCCTTATCAGGCTCAAACAACAGTTGGCAGTCTGCCTCTGGGTGGCTGCGCAACATCATAAAGCCATCCCCAATTTGCATGGCTGCAACCCAGTCTGGGGTTGCCACAAAGGCCAGTAGCGTACACCCTAAATCTCGGAGTTCGCAGCCGCTGGCGACGGTTTCTTGATGCAATGCGCCTAAGATGGTGTCCAGCACTTGCCCAAACAGTTCAGGCGCTGCCTGCTCTATTTCTTGTGGGGTTGGTACCTGGACAAATCGGCTGCTCAGGGCTTGAAAGATTGACTCTAAGGCAGTCTCGACCGCAATCTGTGCGCCAATCTCTGCATGCTTGGCACTCCCTGCACCATCAGAGACTGCTCCGAGTAAATAAGGCTTTTCAACGCGATAGTTGCCATAATCTTGGCAGGGTTGACCCCGCTGTTGATGGCGGGTTCCAATGGCCGAATGAACCATCGCTTTCCAGGTCACGAGTCATCCTCAATGCGTAAATAGGGGGATTTAAAGCAATCGTAAAAATGGGATTAAATAAAAATGGGACTAAGTTGTAATTTGTCCCCATCCCACTGGCGGTAACGCCACCATTTCCCCCCCGACCGTGCTGGTTGAAACCCTCACCATTGAATCACTCAGCCATAAAAACATGGCTCTAAAATCGAGTCCGTTTAGCATTAAGGGCGGACGCATGGGTGGCGCAATTTGGCGCAGGGTATTCATGTCTGCACCCTGAACGCCCACTGCAAAAAATGATAGTTTACGCTGCTGTTCGGCATCCTGGAGTCTTTGAGCCGCCTGTAGCCACGGCGAACCTGGATTTGGAGCGCCGTCTGTGATCAGAAAAACCCAAGGCCGATAATACTGAATGCCGTTATTGCGATAGGTGGCTTTTCGCGTTTCGAGCAGATCTAGCCCAAAGGTAATGGCTTCACCGATGGGCGATAGGCCGTTGGCGACAAGGTGGGGGGGAATCATCTGGTCGATGGTCACAAAATCTTGCACCAGCTCTACGGGGCCAAAGCTGACGACCGCGACATCTACGCGCAGTGCAGCCTGCTCATCCTGAATCACCGCTTCTCGAAACGTCTTCAACCCCTCGTTGAGGGCATCAATGGGCGCTCCGCTCATAGAGCCTGAGGTATCGACCAGTAAGATAACTGGGCAGCGATTTTCTGGATTTTCAACAAATTCAGGTTGTCCGACAATCATTGAGGGTTCCAGTGATGGAGGCATTTGAAAAAACGAGACGCAGTAGAGTTCTCCTAGAGATTTTTTTACTCTACCTTGCTGTGTTTTACTTTGTCGTATTCTAATATGCTCTCTATTTTGGCAGTCGTATGCCAAAAGTGCAAAGTATCCTCTCAAATTCAGTCTTGGGGCTGGTTGAGGCGACGCAGATTAAGCACATCGCTCATTTTGCGAACTTGGGCAAAAATTTGCTCGAGTTGGTTGTAGTGCTCAATGTCTAGGCCAAGCTGGATCAAGGCTGGACTGCCTGGAAAGGTTTTGACCTGGGCATTATGAACGTTGACCTTACTATCGGTGAGGCGCGTCAATATATCTTTGAGAACGCCAACCCGATCCAATACTTCGATCTGAATTTCAACGGGATAGGTGGGGCGGCGTCCTTTGTTTTGGGTGCTGGTGTTCCACCGGACGGGGATAAGGCGATCACCGGGTATCACATCCACGTTCGAGCAGCCCTGACGGTGAACCGAGATTCCGCGACTACTCAGCGTCACCACGCCAATAATCGGCTCCCCTGGCACCGGAAGGCAGCAGCCTGCGATGTGGTGCATGAGTCCTTCGATGCCCAAAATAGGGGCATCGCTGTGTACCGTAGGGGGCTGCGTGTTTCGGTTAAGCGTATTTGCGGTGGAGAGCAGCAGTGCGCTGTCTGCGGCAATGCCTATCTCAGCGTTAAGATCTTGAGGCTGGAGTTTATGAATGGTTTCGCGCAGACGATTCACCACCAAATTAAGGGTGACTTCGCCATAGCCTAGGCCTGCGAGCAAATCTTCGGGTGCTTGGTAATTACATCGTTCGGCGACAGACTGCATGGGTTCAGACTTGAGGAGCGCATCAAAGCCGCTCTTGCCCATTTCTTTCTCTAGCATTTCCCGTCCGCGCAGCACATTTTCTTCCCGACGAGATCGCTTGTACCACTGCCGAATTCGGTTGCGGGCAGATGTGGTGGTCACAAAATTCAGCCAGCCCAAACTCGGATGGGCGTTTTTCTGCGTTAGCACCTCCACAATGTCGCCATTTTTGAGGGGGGTATCGAGCGGCACCATGCGACCACTCACCCGCGCCCCACAGCAGTGATTGCCCACTTCTGTATGGATGCGATAGGCAAAATCGACAGACGTGGCACCCTGCGCCAAGGAAATTAGATCGCCCTTGGGGCTAAAGACATACACCTCGCTGTCAAAAAGATTGGCCTTAATGTCATCTAAATATTCTTGAGCGTCCGTCCCTTTAAGATCGCTCTGCCACTCTAAAAGCTGCCGCAGCCACGTAAATTTATCGTCCTTGGCATTCCACTGGCTGGGTAATGAGTTGCCAGACTCTTTATATTTCCAGTGCGCGGCAATACCGTACTCAGAAATATGGTGCATTTCTAGGGTGCGGATCTGCACCTCTAACGGGCGACCGTTGGAGCCAATGACGGAGGTGTGCAAAGACTGATAGCGATTGGGCTTAGGGAGACCAATGTAGTCTTTAAAGCGACCAGGAATAGGACGGAAGCAGTCATGTACCACTGCCAATGCCCGATAGCACTCGTCATTCGACTGAACAATTACTCGTACTGCTGACACGTCAAAAATTTCGTGAAATTCTTTTTGCTGACGCGCCATCTTTTGAAAAATGCCGTACAGATGCTTAGGGCGACCGTTTAGCTCTAAGTGTCCTAGCCCTAAAGGCTCTAAGCGCTGCTGTAGAATTTCAATGACCTCTACCAAGCTGTCTTCACGCGTGGTTCGTTTTTCAGAGACCAACTGCTGCATGTGGCGATAGGCATCTGGCTCGAGGTACTTAAACGAGAGATCTTCTAGCTCCCACTTAAACCGCCAAATGCCCAGTCGATTGGCGAGGGGGGCAAATACGTCTCGGGTTTCTTGGGCAATGCGACGGCGCTTTTCGTCGGCAAGGTGCTCCAAGGTGCGCATGTTGTGGAGCCGATCGGCGAGCTTTACCACAATGACGCGGATATCCTTCGCCATCGCCATAAACATGCGGCGGAAATTTTCGGCCTGACGTTCGGTTTTGGTCGAAAAATTAAAGGTCGAAAGTTTGGTGACACCTTCCACCAGTTCTCTCACCTCGGTGCCAAAGGCTGCTTCTAAATCTTCTGAAGTAATGTCGGTATCTTCAACGACATCGTGTAAAAAGCCCGCCGCGACCATTGCGGCGCTGCCCCCGAGGTCACGCAGCAAACCTGCCACTGCGACGGGATGGGCAATATACGGTTCGCCAGAGGCACGAACCTGACCTTGATGGAGCTGATATCCAAAGTTAAAGGCTTTGCAGATTAGCTCTCGATCTTTCTCTTCGGCGGTGGATTGTTCAGATGCACCAGGAAGTAGACAGCGCTGAAGCCAGTCTGGCAGTTCAACGTCTGAAGGCGTGGGATGGGCAGCAGCCGTCACATTCATGGCAGAGTGCAGGTTTTAGGGGTTATCAGGCTAATCGAAAAGCAGATTGATTCAGAAAATGAGTTTAGGGTGAAAATATAAATCTAAACAGGTGAAGCACACCGAAATGCTTCACTTTTTTTATTCTATTAAAACATGGTTAAGGAATGCTACCCGTAGCGCTATCTCTATATCAAGATGCCCAACTTTTCACGCTTAGGCTGGCAGACGTTTGAAACCCATCTCGAAACGCTGCTACAGTCTCTCTGCCAAAATAATGCTGAAGAATCTCCATCCCCTGATCAATGTCTGTCGTTGCTTGAGGAGCTGCGTCAACAGCTTCAGATTCAAATGGGCGATCGCCCAGAAACCCTCACCCTTACCACATCGAGCCAGCGTCATCTTACAGAACTGCACCGTCTGCTGCGCCTATCGCTCACCGATGCTGCCCTTTATCAATCTGCGCGGTCTGTTGCGATCCGGCAGCAGCGCTTAGGGCAATTGTGCGATCGCCTGATGCAGCTGCGTCAACATACCCAGGCCATCATGGCGATGCTTTGAGCCTTCTACCCATCACCTTTCTCAGTAACCCTAAGCAAACATGGAAGGCATTGACCGTGCAAGGGATACTTTGACCCTAACGCCAATGACCGTGACGTTATCATGACCGTTTTCAGTGTTGGCTAACTCAATCAGCCGATGTAGCCCTGCTTCTAAAGAAAGCTGAAAATCAAGTAGGGGGGCTAGGTACTCCGATTGAAAGCGCTCCAGAAGCTGGTTGTCGGTTAGCCCATCAGAGCAGAGTAAAAACACACTGTCTTCATGAAGGGTCAAACTCTGTACATCGGGCTTGAGGGAATGACTCGACCGTGGCCCCAAAGCTTGGGTGAGCTGATAGGCATCGGGACGCGCATAGGCCACTTCTGGGGCAGTGCCGCGCTGAATATCTCGCTGACCCACTTCATGATCGACGGTGAGCTGTTCTAATCCGTGACGATGGGTGAGTCGATACAGCCGACTGTCCCCAACGTGGGCAAATCGAAACTGGGTATCTTGCAGCATAGCCATAACCAGGGTCGTCCCCATGCGACCCGAACCCAGGCGGGTTTGAGATTCATTGAGGGTATGGAGCGTTTGATTTGCCCAGTTAATCGCGTCTGTCACCGCCGCTTCACTGGGCATTTCTTCTTGCCAATGCTCTCTAAAAAATACGGCTAGAGTTTCTGCCGCCATCCGGCTGGCGACCTCTCCCTGGGCATGTCCTCCCATGCCATCACACAAAATATAAACGCCCCTTGTGTAAGTCTGGGCGCCGTCAGAATCAATGAGCTGGGTACAGCGATTGTCTACGACAAAAAAGTCTTCATTGTGATGTCGGCTATTGCCAACATCCGTTACGCCAAAGGCATCTAGCCCTAAAACCCTGTTGGGCAAAATGACGGTGGGGAGTTCTTCGGTAAAATCCTCCGAGAACAGATCGGTTTCAAAATGATCTGCAAAATCGTCGTGCTCACCCCCGCCCGTCCCATGGGTTCCATTTTCATAGGTTTCGCTATGACTTTTAGCGTCAGTCGGTGGGCTTTCGAGAGAGTCTAGGGGGTAATTCATGATATTCAAGGTCAGATTGAACCTTAAGGTCTGTCTGGGATAGAAGCAGTTGAGTGTCTCCGACTGTCAGACACACGCTTTGCCCAACTTTAATAGTAGTGAGTGTTTATCATGAGGCCATCCGCTAAAATACGGAACTTTTGAAAAGGGCGAATCAAGATTTACCGAGATTTTAGGTTCAAAAGCTGATAGAGCGCTTTAATTTCTGGTTCGGTTAGGGTTCGCCATTGCCCAGGCGCTAATCCTTCTAGAGTGAGATGGGCGATCGCCACCCGAATCAATCGCAGTGTGGGCAACCCCACGGATGCCGTCATGCGGCGCACTTGACGATTGCGACCTTCGGTTAAGGTCATTTCAAGCCAGGTGGTGGGTATAGACTGACGGATGCGAATGGGCGGATCTCGCGGCGGAAGATCAGGCGCTATCGTCAGCGTTTGTACCTGCACCGAACGCGTTTGGTAGCCCTGAATGGTCACGCCTTGGCGGAGGGATTCGAGGGCTGGTGCTTCGGGAGTTCCTTCGACCTGCACCCAATAGGTGCGGGGATGACCAAACTGAGGGTCGCTGAGCCGATGTTGGAGCGTGCCGTGATTGGTCAGCAGCAGCAGCCCCTCACTGTCTCGATCTAGACGACCCACCGGATAAACATCCGGCACCGGAACATATTCTTTGAGGGTAGGACGAGGGTTTGCTGACGCATCGCTAAACTGCGTTAAAACCCCATAAGGTTTATTCAGCAGTATGTACGTCCACTTCATGGGGCGTCAGCAGATGGATGGAGCATCAAATTTTGGAAAAGATTACGGGTGATTCTAAGGATCATGAATTGAATAACTAAAGGATTAATTTGCAGCGATGCGCTTTGCACTCCCTCATCCCCTAACCCCTTCTCCCAGAGCGGGAGAAGGGGGACAAGATCCTTACTCTCCTCTCCCGTTCTGGGAGAGGGGCTGGGGGCTTCGACGTGAGCGCTCAGCCGAACGGTGAGGGTCAATGTTGGAGGTTATTAAATTCACGATCCTAAGCAGGTTTGTGCTGTGCTGTAAGTTGTTGGAAGATAGACTGTAGAAGCTGTTAGTCATTTCAATCGTACCAAGCCAGGATGGATTTATTACGCTCGTTGCCCCTGGGGCTTTACCTTGAACAGCCGATTACCTGGCTTCATCGGCTAGACCCCAGGGTAAAGCTGGGGTGGCTGATGACTTTTTTGGTAACGCCACTACTCTCAAATCTGACTTGGCGACTTGGCATTGTGGCGCTGCTCTTTTTCCTGACGGGGTTAGCCCAAATTCCGTGGCGCGCCTTAAGACAGCAGATGGGCTGGATTCTGGTGTTTTGTGTGCTAATTTTAGCGACGACTGCGGCGATGCCCGATGGTTTAGCCGTTCGATACCAGCCGCGACTGCCTGCCAATGAGCTTCAGGTACCTCAGGCTGTTGCTGTCTCTGTGGCTGAATCCCGACGGGAATGGTACGACCCGTTTGGGTGGTTTAAGGCGTTCCCCCAGGCGTCCCAAACGCCGTCCTTAAAGCCTGCTGCCGTCTTTAGGGACAAGCCCTATCACTATGTTTTGCTACAGAAAGGCCCCGTTACTATTACCCGTCAATCTTTGCGTTTAGGGGTGCAGCTTTGCACGGGGTACTTCACGCTCATTTACAGCACAACGCTGTTTTTACTGACTACCGCCCCCGAAGAAATTACGGCGGCGCTAGATACCGTATTTCTGCCGCTCAAGCGCTGGAAAATTCCGATTGTTGAAATCAGCTTGACCTTAACCCTATCGCTCCGGTTTATCCCGCTCGTGCTAGAGGAGGTTCAAAATTTGATGCGCTCGGTGCAGACACGCGCCATCAATTGGAAAAAGCTGGGCGTTCGGGGTGCGGCACAGATCTGGCTCACGGTTTCCGATCGCCTGCTTGAAAATCTATTTTTGCGTGCGGAACAGATTGCAGGCGCAATGGCGTCTCGCGGGTTCACCAGTCCTAATACCCATCAGGTGAAGTGGCAGCAGCTCAGAATGCGATCGCGTGATTGGGTTGCCGTAAGCCTTCTGTCTGTCGTTCTAGGGTTGCGTGTTCTCGCGGCCTTTGAGCTGTTTTGACCCTCTACCATTGCCCTAGCTTATGAACCTAGCTTATGAATGTCCTGCGGCCCTGGCATTGGCGATCGCTCCCTCTAAATCACAAAAGTGGCACCGAAGTTTTTGCAGCGCTCTTTCAACATCAGCCCATTGCTGTTTTGTTAGAGAGTCCCTCTAATTCAGCCACAACGCTTTCGCCATTGCCCCACAGCCGCTACTCCATTTGTGCGGGTGCGCCACGCCAGCAAAATGGGGGCGATCGCCTCTGGGTTCCTGCCATCGGTCAAGTATTTGACTGCTTAACCGCCAGACTTGAAGAAGGAGAATCCCTGTCGCCCCATGATGCATCGCCGAGCCACCTTCCCTTTACAGGTGGCTGGTTGGGCTGGCTGGGGTACGACCTGGCCTGGGAAATCGAAACCCTCCCCTGGCTGCGCTCAGACACCCTTCCCTTTCCCGTTGCCTTTTGGTACGAACCCGAAACCTTTGCGGTGTTAGACCATCAGCAGCAGCAGCTCTGGCTGGCAGCCTCTGACCCTCAAGACTTAGACCACCTTGAAACACAGCTCCATCAGCCCATCGTCCTAGAGCCGCCTCATGGGGATGAAGCGACCCAGCAGTACCGCAATTTGTCCATGGATCTCTCCCAGGCCACCTTTGAAGAGATGGTCAAAACTGCCAAACAGCATATCCAGGCTGGGGACGTGTTTCAAACCAATCTTTCGCTGCGCTATCGCGCCGAGGCGTACCTCCACCCGTGGCGGCTCTACAAAGCCCTTCAGCAAATCAACCCGTCCCCCTTTGCCAGCTACTGGCAAACCCCTTGGGGCTGCGTGGTAAGCGGTTCGCCAGAGCGGCTGGTGGCGCATCGCCACGGACAGGCGCAAACCCGCCCGATCGCAGGGACTAGACCTAGAGGCGATACCGCCGTCGCAGAACAAGACTATATCCAGGCACTGCTCAATAGCCCGAAAGAACGCGCCGAGCACATTATGCTCGTTGACCTAGAGCGCAACGATTTAGGGCGGGTATGCGAGTGGGGCAGCGTTGAGGTAGATGAACTGCTGAGCGTAGAGTTCTACAGCCACGTCATGCATCTGGTCAGTAATGTCAAAGGCAAACTCCACCCCAAGGCAACGCCCATTGATTTGGTTCAGGCTGTGTTTCCAGGCGGAACCATTACGGGTTGCCCCAAGGTGCGCTGTATGGAACTGATTGAAACCCTTGAACCCGTTCGCCGCAGCTTGTTTTATGGCTCCTGCGGCTACTTAGATGTTCGGGGTCATTTAGACCTCAATATTTTGATTCGTACACTGCTGATTGCTGCCGCAGATCTTAAGCCTGCGCCTTGGCATCAAGCGACCCTACAGCATACGCATCTCTGGGGGCAGGTGGGTGCAGGCATTGTGGCAGACAGCGACCCGACGCAAGAATGGCTAGAATCCTTACAAAAAGCAAAAGCGCAGTGGAAGGCTCTTAACAATATCGCTAAAAATATCGCTGAGAATTCCTGGTAATCTCTATTAGAGACTTTATTTAGACCCTTCTAATCAATCCGCTATGCTTGGGCGCACCTATCCCCATCAATGACCACCGAAACCTACCTTAACCATCCAACCTTTGGGCTACTGTTTAGCATCTGTGCTTTGGACAAAGATCGGTCGCTATTCACCACGCTTTATGCTCAGCGTCTGTTTTTTCTGGTCGTCCAAAATAGTGAGGGCACAAAGTTTGACCCGATCACGCGAAACGAGGCTCGTATTTTTGCCGAAACGTCTCTTAGAACCCTCCGCCGTGAAGGACCTAAGGCAGAATACGATAGACTACAGGCAATTCATCGTCAAACATTTTAGCCCAATACTTTAGTCAGACATCTTAATGGTTGATTGGTCTAACGTCCCGACCGTGGCTGAGCGCATTCTTTATTTGCGGCGTGATGTGCCACCCTCTGTTCGGATTATTGCTGTCACTAAGACCGTCCCCATCCATTTCATGCGCGAAGCCTATGGCGCAGGCGTGCGGGACTTTGGCGAGAGTCGGCTGCAAGAAGCCATGCTGAAGCAGCAGGAATTGGCGGATCTGCCTGATATCACTTGGCATTTGATTGGTCATCTGCAAAGCAATAAAGCCAAGCAGGCGCTCCAGCATTTTCAGTGGATTCATTCTGTCGATAGCGTGGCGATCGCCCAGCGCCTGAACCAGCTCTGTGCAGATCTGGGCATTGCGCCCAAGCTCTGCCTTCAGGTTAAACTCAGCCCCGACCCCAATAAGTTTGGCTGGACTGCTCAAAGGCTGATAGAGCAACTTCCGTTTTTATACGCCCTTAAGCATCTGAGTATTCAGGGTTTAATGACTATTCTGCCGCTCAATCTTGCCCCCGCCCAGCAGCTTGCCACGTTTCAAGCGGTCGCAGATTTAGCCCAACGCCTCAGTCAACACCCTCAAACCCCGCTGCCAATCACTGAGCTGTCCATGGGCATGTCCTCCGACTATGCCCTTGCCATCCAAGCGGGAGCCACCATGATTCGTCCTGGAAGCGTTTTATTTGGCGAAAGAGAACCCAACCCCTCGCCATAATCTGCTCGGCGTTGGGCTTAAGGCCTTCAGTCAAACGTTTTGCCTACTCAGTTCGGCGAAGTAGGTTATGCTTTGATGCCAAGTGACTTTATGAAATTTTTATGTAAACTTGTCAGATTGCCCTATATATATTAGATACATGATGTATAATCTGGTTTTGAATTTACTCTATAAATACAAATAACAGAGCCAGTCTCTCAATTTGTTTTTGTAGCGACCTATACCAACGAAAGTTGGGGATCAAAATTAATCCATTGATCAATCTCCAAAATCTGATTGACAAGGAGATTTATCGGTCATTTTTTGGTTTAATACATCATTGATACAAATAGGTTTAATAAAAGGTTGTTTGACCTTGAGCTGTTTACGATGGAGCCTGAGCTGTGAGTAGTTTGTTTGGAAAGTTTAGAGAATTTGTTGGCATTCCTGCCACAGATGAGTACGACGAGTACGGTGATGACGAGCTAGATTCGGCAAGTGACGATTATTCTCATGCCTATGAGCCACCCCTTCAGTCGTCTATGCAAGAAGACCGCAAGCAGACGCGGATGGAATCTGATGTAGAGTCTGTGCGCTCATCTGTTTCCGCAGGCAGCGGCGGCAGCAATGTTGTGGGAATGCCCGGAGCAGGCCGTTACTGGGGCAGTAATGCCGCAGAAGTTCTGGTTCTAGAGCCTCGTGCCTTTGAAGAAATGCCCCAAGTGATTCAGGCGTTGAGAGATCGCAAGTCGGTTGTTCTCAATCTGTCTTTGATGGATCCGGCTCAGGCTCAGCGTTCGGTTGACTTTGTGGCGGGTGCAACCTTCACCATTGATGGACACCAAGAACGAGTGGGTGAAAACATCTTTTTGTTTACGCCAAGCTGTGTTGAAGTGCGCACCCAGTCTGGGGTGATTCACGAAGCACCTCAGACTGTTACGACTCCTTCCCGCATTGCGACGACGTCTTGGCAAACCGATCCTCTAATTGCGATCGCGCAGTAGCCACCCAGTTGACATTCTGTCTACCCCTCAAATCCATCGGTTGAAATAGATCTTGCTGTGCGAAAATTTTCTACAGCGAGATCTATTTCATATTTGGCCTTATTTATAAACTATGACAGTGTCTTTGTCTTCCCCTCATTCTTCTTCGGGTACGCCTAAGCAGCTCGGCATTATTGGTGGAGGGGTGATGGCTGAGGCAATTTTGTCTGGTCTATTAACCCAAAAAGCCTATGCTGCCGATGATCTTATTGTCAGTGATGTGACCGCGCATCGCCTCGATTATTTGGCGACGACCTACGGCATTGCCACCACCCTTAATAACCTTGAAGTGGCGCAGATTGCTGCCACAGTGGTCTTAGCCGTTAAGCCCCAAACGTTCTCTAGTATTGCGGCAGAGTTTGCAGGGGCAGAAATAGCCTGCGATCTCTGGCTCTCCATTTTGGCAGGGGTGCCCCTCTCAAAATTAGAGGCGGCTCTGGGCAACTGCGCCATTATCCGCGTGATGCCAAATACTCCAGCGCTGGTGGGGGCAGGCATTACGGCGCTTGCCCTAGGCAAAGCTGCTCTGCCCCATCACGTTGCGACGGCAGAAAAAATTTTTGCAGCCGTTGGTGAAGTGTTGACCGT
>JANNDV010000322.1:0-22237 GCA_031387975.1 Acaryochloridaceae cyanobacterium OTE_75_metabat_521 | reverse complement strand
ACGCCTTACACTCCCTCATCCCCTAACCCCTTCTCCCAAGGCGGGAGAAGGGGAACAAGATTCTTCTTACTCCCCTCTCCCGTTCTGGGAGAGGGGCTGGGGGAGAGGGTCAAAGTTGGAGGTTATTAAATCTTTGATCCTCAGAGACAAGTGGGCAAGGGGTGAAAAGAGGTTTTAGGGCGTGAAAGGTTCTGGTGTAGCAAAGGCAAGCGCTGTATTTAGAATGGTTTGTGCCTCTAGGTTAAGCGTTAAGACCTCTGGTAATGCTGACCCAAATTCGTCAGACATCGCCGTTTGTCGCCAGTAATCTAAAATTTCGTCGGTTTGATCACAGCCACACTGCCCCGTCACAACCAGCTTTGCCCAATGTTCACTATTGAAGCGATAGAGGCTATAGTTCCAGCGTTGATGAAAGACATCAATGGCGCAATGTAGGGCAGCGGCAATGACCGCCTGCGGCTGAGATTCTATCCATTTTGCTGGGCGGTGTTGTCGACGCCCTACTTTTTCGAGGGCTAATACGCCTTCGGCACCCACGCCCTCTGTCCATCGCAGAGCGATCGCCTCAGAGATTTGCACAGAGTATTGCAGCACGCCGCCTAAGGTGAGATCGCGACTATACATAAGCTGCCCAAACCAAGGATCATCTTGGTGATGACGCACCCAATCGTGCAGTGCATCACAGGATTGAACATCCTGTGCGACATGGGAATGTCCTAGTTTTTGAGCCTGTCGTAAATTGAGCCAAGCACGATACGCGGCAGACCAATTGGTTGACTTAAAGATAGGTGCTTCTGCTGCTTCTGCCCAAATCGAAAATAAATCTGACTGTGAATTTTTGAGTAGATAGAAATCTTGGAACTGCTCTAAAACAACCTGGTTTTCTAGGCTAATAGATAACCTGAACCCTGAATCGATGGGAACGGTACCAACGACAGTCAGTCGTTCATACTGCTGTTCACTCTGATCTATACCTAGGACAGGAGAGTGGGCTTCATCTAGGCTCGGATAGGAGAGTATTTCGCTAAGGGTGTCTAAAAAGTCCATACCGTGATTAAAGCAGCGTTCTTAAAAGGGTAAAAAAGTTTTCTGATCAGCTTATTTTTAGAGTGCCCCCTTTAAAATAAAATATTGAATGAGAATACGATTATTTTTTACTGTTTATAAGCATGAATAAAAATCGATTTATTCATAGAACTAACAAAAAAATCCGTATTTTTTCGGATGGCAGCCGCCGCTAGCATTTTGAGCCTTCCGTGGCATCATGAAACGATGCGATGTGCGGCTGGCCTGTATGTCAGTGCAGCCATGCCCAAAATCATGAAAGTCCCTATAAAGATGGGGATGATGGCGTAAATTAAGAAATGAATCCAGTGGAGTAATGACGTGGCACCCTTAAAGATTGAATCCAGATTGACGGAGCTGCGTCGCCTCCTTCAGGCCGCTAGCTACGCCTACTATGCGCTGGATGCCCCCACGATGGAAGATGCGGTTTACGATCAGCTTTATCGAGAATTAGTCTCTTTAGAGCAGGCAAATCCAGAACTGATACTTCCCGATAGCCCCACCCAGCGCGTGGGTGAAAAACCCGTCCAAGGGTTTAATTCTTTTGCCCATCGCATTCCGCTTTATAGCCTAGATAACGCCTTTGACCTTGCCGATTTGCACCATTGGGACGATCGGTGGCAGCGGCTAGACCCTGATTTGCCGCCTAAAATTGAGTACGTCACCGAACTCAAAATCGACGGTTCTGCCCTTGCCCTCACCTACGAGCATGGGTTGTTAGTCAGGGGCGTGACCCGAGGAGACGGCACCCGAGGGGAAGATATTACGCCCAATGTGCGCACCATTCGTGCCATTCCGCTGCGTCTAAATCTAGAAAACCCGCCTGCTTGGATTGAAGTACGTGGGGAGGCTTTTTTAGGGCTAGAGGTGTTTGCCCAAATTAACCGCGATCGCGAGGAGGCGGGAGAGGCGCTGTTTGCGAACCCCCGTAACGCCGCTGCCGGAACCTTGCGCCAACTCGATGCGCGGATTGTGGCGCAACGTCAGCTCGACTTTTTTGCCTATACGCTCCATGTATCAGCAGAACCAAATGGCCTGTCTTTGCCCACAACCCAGTGGCAGAGCCTAGACCTGCTCCAACAAATGGGGTTTCGCGTGAACCCAAACCGAGTATGCTGTGCCGATTTAAGCGCGGTTGAAGCCTATTACCAAGACTGGGCGTTGCGCCGTCTAGACCTGCCTTATCTCACCGATGGCGTGGTGATTAAGCTCAATGACTTTGACCTGCAAAGTCAGCTTGGGTTTACTCAAAAAGCACCCCGCTGGGCGATCGCCTGGAAGTATCCCCCCGAAGAATCCCCCACCCGGGTTGAAAATATTTCGGTTTCGGTAGGGCGAACGGGTGCCTTAACGCCCGTTGCAGAGTTAACGCCTGTCCAGTTAGCCGGTACCACCGTCTCGCGGGCAACGCTCCATAACCGCGATCGCATTGCCGAACTAGACCTTTACATAGGCGATACGGTGGTGGTTCGCAAAGCAGGGGAAATTATCCCTGAAGTGGTGCGCGTTTTAATAGAGCTACGGCCTGCGGACGCCCGACGTTTTGAAATGCCTACGCACTGCCCCGTGTGTAGAGAAGCCGTGGTGCAGCCCGTCGATGAAGCCGTCACTCGCTGCATTAATCGGGTTTGCCCAGCCATTCTAAAGGGGTCGCTGATTCACTGGGTGAGTCGAGGGGCGATGGATATTGATGGCATGGGGGAAAAACTCATTCATCAGCTTGTGGAGCAAGACTTGGTTCATTCGGTTGCCGATCTCTATGCTCTGACGACAGATCAGCTCATAAACCTAGAGCGGATGGGTAAGCGATCAGCCGAAAAGTTAATAGTGGCGCTCGAAGCGTCTAAAGCGCGCCCTTGGTCTAGGGTGTTATATGGTCTAGGGCTACGCCATGTCGGCAGCGTGACGGCTCAGGCTTTAGCAGAAGCATTTTTAACGGTTGAGCAGCTTGCCACTGCGCAGCCAGAAGCCATTGGTGCGGTTTACGGCGTGGGTTCAGAAATTGCCCAGTCTGTTTACGAGTGGTTTCGGCAGCCAGAAAATGAAATCTTGATGACACAGCTCAAGGCCGTGGGGCTTCAGTTAGCAATGGCGGAAACGATCCCGATGGGGCCACAGCCGTTAGAAGGCAAAACCTTTGTCATTACCGGAACGTTGCCGACCTTAAAGCGAGATGAGGCAAAGACGCTGATTGAGCAAGCAGGCGGAAAGGTGACGGGTTCGGTGAGCAAAAAAACGGACTATTTATTGGCGGGGGAAGAGGCTGGGTCTAAGCTGGATAAGGCGATCGCACTCAACATACCCCAGCTCAATGAAGCCCAGCTTTTTGCATTGATTTCTGGTGAGGCGACCGCTGCGCTTTAGGCTTGGACGGCATAGCCCAAAATCAACAGATCTTTTTGTGCCCCATCCAGCACCGCAACGCCAGGTAAACCTCCCCAACATTCAAAGCCCTGCTTCTCAAAGAGCGCAAGACTAGGGGTGTTATGTCCAAAAATAAATGCCAGCAGTCGATTTAAGTTAAGGCATGGGGCATGGGCGATCGCCTCTTTCACCAAATAGGTTCCCAACCCAGATCGGCGCACAGATTCATCCACATACAGACTTAACTCCGCCGTATGGCAGTAGGCCGGACGACCATAAAAGCTCGAAAAGCTTAGCCAAGCAACCACCTGAGCATTGGCTTCAATCACCCACAACGGACGAGATTCTGGGGGATGTTCATGAAACCACTGAATTCGACTTTCGACGGTAATGGGATCAAGGTCTGCCGTGACCTGCCGCGACGGGACAGTCGAATTATAAATTTCGACAATGCGCGGGAGATCGGCGAAAGTGGCTAGACGGTGCGATCGCACTGAAAAAATGCTTTGCATATCAGAATTAGCGGGTTGACTTTACTTCAAAAAATCGCCATAGTTTGTAGATCAAAAATCCGAGAATCCCGATAACGACCACTCCTGCTGCCACAGGAAGGGTAATTGCAAGGGCAGAAAGGGCGATCGCCACCACTAACTCCAGCGCCGCAAAAATGGGATTTGCTAACCCACCCGTTGCTGCCGTTGAAGTGCCGCGCAGCAGATTCATTATCCCTTTCGTTAACCCTGCCGTGCCGCCACCCGCCACCAGCGCTAAAGTCCATTTCACCAACGGATCCATCTCTGGCGCAAGAGAGGCAGTCATCACCGTTCCGGCCAAAATTGCGGCGGGTGTTGCAACCAAGTCTAAGGCATGATCAAACCAGGGGATGGCGTAGCCCAATATTTCTAAGATGGCGGCGATCGCAAACAGTCCTAACGCCTGAGGGGTTTCAAGCCAGTAAAAGCTGGTGGGCAAATCAACATGGCCTAAAACGGCTGCTGCACTCAAGACCAGCAGCGGCACAAAGACCCGAAACCCAGCGGCACTACTGAGACTGACGGCGAGCATGAATTCTATTAGCGTATCTAGATTGAGAAAGGTCGGCACATCTATCTCCTCTTTAACCCGCGCTCAAGTCTGTTTTCTAGAAATTGGTCGAAATCGCCTCAACCGGACAGGTGGGCACACACTGTTCGCAGACAATACAGCGCGATCGCGTGAAGTTGAGCATAAAGGTTTTAGGGTCGAGAGATAGCGCCTCGGTGGGGCATACGCCTGTACATAAACCGCAGTGAACACAGGATTCTTCGTCAATCAAGATTTCGCGGTTGGCAAGAGAAACCCCTACATCCTGCGATCGCAGCCAGTCTAAGGCCGCATCTAGCTGGTCAATATCGCCTGCAAGCTCCACGACCACTTTTCCGATCTGGTTCGGTGCAACCTGCGCCCGAATAATATTGGCGGCAACGTTAAAGTCCTTTGCCAGCCGATAGGTCACGGGCATTTGCACCATCCGACGCGGAAATGTAAGAGTGACGCGCTTTTTCACAGGAGTTTAGTCAAAGTGTTCTCTCTCTATTGTAGAGAGTCGCGTTTCTTCCATCGCACACTTTTAGGCATCAAGAGCACTCTCTGCCCTACGAATCATCTGTGCAACATCTTGACTAGCATTACAGCTCACGATCTCTAAATCTAGATGTTGCTTCTTGAAAACCCGAAAAACTTCATCGGCAAATGCCTGCCCTATCGATTCAACGCCCGAAAAATCAAACACCACTACTTTAAATTTATCAACCCCAACCAGAAGCCGTTTAGCCTGAGAGCGCGATACTAACCTTTCATCACCATATTGAGCCAGACGAACAGGCACGATTGTCTTCGTAAATGCATAATCATCACCCGATGAGAAGCTATCAAATATCTGTTTAGAAGTTCTCGATGTATTGTTGTTGAGCTTCATAAAAACAGTGGTTCCAGATTGAGGCTTGTCTCTTTCTAGAATCCAATCTTTAGAATCATTAAACTGATGAGAGAAATAAACATTCCCAGAAAGAATTTCAAATTGATCAAACATCCGTGACGTAAAAAATATACCCTGACCGCTATGACGCTCTGGGTCAGTAGTCAACTTCCCTTTAGACAGCTCAAGAACGGCATGACGTTCATCATGGAGATGTAGCTCGTTCTTAATTTTCTTGAAAATTCCTTCCCCGTCATCGCGGATCATAATCTTAGTATAGAGAGCCGTTTTCTCAACTTGAATTATCACCTCTTTGCCAGATGAGTGATCGATCGCATTGTTCAGCATCTCTGTAAATCCGTATACCCAAATATCCCTCACGTTAGCGGGTAAATCAGCAACAAGAGGCTTGATACTAGAATCCCAAACAATGTCTTCTTCAAGCTTGCTGGTGAGCGGATAGGTCTGTCTCCAGTCAAGCAAAGGATAGAGCTGATAGCTTCTATTTTTTGTGGAACCCTTCGCTACAATCGAATTTTGTTTGACTAAACCCTGAATATGCTTACTGACGGCCTGTCTAGTAATACCAAATTCTAGGGATGTTATGGCAGCAACATCTTTAGGATGTTCTTCTATGTTCGCCAAGATAAACTGACGAATCTGTTCACCACGCTTAGCCTGCACCACCAGCGCTTAACTCCCTCAATTGTCAACCATTGTTGTTTTTATTGTCAACTATAGCTGTTTTATTGTCAATCATAGCCAGCTTCCCGCCAGAGCATAGGGTGCCCAGGAAAGAGAATGGCGGTTGTCTGGGTGTTTTAGGCGTTTTTTACAGAAGTTTGGTCGAGGAGTTCTTTCTCTGTTTTAGAGAGTCGCGTTTCTTCTATCGCACACTTTTCTATGGTTGCCAGCGTTGGGCGGCCTCGGCAATGCGTTGACCATATAGCGCTGCGGTGAGGCGATCGCCCCCATGAATTTCCGCAGGTTTGCCGCTCATATCGGGGTAAGCCTGACCCATCACCCCCAGATACGACCCAATGCGATTAACGCCATCGGTTTTACCCACAGAGTCACTGTTGGGTTCCGCATTCCCCACCCAGATCATGCTGTGCTGAGCGGCATTGGTGGCAAGGTAAAGCAGCGTACCCTGCTTATCGCCGCTGGGGCTACCGGAATGGGTAAAGCCCCCTGCAATTTTGTCTTTCCAGCCCTGAACAAACCAAACGTAGCTGGCACCGTCAATAAACGCCTTAAACTGCGCTGCTACACCACCCATATAGGTGGGCGATCCAAAAATAATCGCATCTGCACCGCCTAGGGTTCCTAAAATCGCGTCGTCTTTCCAGCGCCCTTTCTCGATTTGATCTCCTGTGATTCGCAGCAAACTTACCGCAGTATTGGGCACCTGACTGGCTCCAGATGCGACGGCTTCTGCCATGAGATGAGTATGCCCTGTACCAGAAAAATAGACGACTGCGACGGTAGCCATAAAGTCTCGCTTAAAAATAGGATGGGAAGCGCTGAGTAGATACTAAAAGTAACTACTAACCAAAGTAAAGTACGCCACGCTACAAAAACCGATTTTGTGGGTCAACGCGGGGCGAAAGATTTGAACCATCTCTTTATGGCTGGCCTTACAGTAATGGAGAAAGCCATCGTGCAGATTCTGCAAAGCCCACGCCATGCCCCGTCACAACAAATCCTGTAATTGCCCCGTCAGCTTTTTACTTTCCATTTTGTCTGGCCCTTGGACGATGTATATCTTGTGGGTACTGTCTCAGCAAGGGGCAACCCGATTTGGGGCACTGCGGCGGCAGGTTGAAGGCATTTCAACGAAAGTTTTAACAGAGCGTCTCCGAATGCTACAACAGGAGGGCTTGGTGCTCCGTCAGTGTGAGTCTAGCCTCCCGCTTCAGGTGAGCTATTGCTTAACGAATCGAGGTCAAGAGCTATTTGGCGTGCTGGATCAGCTCAATACGCTGTCAGAGCGGTGGTATCCAGAATTATTAAATGAAAATCTATGAAGCTTGCTTTGATCGGTTCGATGGCCTGTAATGTTGGATTGGCCTGTGCGGTCATCCTTTTGGCGAATCGCATGGGTTACTTAGGCCGAATGATGGTGGCGCTCGAGATGAGTCCCCTGGGTCTGCCGACTGATACCCTTGCAGATCGCCCTGAATGGCAAGAAGAAGTTAAAAATCAGCTCTCTATTGCTCAGAACCAACGCTACAAGGTGTGCCTGTTTGGAGATTCGATTTCTTCTGGGTTGGGCAATGCTGCTTTGGGGCAAAAAACCTTTAACTTTGCGATCGCCGGAATGAGTACCGTTTCTCAGCTGGAGCAGTTCAAGATGTTAACGGCGGCACAGGTAAAATGCGGTGCAGTGCTGCTTGCGATTGGCACCAACGATGCGGCCTATCGTTCTACCGATGCGCAGTTTGTCCAAAATATGAGGGCAATCATCACGCAGGCAAAAACCCAATTGAATGCTCAGACCGTTGCGATCATTCCGGCCTTTTTTTCGACTGTGGAGGCCAGCCATGATCCGAGCCTTGCCGGGCCGCTGCATCGGGTGAACCGCGTTAATGCTTTAATGCGAGACGTTGCGACTCAAGAAAAGGCGCTGTCGATGAATGATGGGCTTGAGGCTTTATTTGAAGGTCAGGCGCTCAAGCAAACCCTCACAGCGGACGGGGTTCATCTCAATCCAGAAGGAGAAAAAATCTATCGAGAAGCCCTGGTGAAGATGACGGCTCGTTTGGATTAAAGCCAGTTGCCCACCAGCACATAGGGCGCCCAGTGAAAGGGGTGGCGATAGTCTGGGTCTTTTAAGAGCTTGAGTTGGGTTTGCCGTAACGCTTCAGCCTTAGTGGTTCCTGGCTGGGAGAGTGCAGCATAAAATGTTTCCATAAATAGGCTACTCGACTCATCATCCACAGACCACAGCGTGGCAATGGTGCTGCGAATGCCTGCCTGTACCGCAACCCCTGCTAAGCCCAAGGATGCGCGCTTGTCGCCTGCGGCAGTTTCGCAGGCGCTTAAGACGAGCAGGTCAATGGCTTTACGAAATGGCTGCTGTCGTTTTTCAATCAGATCTTTGAGATCGTAGAGGTTAATGGGCTTATCCCACGCCAAAATGAAGGTTTGGTCCACGTTGGAGCTAAATTGACCGTGGGTGGCAAAATGCAGCACCGTTACGGCAGAATTTTCGACCGCGTTGGCGATCGCCCGACTGGTGAACTGCTCATTGAGCAACAAACTCCCGGGCAGCTTTCGCACAATGGCCTTAAGTTCGCTCGGCACAAACGACAGTGGAGGAAATCCATTCCGTTCTAGAGATAGACCCGCAACAAGGCTTCGCGTTGGGGTTACGGGCTTAGGATCTGGCGTAATGAGCTGAAGACTGGGGGCGATCGCCACCCCATAGCGCTCTACCAAAAACTGCTTACCGTCATGGAGCGCCGCCAACGGGACACTAATTAGCTCACTATCGGGCACAAACACAAGGGTTTTAATTTTTTGCTTCTGGAGCAGGGGTTCGGCTGGCTCGACCAGCCAGCGGTATAATTCTTGCCCAATCTCCTTGGCTTCTGGGGCGGTGTAGGGCTTTTCTAAGGCAGTGCGGAGCTGCGCCACAGCAGCTTCGACCCGCTTGCTCAACACAGGACGGGTCATCATCTGAATCGACCCATCCGGTAAGCTCAGCAGCGTGACAATGCGATCGTTCAACACAATGGGATAAAGCAGTGCCGTATCAGGATGAATGAACTGGGTTAATGGACGGCGACGATCTTCTAGGCAAGCGGATCGCAGAAAATAGGACAGCTCAGCGACCCGCAGCGACTCAATGGCCTGCTGTGCGGTTTTCATGGCTTCTGTCGTAGCAGCCCGTCCCTCACGGGGCTGGAGCAATAAATCCACATATTCTCGGTAGACTGGCTCCACCTGCTCACGAAACCCATATTGCAGGTCATTTCCCACAGCAACCAGATCTCGGCGTAAACCCTGGAGCAGATCAACGGCCTCGCGGTAAAAAGCAAGGGATGGCTCTGTTTTGCCTTGGGCTTTAAGAATGCGGCCTAGCTGCCACTTCCAGCGATAGCAGCTTTCATCCGCGTTGGCCTTCATGGCTAAATTCAGCGCTTCACGGGTGACGGCTTCGGCGTTAGCCCACTGCTGAGTGCTTTCGTAGAGACGACCGAGATACCCAACGGCAAACGATTCTAAGCGCAGATCTTGGGTTTGACGCGCCTGCCCAATGGCCTGGTTTAACCCCTGGGCGATCGCCTGGGTAGAGGGTGCTTGGGTTGCAAGACGCAGCGAAATTTGGCTCTCAGCAAGCTGAAGCCGCTGCCCTAGGGTTGGGTGGCTGCTGGGCTGCTGCTGACTGAGAGACTGGGCAAGGGTGGCTGCTAAAGTTTGCGCGTCTAACCACTGGCGCTGTTCGATTAAGATGCGAAGGCGATTCAGGTTTGCTTTCGTTTGGGTTTCGGGGCGATCGCCATAGTTCAGCACCTGCTGATAGGCTTCTATAGCTTCAGGGAACTGCTGTTGAGCATAAGCTACATTACCCTGCTGCATGAGCAGCGCCGCAAGCTGATGAGTATTGTTATGGGTTTTGGCGATCGCCTGGGCTGCGGTTAAGGTTGCTTTGGCTCGGTCAAATTCACCAACTTGGGTAAGCATTTGACCCAAGTTAAGCGCCATGGTCAGCCGCAGGTTTACATCGGGCTGTTGGGCAATAAGCGGCTCAGATTGGGTAAGGGTACTGCGCGCCCGTGAAAAGTAGCCGAGGGATTGTTCTGCCTGCGCTTGGTTAATCAGGCTACCTGCGGTGCCTGCAAGGTCGTTGAGTTGGCGATAAACTTTCTCTGCTTTGTGCCAGCTTTCTAGGGCAGCCGTTGCTTTCCCTTGAGAGAGCTGAAGGCTACCCTGGGTATTAAGCAGCCGCGCCAGTACGGTATTTTGACTGGCTTGAGCATTAGGCATAACGAGGGTTAGTCCTCGATTGAGCGCCGTTTGTGCGGCTTCGTCTTGGCCTAGCGCTTGATAGGCCAGGGTGAGATAGTTCAGCGCCAATGCTTCTTGGATGGGCGACTGGTTTTGCTGAGATTGGTTTGCGGCCTGCTTCCACTGCTGGGCGGCGGCGGCAAAGTTGCCGTTTTGGTAGAGCGCTAAGCCTTCCTGAATTTGAGGATCGGCGGTGAGTGGGGAGTTTTGGGCGATCGCCCGACCCATGCCATGCAAACCGATCCACAGCAGCAGCCCTATGAGAAATGCGCTGAATGCGGTTTTTGATCGTCGTAAGCGTTGTGGTGTCATGGCGGCTTAATGGCTCAATGCTGCCACTAGAGGAGGTTCGGTGGGGCTACGGTGTGGAAACAAGTTGGAATATTTTCTGACACCCTGCATTACCCCCCTCAGTCCCCCCTTATAAAGGGGGGAAGAATATGGATTGGCTCCCTCCCCTTTATAAGGGGAGGGCTGGGGTAGGGTAATGCAGAGTGCTCAAAAGAAATCTAAGTTGTGTGTACACGGTAGCCTTATAAAGGGGAGGCTGGGGTAACGTAAGAAAGCGCTAAAGCCTAGTCTCATAAATTATTTCAGACTTGTGTACGGGAGGGAGACACACTTGTGGCCTGACAAGGTTGGGTTTGTTGTGGCTTAGCAATCTCTGCTGCCACGAGACGAACCGCGCCATTCTGCTCAAAAACCCATCCCTGCGCTTCGAGGATGGGCGCGGTGGAGGGTGACGGGCTTGGGGCAGATGAACTTAACAAAGTTGAATTGGGACTGCCTTTTTCTTGGCTGTTTAGCTGTAGCGGTAAGCGTAAATCTTGCCAGACGGCGCTCCCTTGAGCAGGGTCTGATGGGGTGGCGGGAAGTCCGCCTCGGCCTGAGTAGATGAAGCTATCGCGATCGCCTCTACGGTTGCCAAAGCAAGCGGTTGCAAGAATTTTGGTGCCTAGTACGGCAGGCAGTGCGGCAAGATCGACGACTGGATTAGTCGAAACAATGTTGGTGTCAACAGTGCCATTTAGCCCAAATTCTGAGCGTGCGGTGATGTCACTAGAGTTTGGAAAGTTTGCTGTGTTGGGCGCAATACCAAATAGTCCTTGAGTCGTAATGCTGATATTGCCCCCATTACCAAGCACAGCATCGGTGCTAATGTTGCTATCTTCATTGGGTACAGCGGCGATAAGATTGGCCAAGATATTAATGTTGCCTCCATTACCAGTGATGGTACTAGAGGTTGAAATATTGCTCTGGTTACGAAGCACTAGAGCATCACTTACAGCCAAATTGATATTTCCCCCCGTACCAGAGACAGAAGTTGCTCGAATAGAAGAGTTATTGTCTAATAAGATCGAGCGAGCAAAAACTCCTAACGCTCCAGCGCTTCCCGTTGTGGCAGCGGAGCTTGAAATCCGAGACGATTGGTTTAGGATTAGATTATTTGTATTAATTTGTATTTTGCCAGCTAATGCCGAGGAAAAAGAACTGGTGGAAATAATGCTATTTTGATCCAGAGAAATTTGATCGGATTGAATTGTAATACTTCCCGATCGACCAATATTATTAGCCTCTTCAGCATCGGTTCCAGCATTAATTATAGAGTTCGTCAAAAATAGGTTCTTTGCCTGAATTCTAATATCTCCTTGGGTAATGGAACTGGATGTAAAAGGCGTGATATTACTATCCTTCAGTTCAAAAAGTTCTGAAGCATTAATAGACACCAAGCCACGCTGTAATTCAGGATCTACAGATCCGCTAACTTGAACCCTATCCGACAATCGAATTTGTCGCCCCTGTAAAAAAATATCCGAAAAACCGCCGCCTAAAATTAGGCCATTTCCAATTTCGATGTTTTTAAAGTTTTGTACCCCAGCAAAATTTAGCAGCCAGCTCTGTTGGGCATTTGGGCTAGTAAGCCCTACTGTCGCTCCTTCTCCAACACTTGCAATCTCCAGTCGCCCATCAACAGCAGCGATGGTGCTAGGGATATCAAATCGATTTAAACGGTCAATTGCATATCCCTGTAAACTGACATCTCCCCCGACTAGGGCTAAGGTTTGCTTTTCAGAGGGGAGGATTAATCCAGAACCAGGCTCTGTAAATTGACCCACAATGGGCGCTGGATTAGACCCAAACTGTAGGCCAACGGGAACGCCCAAGGTCAGTACTGGGGACAAGGCAGCAGAATCCTTCGCGCTAAAGCGATAGCCACTTGAAAAAGCAACGCTCTCTGCGGTGCTGGCTATAAATGAACCGCTCAAATTCAAGGCTGCATTGGGACCAAAAATTATACCGTTTGGATTGATTAAAAATAAGCTGACTGGAGTTCCTAGATTATCAATTGCGAGGGTTCCGTTAATGTTTGAGATATCCGCACCCGTAACACGGGCAATAACATTGAGAATGTTAGTATTGTTCGGCAACTGAAATTGAGCTGTCCACCCAGTTTCAACTGAGAAATTCAAAAAGCTATGGAGCAGATTTCGGTCAATAGAATTTCCACCCGAAATTTGATAGACCTGCTCTTGGGCATTAGTACTAACCTGAGTTCCGACGGTATTGTCCGGTTGGATATCTGCATAGCAAGGGATGGCTTCCGTAAAATGAGTTAAGCCAGCCAGAACAACCCCAGCAGAAAAAATACCGCGTTGACTTAGCATGCTTAGTTATTCCACAAAACCACTTTAATTTATTTAATCTTCCGCTTTAATTTTTCAGAAGGTTAAATGGCAACCCAATCAACAAATCTAGCAAGGGGTACAAACCCATTTCTTCTGAACAGCATTGTAAACCCAATACCCTCGACCAGAAGGTATTGAACACTCTCCACACAAATTAACAGAAAGTGCTTCTTCAATAGAATGGAGTTGCTTCTGTAAGTCTTCGTATGGCACCTTACCAGCTTTAATACTCTCTATCAGGTCACTATAATGAGGCTCTACCTTCTTCAGCGTGTCTGAGTTTTGGTCGAAATAAGCCTGCAATGTTTCTATCGCCTTTGAAGGATCTTCAAACGCCAAGTAGACTTGAGCCTCCAACAAAGCCGTTGATTCAGATGTGGGAATCGCTTTGATCGCTTCTTCTGCACTCAAGTGAGGTTCTGACATCGTTAAAATCCTAGGTAATTTCTATAAGGGTAAAAAACATGAAGCAAATTAACGCTGCACAGCATAGATGTGTCTTCATGCTCTATAAATACATTTATCAGGGCTAAAAACTGCTTTTCTATAGCTTGTCATAAAAATTCACGCACTTGTCGCCCAGCGCCACCCAGGCCACTGCTCAGTGGGCAACGGCAGCGCCTCTCCTGTTGAGGCATTGTGAAACACCATTGCAAACGCTCCTGCGCCTAACTTCATCTGAGGCCAGATTCGGTAACAGGGTGTCTCTGTTAAATGAGATTGATAAGCAGTGAGATGTTCTACAGGTTTCGCCTCAAACTGCGGAAACTTTCGCAACAGCCACTCCCCCACCTGCTCATTTTCTTCTGGTGCAAACGTACAGGTGGTATAAACCAAATGCCCTCCTGGCGCGACCAACTGCGCCGCATTCGCCAAAATCCGCTTCTGTCGCTGAGCATTTTGCTTAATCGTCATCGGATGGAAACACCCCTCCGCCTTACCGCCCTTTGCCAATAGCGACTGTCCAGAACAGGGGGCATCTACCACCACCAAATCTGCCGTAGATGGCAGCCTTAGCGCCAAATGGCTGGGGTCTGTACTCAGGGCGATCGCCGGATTCACCCCGCACCGCTTCAAATTCCCAATCAGCATCCCTACGCGCTTACCGATGGTTTCATTACAGATGAGCAGATCGGGCTGGTGCGATCGCCACATAAAAATGCTTTTGCCCCCAGGTGCCGCACACACATCAACCGCCACCCTAGGATGAGTAGGCAGCGCCATCAAAACCGAAGCCGCAAACACCGACGAAAAATCGAGACAGTAATAGTGGCCTGCTTCGTGGAGCGGATGGGCACCAGGAGCAGAGCCAACCGCTAGGCGATCCACAAACTCAGGCTGCCAGAATAGCGGCAGCTCTACGGTAAACGGCATCACATCAGGGCGCGGTTTCAGCCATAGAATACAGGATGGGTAAGGTTGCGGATCCGTCAGCGCCTGGACAAAAGCCTCTTGGTCGGGGGCGGTTTTAAACAGCTTTTGACTTAACTTAACGAGCAACTGAGACGGCGGCTTTAAGCCCATATTTAAGCCCATGATCGATGCAAATTTTTATCGTTGGAATCAGCCATCTTGATCAACCTTGCGCGACTGCCGCGTCCCGTTTTGGCGCTAGGGGTGCCGCTACTGTTTTTTGCGATCGCCCTTTGCACCATGCCCATTGCCGAAGTGCTTCAGTTTGACCCCGACGAAGGCATCGAACTCGCCAAGGCAACACTCTACAGCCAAGGCTATCAGCTCTATGAACCCATTTGGAACGATCAGCCGCCATTGCTGACCCTGCTTTTGGCTGGCTGGCTGAAGTTATTTGGCTTTCAAATTGTAGCGGCTCGGCTGCTTATTTTAGGGTTTGCAACCGTTCTCGTCGGCGCGTTTTTTAACACCCTGATGCTGATTGTGGGTCTTTGGCCTGCTTTGCTAGGCACAGTGGCTCTATGCCTAACCCTAGATTTTTTAAGATTGAGTGTCTCTGTCATGCAGGGTTTGCCTGCGATCGCGCTGGTGATGTTGGCAATTTACCTCTTGATTGACACACCTAAAAAGGGTGGGCAATACCTGCCCTTAATTGCCTCTGGCGTTTGTTTTGGTCTTTCACTCCAAATCAAACTCTATACCGCATTACTTCTGCCTGCCTGCTTTCTACACCTAGCATTAGGTGCCTCTTTCCAAGAATGGCGGCACTTCAAAATTAGTCGGCTCCGGTTGGGATTGGTTTGGTTTGCCGCCTGTGCTGTGACCGTTCTGGCGATCGCCTACCCAACCCACTCCCTTTCCATCACTCAGGTACTGGGCACCCACTTCGACGGTGCGGCTCAAGTCAGCCTCCAGCGAGAGCCAAGCTGGCAGCTTTTGCTCATGTTTCTGGCGCAGGATTTAGACTATACCCTTTTGGCTGGGGCTGGGATTTTTTTGCTACTCAAACAAAGGTCACCATTGCCTGTGTTGCCACTGGTTTGGCTTTTCACCGTTTGGGTGGGGCTAACCTATTACCAGCCGCTTTGGTATCACTACTACCCGTTAATATCCGTTCCGGTGGTTTGGCTGGCATCCTATGGTCTAACCCCAGCGTTTAAATTCTTTCGCCAAAAACAGTGGTTTAAAACCCTAGGTTGGCAGAATCTCAAGCGTCCCACAGTAGGCGGCGTTGCGGCGGGGTTTGTATTGTTTGCGATCGCCCTTACGCCCATTAAACTGGGGGTCAACGCATTCATCAATCATCAGTTTGTCGCAGACTCTAAGCCAAAGCTTGAGGTGATTGAAAAAGTGCAAGCATTAAAGCCTTCAACCCAGTGGCTGTTCACAGATTTACCCATCGTGGCATTTTATACGGGGCTTAAAGTGCCACCAGAACTGGCAGTATTTTCAACCAAGCGAATTGCATCGGGCAGCCTCAGTGATGCCAAACTATTAAAAATACTGCAAACCTATCAGCCAGAACAGGTCTTGCTGGGTCGTTACCCTAAAATAGAAGCCGCACTAACACCCTTTTTAAGTCAGCATTATCGTAAACAGTACGCAAAAGATAAGGTGACTCAGTATGTCCACAAAACCGTCAACTGAGCCATCTTGCAGGTTTTAAAGATAAGGCGCATTTAGCCCCCGAAACTCTGACGGCGCAAATGCAGTCAGACCATATCTAATATCAATGCACAATTTTATGAGGCAGGTTCAATGACCTTACCCAATGGCCCAAAGACGCTGCCACTGTTTCAGGTTCTTCAGGCGATTTTTAAACCCTTAGAAACCCTAACCAAAAACGTACAAAAGTACGGCGACTGCTATACCGCTAAGCTGGGCGGGCTTGGCTCTATTGTTGTGCTGAGCCAACCCGAAGACATTGAAGCAATGATGACCGCCCCTAGTGACCTATTTGAATCGGGTCGGAGTAATGCTATCTTTCGGCCTTTTTTGGGCAGCAATTCTATCTTGATGCTGGATGGTAAAGACCATCAGCGCAAACGCAAGCTCTTAACCCCACCATTTCACGGCGAACGTCTCAAAACCTACGGTCAAGCCATTTGTGAAATTACTCAGCAGGTGACGGCTCGCTGGCAGCCTGGGCAAACGTTTTCAATGCGTACGGTGATTCAAGAAATTTCTTTGCGGGTGATTATGCGAACCGTTCTGGGCGTTCATGCAGGGGAACGGGCAGAGCAACTGCGGCACAATCTCGATGAAATGCTGAGTTTCTTTGAGCAGCCTTTCAATTCTCTGTTCGTATTTATCCCTTTTCTGCAAAAAGATTGGGGTGCATGGAGTCCTTGGGGCAAGGTCACAAGACAAATCAAACAAATTGACGCGCTGCTTTTTACTGAAATTCAGGAGCGACGGGCAAACCCTGATCTTTTAGGGGACGACATCTTAAGCCTGATGATGACGGCACGGGATGAAGAAGGGCAGCCCATGACCGACCAAGAGTTGCGCGATGAAATGATGACGCTGCTCTTTGCCGGACATGAAACCACCGCCACGGCGATCGCCTGGGCACTGTACTGGATTCACGCCGTACCCGAAGTTGGGCAAAAGCTTTTCAAAGAACTGGGTGAGTTAGAAGAGAACTGCGATCCGGTCGCAATTTCTCGTTTGCCCTACCTCAGCGCCATCTGTGATGAAACCCTGCGGATTTATCCCGTCGGGCTGTTTACGTTTACACGAATACTCAAAAAGCCTTGGACACTGATGGGGAGAGCCTTAGAGAAAGGAACTCAGTTAAGTGGCTGCATTTATTTACTACACCACCGCCCCGATCTGTATCCAGACCCAGAACAATTCCGCCCCGATCGCTTTCTAGAGCGACAGTTTTCGCTGTACGAGTACATTCCCTTTGGCGGGGGCAACCGCCGCTGTTTGGGCATGGCGTTTGCGCTGTTTGAGATGAAGCTGGTGTTGACGAGCATTCTTTCAGACTGGCAGCTAGAGCTGAATACCAATAAGCCGATCAAGCCAGTCCGGCGAGGCTTTACAATGGCTCCTGAGAAAGGGGTGCCCATGCGCGTTTTAAAACGTCGGCAAAGCAGCAGCGGGGTACTCGAAAGTGTTGGGGTTAGAGGCTGAGGAGATGCCAGCATTCTTGGGCGATCGCCCAATCTTCTTGAGTGTGAACCACAAAAACACGCACGGCTGAATCCAGCGCCGCTATATCTGCATCAACAGAGTGACCTTCATTTTTGACTGGGTCAAGCTGTAAGCCTAAAAACCTAAAACCTTCGCAGGCAGCCGCGCGAACCAAGGGGGAATTTTCCCCCACACCAGCGGTAAAGACAAGGGCATCTAAGCGATCTAGGCTCGTCAGCATTGCGCCTATAGAAGCGCGCAACCGATGAATAAACAGATCTAGCGCAAGCTGAGCCTGGGCATTACCCGCTGCCGCTGCCGTCGTGATTTGTCGCATATCGGCAGATAAGCCAGAAATTCCCTTTAAGCCTGATTGTTTATTCAGCACCTGCTCTAACTGGTCAGCATTACAGCCTTCTTGCCGCAGCAGATAAATCAAAATCCCTGGATCGACCGAACCCGATCGCGTCCCCATCATGAGGCCATCAAGGGGCGTAAACCCCATGGTGGTATCTACACTGTGACCGTCGCGGATGGCAGAAAGCGAACACCCATTGCCTAAGTGACAAACCATCAGTTGCAGGTCTTTTAGGGGCTTGCCCATGAGCTGAGCGGTGCGCTGGGCGCAGTATTGATAGCTAATGCCGTGAAAGCCATAGCGCCTTATGCCTTGCTCAAACCAAGCGTAAGGCCCCGGATAAACCGATGCGGCTAAGGGCAGTTGAGCATGAAATGCCGTATCAAAGACTGCCACCTGAGGCACTTTGCCTAAGATTTTTTCAATGGCTTCGATCCCTTCAAGGTTAATGGGGTTGTGGAGGGGGGCAAAACTGGAAAGCGCGGCGATCGCCGCCTTCACGTCAGCCGTTACAAAAGTGCTCTGCTGATACTGTTGCCCACCATGCACCACACGATGCCCAACAACATCAATCTCTGAAAGATCGTTAAGAACCTGCGCTTTGCCTTGCCATAGGGTATCGAGAACGTGAGCTGTAACCGCTGAGTGCGTTTGAGTCGAAATTTCTTCCTCAAGCACAATGCCTTGTGCCGTCTTAATTTTGACCTCTGCCATCCCCTGATGATGCGTCCAGTCCACCGTACTTTCCCAGAGGGGTTGAGGCGGTCTACTGGGTAAAGTGGTGCCCATAATGTCATAAACACAGCTCTTTTGGCTACTGGAGCCTGCATTAAGCACTAAAATTTTCATTGCATTTTTCCGTCGAGAGTGCGGTAAAATCTCAGTGATTTCGGATCGGCATTGAGGCTGAATCCACTGTTAAATGTGCTTTTGAGGCCGTACCGCTTGCGCTAAGCGATTTTTTTAACAATCATGGTCGGCTATCTTACCTCCCTTGCGATTTTTATTGCCACCTATGCCCTCTTTAGCCTAGGTCTTAACCTTCAGTGGGGCTTTACCGGACTCATTAACTTTGGGCATGTGGCCTTCCTCACCTTAGGCGCTTATGTGACGGTGCTGCTGTCGCTCAATGGGGTTCCTATTATTCTTGCAGCCGCAGCGGGTGGCCTTTGTGCGGCGCTGTTAGGTCTATTGATCGGACTCTCTACGCTCCGTCTACGAGAAGACTACCTCGCGATCGTCACCATTGGCGTAGCGGAAGTGGTGCGTTTAATTGCCCTCAATGAAGAATGGCTGACGAAGGGGACCCGTGGGGTCTACAGCTACCCGCTCCCTCTCGATAAGTTAGCGCCTAACGTAGCGGTCAAGCTGGGTATGATTGGCATCCTGGCAGGAATTTTTGGATGGGGGCTGTGGTCTCTGTGGAAGTGGGTCAGTGCTTTACCCAAAGGCGATAGCGCCGTTCCAAGCGTTCGCCGCCTTACTCGCACATCCCTCCCTTTCTTTGTCGGCTACGGCCTATGTCTGACAGTCCTCGCCGTTATCTTCTGGCTTGGGTTTAGCGTAGATTTTGGGTTTCTGTTTGTGGCTGTTGTGCCATTGGCGCTGGGCGTGGGTATACCCTACCTTCAGTTTAAACAGCCGATCGCCCAATTTAAGCAGCAGCCTTGGGGCACTCACGGGGCGATCGCCACAGCCACCTTCACCTTTAGTGTCGTCATGATGGCCTTTTGGGCAGACGTGCTAGGACTATGGGACTACACCTATAAAGCAGGGCTAATGTGGCTGCTGGTGGTCAGCGTTGCGGTAGTATTCTGGCGGCTTGAGGCGCTGGTCAATTCTCCTTGGGGGCGAGTCCTTAAAGCGATTCGAGAGGATGAAGAAGTGGCAAAAGCGTTGGGCAAAAACGTATTTCGCTATAAGCTGCAGTCTTTGATGATTGGTGGGGCGATCGCAGGGTTAGCAGGCTCTTTCTATGCATGGCAGCTCACCTTTATCAACCCTGATGGGTTTATCTCGCTCCTCACCTTTCAAGCCTGGATTATTGTGGTGCTAGGCGGTTCGGGCAATAATGTTGGCACACTGCTTGGCTCTCTTATTTTTTGGGCTTATGATGCCGCGACTCGGTTTTTGCTGCCCGTTTTGCTGCCCTTAGACGATGCGCGGCTGGGCGCGTTTCGGGTCATGGTGATTGGGCTGCTCATGATTGTTTTAATGATGTGGCGACCGCAGGGTATTTTAGGCAAAAAAGATGAGCTATCCCTTGGACGATAACCCTGTGACCGAATCTATGGCTACCTCTATGGCTGCATCCCCTCTCCCTCCGCTGCTGTCTGCCCATGGCCTTTGTAAATCTTTTGGCGGCATCAAAGCGGTTCAAAATGTCACCCTCGAAGTTGAGCAGGGCAAAATTGTGGGGCTGATTGGTCCCAATGGTGCAGGTAAAACGACCCTCTTTAATCTGCTGTGCAACTTTATTTCTCCCGACCAAGGCTCTGTGCAATTTGACGGGAAGCCGATTCATACCCTGCCCTGCCACAGTATTGCCCTTCAGGGCATGGTGCGGACGTTTCAGGTGGCTCGCGTGTTGTCAAAGCTCTCGGTGCTCGAAAATATGCTGCTGGCTGCACCCCACCAAACGGGTGAAAAGCTTAGCAATACCTGGATTTTTGCCCAGCGTCCCAGCATTGTAAACGAAGAAAAACGCCTCAGAAACCACGCCGCTGAGATTCTGGAGTCTGTGGGGCTAAGCCACATGATTCATTCTTATGCGGGGTCGCTCTCGGGTGGGCAGCGCAAATTGCTGGAGATGGGGCGCGCCCTGATGACCAATCCTAAGCTTATTTTGCTCGATGAGCCTGCCGCTGGCGTTAACCCCACTCTAATTAAGCAAATCTGTGAGCACGTCAAGATTTGGAATCAGCAGGGCATTACGTTTCTGGTGATTGAGCACAACATGGAGGTCATTATGTCCCTGTGCGATCGCGTTTGGGTACTCGCCGAAGGCCAGAACTTGATGAGTGGCACCCCTGCTGAAGTGCAAAGCAATGCGAAGGTACTTGAGGCTTACCTAGGGCAGTAAGCAAAAATCTACCCCTTTAGCGCCCGTCTAAAATTTTGCCGATAGGATGCGCTAAACAGCATTACAGGCCACAGCAATGTCAACACAGGTCGAGATTGGCTGTATTGGGTTTGTCCAAATCCAGTCCAGAACTTCCAGGCACCGCCTAAATACACCGCCAATAAAACAAAGCTGATAAAGCCAACCATAGAGAATGCTCCTGTTTAACTCGAATTTAATTTATTTTACCAACGTCTCTCTAGGCTTGACCTTGAATGGGTAGATGGCGCTTCCAGCTTTGATTCAAAAATAGGGTTGTGATGCAAATGTTACAACTTGCAACGCTGTAATCGGCTACAAAGCAACATACTAGAGTTTGAATCATTACTGTTAGACAAAACCTGCGTGACGCCCCTAGTTGTTGCTACCCAAAACCCTGGCAAGCTGAAAGAACTTCAGCACCACCTCAGCGAATTGCCCTGGGATCTTCAGATGATGCCGGAGAATTTTGATGTAGAAGAAACTGGAGAAACCTTTATGGAGAATGCCTGTCTCAAAGCGTCTCAGGTTGCGAAGCAGATGGGGCAGTGGGCGATCGCCGATGACTCTGGCCTAGAGGTAGCAGCGCTCCACGGTGCCCCTGGCGTTTATTCTGCGCGGTATGGCAAAGACGACGCAGATCGCATTGCGCGTCTGCTGCGAGAACTGGGCGATACCTCTCAGCGGTCGGCGCAGTTTGTGTGTGCGATCGCCCTTGCCCGTCCCGATGGCGAAATTGTGGGGCAAGCCGAGGGGATTTGCCCTGGCGAAATTTTGTACGAAATGCAGGGACGGGGCGGATTCGGCTATGACCCGGTGTTTTATGTACCAGGGATGGGGCTAACCTATGCTGAGATGTCCAAAGACCAGAAAAGAGAAATTAGCCACAGAGGAAGGGCGATCGCCACCCTGATTCCCCAACTTCAAGAACTGGTGGCGGTGATTATACCCATTGCGCCCATGGCACCCGCCGAATAAGACCAGTTTTGGCTATGCTTAGGATCGTGAATTAAATAACTTACAGAATTGCTTGGAAGCGATATGCTTTGCACTCCCTCATCCCCTAACCCCTTCTCCCAGAGCGGGAGAAGGGGGACAAGATTCTTACTCCCCTCTCCCGTTCTGGGAGAGGGGCTGGG
>JANNDV010000310.1:0-4430 GCA_031387975.1 Acaryochloridaceae cyanobacterium OTE_75_metabat_521 | reverse complement strand
CCTTTTTGCCAGAACACTCTTTGCTGGAGATGTCTTAGAGGTAGTTTAAGGATCATGGATTTAATAACTTACACTTTGCGCGCCCTCACCCCAACCCTCTCCCTAGGGAGAGGGAGCAAAATCTTGTTCCCCTTCTCTAGGTATAAGGGTAACCAGAAACTCCGGCTCCCCTCTCCCGCTCTGGGAGAGGGGCTGGGGGTGAGGGTCAAAAGTTGAGGTTATTTAGGGCTTGCTGAAAAAGTCCATTCACACTGAGATTATTACCGCGACCGGCGATTGAGATATTGCTCGCGATGAATCCATCGTGATTGGCTCAAAGGGCGTTGATTCTGTAATCGACAGATGAGCGGCTCCATAGCGCTCTATACTCTGGGGCTTGTAGCCCCAGAGTATAGAGCCAAAAAAGCAGACTTAAAAGCTGAGCGAGCCAGCGCTCTAAATTGAGGACGAGAAACGTGATTGCAATCGCGCTCTGAGCCGTCTCCGCCAGCTTCGCCATCACCCGTGCCAGCGAGAAACGTCGTTTGGCTTGGCCAAACTTACCTTCAATCCAGACTCGTACCTTTTCATCTTGACGCGCCTGTTGCTTGAGTTGCGCTTGCACCGATTGGTCTTGCTTCGGCCTGCCCAAAGGTGGGCCACTCAATCGAATACCGTGAGACTTACACCAGTTGCGATTGTCGCGGGTTCGGTAAATCTGGTCAGCATGAACCGACTCAGGATAGCAACCAAACCGAATTCGATAAGCCTCCACCTGGTCTTGGAGATGGGTCGATTCATTAAAGTTGTCCCAACTGAGCTGGTCTAGAAACACACAGCCATTGATACAACTGACCGATAGCTTTGCCCCAAACTCAACCGGTACGCCTGCCTTACCGCGCACAATAGGGCGCACATGGGGCTGGGTAATACTCACAATCCGGTCATCTATCCTCTGAGTCTTGGCTTCAAACTTTGCTCGCTGTTGTCGCACGACTTCGGTGATGACCAACAGCATCCGATATTGCCGCCGACTCAATTGCGCTAGAGATGCCCCAGCCGCTATGAGAGTATCAATATGTCTGAGGTTCCGACCCAGATAGTTCAGTTGCTGACGAATCCCTTTGCGCCTGAGTTTGCGGCTGGGTCTTCTGGTCTTTGAGACCGATAGATACGCTTTGCGGGCTTGCTTGCGGTAAGTGCGAGGCTTGGTCTTAAACTGCTCGCTTACTTGGGCGTACAGCGCATCAAGGATATCTTCGCTATTCTCTCTGGCCTCATTCAAGAGACTCAAATCGGTCGGATAACGAATGTCCGCAGGGGCACAGGTGGCATCTAGAATGAGCTGTCCTTGATTAGGCAAGGGTGGTTCATCATCATGGTGGTCTGATTTAGGTGCCGGTTCACTGGATGCGGTCGTCTGAGCATCAGACGAAACTTTCTCCACACCAAGCATTTCTTGGACGACCGCTTCATTCACCTGACCCACTAGCTCAAAACTCAGGCGTTTGCGAAAGTGTACCAGCATGGATGGGTCAAAAGGCGCTTCATCGCGGTATTCGCTAAATCCCAAAAAGTATTGCAAGTATGGATTCTCGCGGATCTGCTCCACGGTCTCTTCGTCGCTGGTTCCCAGCTTCTCTTTGATGATGAGGGTTCCTAATGCGACTCGAAACGATTTGGCGGGTGCCCCCATCGTGGGACTAAACTGTTCGGCATAATTTGCTTCTACTGTTTCCCACGAGATGAGCTTCGACAGTTTTACCCACCGATTGTCACTGGACAATTTGCCGCCAAACGGCAGGTAGAAGTCCTCAAAGGACAGTTGGCCTGGGGGTGAAGTCCGATACATGCCGACTCATATGCAAGGGTTTTGACTATTTTCTCCCTTTTTTCTTGCACTTTTCAACTCCTTTTTCCCACAGATCGACTGAAACTCTTATGTTCTAACCTTTTTCAGCAAGCCCTATTTAATCCACGATCCTTACCTGCCAGAATGGAATTACACAGCCAAACCGCAAAAAGCTTAATTCTGGAGGTTATTTAATCCACGATCCTAAGCTTCTTTAGCCAAGGGTTCCGCTTGGGTTTTTAAGGCTTTTTTAACAGCTTGCCAAAGTGCATCTATTTCTTCGGGAGAATGCTCCGTTAAAGGTTTTTCCATTTTTTGCTCAATGGCGCTAATGCGTTGAATGAGCTTTAGGTTGGTAAGATGGAGCGCTGCGGCTGGGTCAATTTGACACCAGCGCGCAATGTTGATGAGCGTAAATAGTAGGTCGCCCAGTTCGGCTTCTTGCTCGGCGCGATCGCCCTTCAGCAATGCCTCTTGAAATTCGGCTAACTCCTCATAGAATTTCGCCCATACGCCATCCATATCAGGCCATTCAAACCCAGCAGCAGCAGCTTTTTCTGAAAGCTTAAGCCCTGCCATCAGGGGTGGTAGCCGCCGCGTATAGCGCTCTAGTTTTTGGCTTAGGGGAACAGTTTGCCCAGGGGATTCACCCTTTTCTGCGGCTTTGATCTGCTCCCAGTTGGCGTGAACTTCTTCAACGCTGTTGACTCTTACGTCACCAAAAACGTGGGGATGACGGCGAATCAACTTCTGCGTAATGCCATTGGCAACTTCAATAAATGAAAACTGCTGGGTTTCGCTGGCAATCTGGGACTGAAGCACAACCTGTAACAGGAGATCGCCCAGTTCATCTGCGATCGCACTGACATCTCCCTGTCGAATGGCATCGACGGTTTCGTAGGCTTCTTCGATGATGTAAGGAATGAGGGTTTCTGGGGTTTGTGCGAGATCCCACGGACAGCCCCCTTCGGGGTTACGCAGTTGGGCGACCGTTGCAATGAGCGGTTGGAGGGCGATGCTAGCGCTCCAACCGTCTGTCTGAGGTAAGAGCTGGGGTGAGCGTTGAGCCGAAACATAAGCCTGAAGCGGGAATATCTGATCTTTTAGGGTGAGAAGGTCTGAGCCAGACTGGGTAAACGTGTTTCCAGTATTGGGAGAAATGAGGGTTAGCACCTGAGCGAGTAATCCTTGCGCAGACAGCCAATCCACCAGTGTTTCTAAATGCTCATGCCTTTCAATTTGGGTAATTAGAACAGGCAAACCATCTGGATTAAATTCCCTTGACAGTTGAGAAGCGGCAATAACTTCAAGCCCTGCTTTGTTATCCAAAGTATTCATAGACAAGGGTGAATGGGGTAAATGCTATCAGCCCATCGTACCCTAGACGTTTTGTCTGAAGCGTTAAGGACGACGTTTTCGATGGGGTTTACGCCACTTTTTCCAGGTGGAGCCAACCACGTCGCTCCAAGAATGGCTCAATGCGCCTAATTCTAGCCCTGCTAAGATTGCCATCCCTTGCCAGAAATACTGAAAAGCAAACGGCTGGATCTGCGTTTGAATACTGTGCCAAGACCAAATTGACCCATGATTGAGCATCACAACCCCATTCCAGATCGCGGCACCCAGTGCCACCCAGCAGCCTAAATAAGCTAAGCGAAGGAGTGTGCCAATGATAAGCCCATGGGAGAGCCAAGAGCGGTGACGCATACTTTTTTGGTATGGTCGCCAAATCCAGCGCAGCATACCCCAACGCTTAAACTGCACAGAATAAATATCTAGGTCTGGCCCAAACATAAGTCCGCTGAATAAAAAGCTGCCCGCTAGGCTAAGGGTGATGCTGGCGCTGCGGCTGGCACACAGCGTTAGACCCGTTACGATCGGTAGGCTGATGAGGGTAATGCGATCATGGGTGGCACCGCTGGGCATGGAAATATTAAAAAGGACTGTGCAAAGGCGACTAATGTTTGCTATATTATTATCCGCGTTGATGAATACGCAAGGGCGGTTAGCTCAGTTGGTAGAGCGTCTCGTTTACACCGAGAATGTCGGGGGTTCGAGCCCCTCACCGCCCATTAGGTTTAGTCATATCTTGCAGCCTTAATAGGTAGTTGAAATATCAGGCGATCGCCTAAGTCATACATTTGCAGTGCTGTTCGCACTCCATGACGAATCAGCACTCTAACCAGTTAACCAAATCGCTAGGTGCTGAAAAATCTAGTAGTGCTTCACCCAATGCCTCAAGTTGAGGGAGAGACAAGGCTTGGATTTTTGATCGCAGTTCTGGAGACACGTCACCGATACGGCGCGTGAGTTGGCGAAGGACAATTAATTGCTCACCTTTGAGAAGACCTGATTGCTCACCTTCTTGACGACCCTCTTGCAAGGCTTCTTGATAGACTTTCGTTTCTCTGAGTTCGCTTAAGCCAAACATACGCCGAATCTCATCACGACTGAGCTGTGGAAACTGTTTGGGTCGAGGGGAGTGATGAAACTCCGCCCCTCCCAGTTAGATCTGGACGTGCAACTTTCACTGCATCCGGCTCCCGACATTCTAGGCTAATGCCTTGCCCATGTAGATAATCGTGGCAACTTTCGTGCA
>JANNDV010000305.1:0-6572 GCA_031387975.1 Acaryochloridaceae cyanobacterium OTE_75_metabat_521 | reverse complement strand
TTTTTGGGTGCCCCGCCGTCTTGCCTCATCATCGCCCAGGGTGACGGACTGGATGCCGCCAATTAAATCCGAGAGGGTTGGATTTTTCATGAGGTTGTCGAGATGGTTGCCGTGGGCGGTGCCGATGAGCTGTACACCGCGTTCGGCGATGGTACGGGCGGCGATCGCCTCTAGTTCCGTCCCAATCTCATCAATCACAATCACTTCTGGCATGTGGTTTTCCACGGCCTCAATCATGACCTGATGCTGTAGCTCTGGTCGCGCCACCTGCATCCGCCGGGCGCGACCGATCGCAGGGTGAGGGACGTCGCCATCCCCTGCAATTTCGTTGGAGGTGTCAATAATCACCACGCGCTTATTGAGTTCATCGGCGAGGACTCGGGCAATTTCCCGTAGGGCGGTGGTTTTGCCCACGCCAGGGCGACCCAATAGCAAAATCGAGCGTCCGCTTTCAATGAGGTCACGGATCATGAGGGTGGTGCCAAAGACGGCGCGCCCCACCCGACAGGTTAGCCCAATGATGGCGTCTTGGCGGTTGCGCATGGCGCTAATGCGGTGGAGGGTGCGCTCAATGCCTGCACGGTTATCGCCGCTAAAGTGACCGACTTGGCTAATGCAGTAGTCAAGTTCTTCACGGGTGACGACGGTCGTAGACAATCGCTCTGCGGTATTGGTGAACCGCGCTTCGGGTTCACGGCCTAGGTCTAGCACGACCTCAATGAGGGCATCTTTTTGGGGATGGTTTTGGAGGCGATCGCGTAAATCGGGTGGCAGAATGTAGAGCAGTTTTTCTAAATTGTCGGTAATAGTCTGTCTTTCCCCAGGTGCTGCTGCTTTTTCAACCATGGTGTTGTGAGGATCGGGATAACCGATTTTATGGATTTTTTAGAATGCTGATTTTGAATGTGCTTAAGTCAACCCACACATTTGGGGCTTTGCTGGTGCTGCATTTTGGTCGATCCCCCTGGCCTATCAAGGTGCTGCACACATTCTGACAAAGATTTCCCCCATCTGACTATGAATTGTGGCTTAAATTCAAGAATTAATCGGTGCCGTGACCCAAGGCTCCTCATAATAGTCAACCCAAGCCCTAAGTCGCCACTTTGGCTTTGAGGGCTAAATTCTAGTTTCAGTCACTAGCGTGATGCTGATCCATTCCCCGCGATCGCTATAATTGCGCACCAGACGCTTTCGCAAATTGGGTTCTATCAGCCACCCTGTCTCGATCACAAAAGGGGTACGTGGCTCAATCTGCTGAGGAACCAGCGCCGAGGCTCCTCCTGGTAAACACAGAAGCTGCATGGATTGAGCGCCGTCTTTAAAGTGCAAAACATTCTCTTTAATTTGAGCTGAGGATTGAATGCTGCGGCTGCCAAACTGGATCGTTTGGGTGAGGCGATCGCCCAAACGTTCTACCTTAAGACGCGTTGGCGTTACATCGGGTGAGCGATAGTCGGCATAAAGCGTAATGGCTTCCCCTTGCCAGGTGCCCAGCAAGGCATCGACGGTTAGGGGGGGGGATTGAACCGAGCTGTCTGCACGATTTTCGCGAATGAGGGTGAGGCTGGTGAGTGTGGTGCCTTGGTCAAAAAGCTGAACCAGACGGAGACGGCGATCGCCTTCAATGAGCGCAAACTCAGCCCCAAACTGCGTATAGGGCGCGTGTTGCAGTGAGCCTTGAGAAAAACACCCGTTTTCAAAAAAAGGCACCTGAAGCCCAGGGCCAGGATAGTTAAATTGCAGCTTTACCTCGGTCGAGGCTTCACGCTGGAGCGAAAAGAACACCGTCTTTTCATCTTCAGAGAGACGCAGGATAACTTCGCTGGGCGTCTCTTTAAGCTGAATGCCTTCTGGTGTCAGGTTTGTAAAAGACCCTTTCCAGATTCCTACATTTTGGAGCAGCCCCTGCCATTGTGGTGTCATATTGAGATTCAGCGTACAGACTCTCTCTATTGTTATGGCGAATATGAGTAAGGGCAATCTTTTAGACGCTTAAGCCCAAACACAATGGCGGGTAATCTGTACTGCCTTGAGTGGGAAGAGAGGGGGTTCGCCCGTTATACTCCTTATATTAGGTAAACGCTTTAAGTCATAATTGGTGGACTACAGGTATGTCATCCTTTGCAACTTCTAATGCACGGGCCGAAATGAGTGAGCTGCGTCGGTTACGGACGCTCTTACCGCCAGAGTTGCAAAGCTGGGTGACGGTAGAAGCCAATACCGCCAGCAACCCTCCGCTAATTACCTGCGAAGAAATTGGGAAAGACCAGGTTGAAGTGCAAATTAACTTGGTGCGCTGGGAACAGTTGGCAAAAGACCAGCGCAATCTCATGTTTTGGCATGAGGTGGCTCGCATCCAAAATGACACTATCCCTAGAGATGGTTGGGAAATGGCGGCGCTTGCCATTGGCTTAGGCGGCGCAGTGGGCGAATTATGGGTACAGGATGGCCTGCTGCTGGTGTTAGCGATGGGACTATGTGGCTTTTCCGGCTGGCGGCTCTATCAGCGCAACAATTCTCAGAATGCCCTAGAACACGCGACGGCTGCGGATGAAAAGGCGATCGCCCTTGCCACCCGCTTTGGCTATACCTTGCCCAACGCTTATAAGAGCCTTGGCAGCGCGCTTAAAATACTAACGGAGCAAGCGCCCAACAAACGTAAGCGTAAGCAAATCGAAGCGCGGCTCCAGGCACTCAAAAATAGCGCGGCTGAAGCAAAGGCTCGGAGTCAGTCGATGCGGGGCAGTAACCCTCAGACTGCCTATGGGCCGTCCTATCAAGACTAAACAGAATTATCGCCTCAACGCTCAGCACACCTCTGGTCGAGAGCAAGCCAATGGTCCTTCAAATTCCATCCAGAACAGTCACCCCCACCGTGACCTGGGAAGCGCTTCCAGCAAGCTTTGTGTTACCTGATGACCCCGTGGAAAACCTTCAGCAGCCTCTTCTTGCCGCCGCGCTCACCGATGCCCTTGGAGCTGCCGGACGTATCCAGCCTACGATGCTCATCGTTTCTAACTTTGGCCTCGTTGCCACAGTTAACAAAAAAATAGTGGTCAAAGCCCCCGACTGGCTTTACGCGCCCCAAGTGCATCCCGTCGCAGAAGGAACAATCCGCCGTAGCTATACCCCTAATCTAGAAGGCGCGCCCGTTGCCATCGTCATGGAATTTCTGTCCGACGAGGATGGTGGCGAACTGTCGGTACGCGCCACGCCACCCTACGGCAAACTCCACTTCTATGAACAAATTTTGCAGGTGCCGATCTATGTCACCTACGATCCCTACGAAACCAACTTAGAAGTCCGAGCGTTAGAACATGGGCAGTATGTCTCGCAAACCCCCAATGCCGAGGGGCGATTTTACATTTCTGCTTTAGATCTATGGCTGGGCGTTTGGTCAGGGGAGCGTTTAGGGCAAACCACAAGCTGGCTGCGCTGGTGGGACAATTTGGGCAATTTACTGCTGTGGAGTGCAGAACAAACCGAGCAAGAACGCCACCGCGCTGACCAAGAACATCAACGCGCCGAAGCAGAATATAAACGCGCCGAAGCACTGTCTGCAAAGCTGCGAGAGCTTGGTGTTGATGTTGATTAACAATAGATCAGCATAATAAATCAACAATGGCTGAATCGGTCTAGGGCAATGGTTGTGAAGCCGCCGCCCACTTTTCTAGATCGGCAATGGGGTAAAGCTCTGAAATGATTGTGTAGGGCACCCGACTTCCTTGAGGGGTGATGATGAAAGGTTCACCGTTTTCCATTTCTTGATCGCTCACAAGCTGAAGCCGTTTTGCTAACTCAAACCAGCGCCAAAACTCCGGCGTTAGCGTTGGTTTAGCAATGAGCTGACCATCCATATCAACCGCGTAGGCTGCCCCGATGTAGCCCGTGTTGTTAAACAAAAGTTGATGAATGTGGAGGTCTAACGCCCGTTCATCTTTAAATTGAGGACGGTAGAAATCTTTGATTTGCTCCTCTATCCCTAGCACTTTGAGGCGATCATGGAGTCCCTTTTTGTTCCTTGCGAAATAGGCGCTACGGGCTTGTGCATCCTCTAAAAAATGAACCAGAATACGAACCGGAACCCCTTTATAAGTGAGCGTGGGGTAAGCCATCCACAGCCCCAAAGCAGCTACCAGTAAGCTAATGGCACCGCCAGCCGCTACATAAGACCACCGGAAGCGTTTTTTTTGAATTGTGCGGTGCTGTCTGACAACCACAGATTTACCCTCTAAACTGATGAAGTGATTCTACGAGAGCTGGCGCTTAATTTTTAGTCATGTCCTCCCCCCGCCTTCACCCTGAAACTATTGAGCAGGTGCGTCAGGCTGCCGACATCGTGGATGTGGTGGCGGAGCATGTGGTACTGCGTAAGCAGGGTCGCGGATTTGTGGGTTCCTGCCCGTTCCATGATGACAAATCTCCTAGCTTTAGCGTGAGTCCTGAGAAGCAGTTTTACTACTGCTTTGGCTGCGGGGCGGGGGGGAATGTCTATAAGTTTTTGATGGAGCTGCGCAAACAGTCTTTTAGTGAAGTTGTTTTAGACCTGGCTCAGCGCTATCAGGTTCCAGTCCAAACCCTTGCCCAAGAGGAGCGCCAAGAACTTCAGCGACAGATTTCTCTCAAGGAGCAGCTTTATGAGGTCATGGCGATCGCCGCCCAGTTCTATGAGCATTCCCTCCGACAGCCCAGCGGACAGCACGCCCTCACCTACGTTAAGCAAAAGCGCGGTCTGACTGAAGACACCCTTCAGCATTTTCAGCTTGGCTACGCGCCTGGGGGTTGGGAAACGCTTTACAGGTACTTTGTAGACCAAAAAGGCATTTCTGCTGAGCTGGTTGAAAAAGCGGGGCTGATTGTGCCGCGCCAGAACCAGCAGGGCCAAAGCCAGAAAACCTATTACGATCGATTCCGCGATCGCCTGATGATTCCGATCCACGATCAGCAGAGCCGCATTGTGGGGTTTGGTAGCCGCACCCTTACCAACGAAGAACCCAAGTATCTCAACTCTCCTGAAACCGATCTGTTCAATAAAGGACAAATTTTGTTTGGCCTTGATAAGGCACGGAAGGCGATCATCAAACAGGATCGGGCGATTGTGGTGGAAGGGTATTTTGATGTGATTGCGCTGCACGGGGCAGGCATCACGAATGTTGTGGCCTCAATGGGGACTGCCCTAGCTTCTGCCCAAATTCGGCAGCTCTTGCGCTACACAGAATCAAAGCAGATTATCCTCAACTTTGACGCGGACAAGGCAGGTCAAAAAGCCGCAGAACGCGCCATTTCTGAGGTTGAAGATCTCGCGCTGCGGGGCGAAGTGCAGCTTCGAGTGCTGAACTTGCCCAATGGCAAAGACGCGGATGAGTTTCTCAAAGAGCGCTCTAATAGCGCCTATCAGCAGCTCGTCGAAACGGCTCCGCTGTGGCTGGACTGGCAAATCCAATCCGCGCTAGCGGGGAAAGATTTACGAGAATCGGATCAGTTTCAGGCGGCGACCCAGACGGTTGTGCAGCTACTGGGCAAACTCCCCAACGCTACCCTGCGGACGCACTATATTCATCGCTGCGCCGAGCTGATTAGCCAAGGAGATGCTCGTCAAACCCTACAAATTGAAGATGCGCTACGGCAACAGGTGCGGGGGCAGCGCTGGCATGGGCGATCGCAAAAGTGGCAGCGCCCCGCTGACTACAGCCTGCGTGAAGCAGCGGAAGCCCAGCTTTTGCGGATTTATCTGCACTGCCCGTACCACCGTCAGGATGTTAAAGAAGCATTACGGCAGCGAGATTTAGAATTTACGTTCTCTCATCATCGTTTTCTGTGGCGGCAGGTGTTGGGCATTGAGGAACAGCCAGAAGATACGGTAGAACCCCTCGCGCACCCAGAACTAGAGCCTAACCCTGCGGAAGTAGACCTAATGGATGCACTCCAAGATCTCTGCACCCAGCACGCCCAAGAAATGCAGCAGGTCTACCACCTCATGCAGCTCAATGAAGCCACCGAGATTGAAATTCTGAGGCCCACGCTCTCTATTCGTACTGCCGTTGCTACCCTAGAGCGCATCGCCTGTGAGAAGCGCTGCCGTCACGTTTTGGAACTGCTTCAGGCTGCGCTTAAAGAAGCCAGCCGCGAGTACGAGCAGCGACCGATGCTCGATGCCTACCTTGCCCAAATGTTGGATGAGGCATCGGATGAAGCGGATGTGCTATTGGCAGAAGAGAATCGGTGTTTTCAAGAGCTGGATGAGCTGAAGCGGCTCTATTACCAAGAAAAACGCTACCTTCAGCAAATTGAGGGTCAGCGCTGCATCAGCATTAGCGAACTGGGCACCGCCAGCAGCGTATTTGCCCCGCTGAATTAGATTAATAAAAGTGTTTTTAGGCTTATGGCAATGTCGCTTGAATACAACTTGACGGGTCGAGGTTGGTCAGAGTTCGCCGATTCAAATGTGAAGTGCAACACCTAGAAGTCTTTCCATAAGGGACTCATAGGGATAGTCTGATGTTTACCACAACAAAGGACACCCCCATGAGCAGAGCGCCATCTTAGTACGACCGAGCGATTTACGCTGTATC
>JANNDV010000304.1:0-6066 GCA_031387975.1 Acaryochloridaceae cyanobacterium OTE_75_metabat_521 | reverse complement strand
TCAGAGGCATCCACAAAGATCGCATACAGTGGCGCGTTCATATAGTTTGAAAGACGTGCCCCTCGCCGCAAAAGCTGAACTGAATTGGGATAGGTGGAGAGACAGACCAGCACACGCTCATGGATGTGACAGATCTGTCCAGTCAGGGGGAGATCGTTGGCTTCGTCTTCAACGGTGTCTGCAACTTCTCTGAGGGCCAGTTCTCTTAAGGCAATGAGGTTGCGGCGTTGAAAAAAGTTTTCTAAAGACTGCTGAATTTTGTTAGGGGCATAGATTTTGCCCTCTAGTAATCGCTGTTCTAAGGTTTCTGGCGTTACGTCTACTACCACCACTTGGTCAGCGGTTTCTAAAAGGCGATCGGGGATGCGCTCTCGCACGACAACGCCTGTAATTCTTGCCACGAGGTCATTAAGGCTTTCTAGGTGCTGAATATTGACGGTGGAGTACACATCAATTCCGGCATTAAGAATAATCTCAACGTCCTGGTAGCGTTTTTCGCGTTGGGAGCCAGGGACATTGGTGTGGGCGAGTTCGTCTACTAGGGCGAGTTGAGGCGATCGCCCTAGTATGCCTTCAGTATCCATTTCAAGCAGTCCCAGTTCTCCGAGGGTGGTTCTGGGGATAAGTTCAAGTCCTTCTGCTTTCGCGGCGGTTTCTTTACGTCCGTGGGTTTCTAGTACCCCAATAACGACATCGATTCCTGCCTGTTTAAGCAGATGGGCTTCTTCGAGCATTTTGTAGGTTTTACCCACACCAGGAGCCATGCCGATGAAGATTTTGTGCTTGCCACGGCGGAATGTTTGGGGATAGAGCCGATCAGCAGATGGATGATGCATGGTTTGCTTCGTTATGGACTGGAGTTAGTGGCATTTTTTCATGCCAGAAGAGTTGACGTAATCGAACTATTTACGGTGATTTTGCGGTTTGATTTGCTGTTGTGGGCATGGAGAAGGGTACATTAAAAGAGATTTAACCCGTATTGGCAATAGAGAAATCTACCAGCCATACTTAAGTCGTGTGTTGAAGGGAGTTAGCTTTTGTTTTCGATTGGAGATTGAAGGGTTCCTGTTGTAGACCCTGTTGGACAAACTAAATCTGCCCTTTTAAATGAGCTTTCAAGTGTAATGCTGGCTGAATTGCCTTCAGCCCTTGGCTTTCCTTGGTCGCACATCCTTAGTATTACTGATCCAGACTGGCAACAAGTCGTTAAGATCTCCTATGATGGTAGTATTAAGGGGCTTATAAGATATGAAATGCAGCCTCAGCCTGAAGTCGATCATCCTGACGATATTCAAGGGTTAGATCATCAACTTCTTAACATTTTGCATCTTGAGACTGTGCAAGGTGCGGCAAGGATCATTGAACCCCTTGGACAATGGCTTATCTGGTATGCAGCCAAAGCAGCCTTGCAATATTGCTCTGGGACTAGGACAGGTATCTTTCTCGGTCTGATTGCAATACCCTCTGCCAGGGCATACTATATAAACAAAGTTGGGATGTCTTATGATGGATCTACTAAGTTCCCCGATGGGAGTGATGGATATGCCTTTTCATTCAACCAGCAACAGACAATCGATTTCTGTAGAAAGCACGAAGGTAAGCATGGACAACCAGTGCAAATCTGAAAGTACTGCTGTAGGTTACGTAGGTGTTACTTCCCGTCAGCAAGAAAAAGATTGGTTTTATAATAATTCTGGATTGACTAATCTATGGGGTTTAAGCAATTAGTTTGTGTCAAAAACTTTTTGAGTTAAGACCCTGACTATAAAGTCAGGGTCTTGTTTTATGGGGTGATCAGGCACATTTCACTCATTGCTTTAAAAAATAATGATGAAAATATCATGAACGTTTAGTTTGCATCCCATCCAGCGCAAGGTTCAGTTTTAAAACATTCACACCAGGCTCGCCAAAAGTGCCTAAGAATCTTCCATCCGTATTTTGCCGAATTAACGTTTCTAATTGTGGTGCCTGAAGGTTCCGCGCTTTTGCAACCCGCTGGATCTGGGCGATCGCCCCTTCAGGACTAATGTGTGGGTCTAGACTGGAGCCAGAGGTATAAACCAAGTCTGCTGTAGGTTTAACGCCTGCTTTTTGCAACCTAGGGATGTCTCCCTCAATCGCTTTTTTCGGGTCAACATCCACTTTCCCCTTAATTCGGTCTAGCAAAGCTGGGTTACTGGGCGCTAGGTTACTGGCCCCAGAGACACCTGTTTTAAGCACACCAGCATCGTCCTTTTTTGGGTCGGCAGTGCTGTAGCTGGTGGTGCTAGGGCGGCTGTTGAAATAGCGATCGCTGGTAAAGGGTTGACCAATTAAGGCAGAGCCAATCACCCGACCTTGCGCATTTTTAAGCAGGCTGCCGTTAGCCTGAAACGGAAACACAATTTGCCCAAAGGCAATCATCACAAAGGGATAAACAATCGCTGTAATCACCCAAAGCACGAGGGTAGATCGGACAGCTCGACTGGCTTCACGGGCAAGACTCATTAGAATTTCTCCGGTACAAACATGACAAAGAATAAGTAGATGGATAGAGAAACGGTGACTAGACCTAACCCCGCCAGCCAGTACGCCTGAACCTTAGATAAGTCGCCCCCCGTTGCGGCAAAGACGGCAGGAGCCAAAATTAGATTGAAACATAGCCCTAAAAACAGATAGCGCGGTAGCTCTTTGCGACGCCCTTCTTCCCAAATAATGGCGGCTGTTTCTAACACTGAACCAGGAGATTGAGGCAATAGAAGTCGTGGGCGAAAGAAATTGTGTTTCATAGCGATTTTTGTTTAGAGCAAGGCAAAAACAGAACGTTCTGTAGGGGTGCAAGGCTTGCGCCCTCTTCTACCTACGAAAACGGAATCAATACATCAATAATCTTGATGGCAATAAAAGGCGCAACCACCCCACCCACGCCGTAGATAAAAATATTGCGGCGTAGTAACTGATCGGCGCTCAGCGGTCGAAACTGAACCCCCTTTAGCGCCAACGGAATCAGCGCCGGAATAATGAGGGCGTTATAGATCAGCGCCGAAACGATCGCAGACTGCGGACTTTTTAGCCCCATAATATTTAGCGAGCCAATCCCCGCTGCTGCAAAGATCGTAGGGATAATGGCGAAGTATTTAGCAATATCATTGGCGATCGAAAAGGTCGTTAATGCACCCCGCGTAATCAAAAGCTGCTTGCCGATGGTGACTAAATCAATCAGCTTGGTGGGGTCAGAGTCTAAATCCACCATATTGGCGGCCTCTTTTGCGGCCTGGGTACCGGAGTTCATGGCAACGCCTACGTTGGCTTGGGCAAGCGCTGGGGCATCATTGGTGCCGTCCCCCGTCATCGCAACCAGTTTGCCTTCAGATTGCTCTTTGCGAATGACGGCAATTTTGTCTTCTGGGGTGGCTTCTGCGATAAAGTCATCTACCCCCGCTTCTTGGGCAATTACCGAGGCCGTAATGCGGTTATCACCTGTAAGCATGATGGTTTTCACCCCCATGCGACGGAGCTGGTCAAAGCGTTCTCGCAGTCCTGGCTTCACAATATCTTTGAGGTAAATCACGCCGTAGATGTCGTTATCTTGGCAGACGGCAAGGGGGGTGCCGCCTAATCGTGAGACTTTTTCGTAGGCTGCGTCTAGCTGGTCGGGGATTGTGCCACCGCGCGATCGCACAAAGCCCTTCACTGCATCCACCGCACCTTTTCGAGCTTCTTTACCATCGGGTAAGTTAGTGCCGCTCATGCGGGTTCTAGCAGAAAACTCTACCCCTTCGGCTTGTGCCGGATCAAAGGTCGTTTTTGCCTGATGCTCCTGTTCGGCAAGCAGCACGATGGACTTACCCTCTGGGGTTTCGTCAAAAATGCTGGCATCTAAAGCAATCTGCGCCACTTGCTCAACGCTGTGACCATTCACTGCAATGAACTCAGCCGCCAAGCGATTGCCAAGGGTGATGGTTCCTGTCTTATCAAGCACTAGGGTGTTAATGTCACCACAGGCTTCCACCGCACGGCCTGAAGTTGCAATCACGTTAAACTGCGCGACCCGATCCATCCCCGCAATGCCGATTGCACTCAGCAGCCCGCCGATGGTGGTGGGAATAAGCGCCACTAGCAGCGAAATCAGAATAGCGATTGTGGTGGGTGCCTGTACATAATTAGCGAGAGGCGACACCGTGGCAACCACAATCAAAAATACCTGTGTTAGTACCGTCAGCAACACCGTCAGGGCAATTTCGTTCGGGGTTTTGCTGCGCTCGGCTCCTTCTACGAGGGCAATCATCCGGTCAATAAAGCCTTGGCCTGGGTCAGAGGTGATATTGAGAATAAGCTCATCGGAAAGAATTCGCGTGCCGCCCGTTACCGAACTAGCAATATCAGTTCCTGGCTGCTTTAGCACCGGAGCCGATTCCCCTGTAATGGCAGATTCATCGACTGATGCCACGCCCTTAATGACCTCACCGTCAGCTGGAATCATGTCTCCCGCAATTACCTTCACCTGATCGCCACGCCGCAGTTCGGTGGAGCTAATTTCTTGAATGGTGCCGTCGGGGAGAAGCTTACGGGCGATCGCCTCAGATCGAGTGGAGCGCAAAGAATCGGCCTGGGCTTTGCCGCGCCCTTCTGCAACCGCTTCGGCAAAGTTAGCAAACACCAGCGTAAAAAACAGAATCAGCGTAATTAATCCGTTGAGAATCCGCTGTTCTCCAGGATCCGCTTGGACGGTTCCAAATAGATTGGGATCTATTGTGACAAGCGCAGTCACAATGGTGCCCACCCACACGATAAACATCACGGGGTTTTTGACTGTCGTGCGCGGGTCGAGCTTAATAAATGCTTCTCGAACGGCTCTTTGATAAAGTCCGCTCATGTTGGCTTTGGGCGTGTGCCTGCGAGTTTCCCGCTTCCCGCTAGGCATTCGAGGCGTTTTAAAGTCTTGTGGAGCTTGCATTGTTTATCCAATCCCTTTGGCAATTTGAAAGGCTTCGGCAATGGAGCCAAGGGCCAGAATGGGGAAGAAGGTCAGGGCACCCAGAATCAAAATTACGCCTCCGGTTACGCCAATAAAGAGTCCGGTGTCGGTGCGAAGGGTGCCTGTGGTCATGGGGACGGGCTGCTTACGAGACATACTGTCTGCCAACAGCAGCAGCGCCGTAATGGGGACATAGCGCCCCATTAGTAAACTAAAGCAGGTGCTCAGGTTCCACCAGAGGGCAGTGGCCGTGGGGGGCGCACCAGCGGCGATCGCAAAGGACGACGGCTGGGAATCTCCTAACCCCTCAAACCCAGACCCATTGTTGGCGGCGGCTGAAGCGTACTCATAAATCACCTGTGCCAGCCCGTGGAAACCAGGGTTACTGATGCCCCCCAACTGATCGGAGAAAGCGAGGGTAATTGCGCCTGGAATTAAAATGGCGATCGGGTGAACCAGCAGCAGCAAGAAGCTGGCGAGTACCACCTCGCGCTTCTCAATCTTGCGTCCCAAAAACTCTGGCGTGCGGCCTACCATCAGTCCTGTCACAAACACCGCCAAAATCATGTAGGTAAATAGATAGGCTGTTCCAGTGCCCTGTCCGCCCCAAATAATCTGCAAAAACATATCAGAAAGGGTGACAAAGCCCCCACTGGGCATAAAAGAATCGTGCAGACTATTGACCGCGCCCGTCATCGTGCCTGTGGTCAGCACTGAAAACAGGGCAGATTGCGCCCAGCCAAACCGTACTTCTTTGCCTTCTAAGTTAGGGGCTTGACCGCCCAGCAGTGTATTCACCGCCGGATTGCCGTTGTATTCACCTATGGCGCTAATGATGATGAAGCCAATGGCGATCGCCAGTACCATGCCATAGACCAGCCAAGCCTGCTTGCGGTTGTTGGCAATAACGCCGTAGGTATAGATAAACGACGAGGGAATCATGACCATCCCTACCGTCTGAAGCAGGTTTGTGAAAGGACTCGGATTTTCAAACGGATGGGCGGCGTTGATGGCAAAAAAGCCGCCGCCGTTTTCACCGATTTGCTTCAAAATTTCAAAGTGCGCCACCGGACCACGGGCGATCGCCTGACTGATGGCAGGGTTCTCTA
>JANNDV010000281.1:0-13300 GCA_031387975.1 Acaryochloridaceae cyanobacterium OTE_75_metabat_521 | reverse complement strand
ATAAAGCCAGATCAGCCAAATTGCCGCAACCCATTCAATCACGCTCGAAATATGGATCATCCAAGTGGGGATGGATAGTGCGTGCATAATCGTTTGAGCCAGTTTTCAAGAACCACTTGGAGTGTATCGCGGTTTTATAGCGCTGAGTCGGTCTACACTCACCCGCCTAATCTTTTGCTAGTATGAGTATGCAAAAAGTAGGTAAATTTATTTATGGCTCTAAAGACCACGGTTTACCTGAACGATCAGCTTGAAAAACGTTTGCAAGACTATTTGCAGGAAAACCCTGACGCAACCTTATCCAATCTAATTCAAGATGCATTAGAGGTTAGATTCAATCGGGAGAATGCCGCAGCAGCGCTCTTAAAAATTGCGGGAATTGCTCACAACGCCCCACCCACAGACGATACCAATCGAGAGCAAACGGTTTAGGACTGACCGCCATACCCTATGTCGTTTCGATTACTACTAGATGCTGGACCACTTTATGCCCTGGTAGCGCCCAAGGATGTCGCCCATGCAGATGCCACGCGAGGGTTTACCCAGTTGGCGCAAGAAAATGTTGAGTTGATTGCCCCATTACCAATTGTTTTCGAGGTCTTTAAGCTCTTATGCTACCGAGACTCGCCCCAAGTGGCTAGGGCAGTATTGAAGCAGATGATGACGATGACCATTCTGCCTGTCGGCCTTGCAGAAACAGAGGCGATCGCCATTGTCCTCAGCCGAATCCCAAAGTGGGGTGGTTCTCTCGAAGATGCTTCGGTGGTTTTGTTGGCGCAAACGCTTAAATGTCCGGTTTGGACTCTCAACTACCGAGACTTTGGCTGGTTTCAAGACCTCGAGTTCTGGACACCTAAGCTGTAAGTCAGATATGGCAAGCCAGATATGGCAAGCTCAACTTCTGTCTATTTTGGCAATGCAGCCCAACCCATATAATTAGTGAAAACATAAAGAGTGATCAATGCTGAAAGCTGGGATTGTGGGTCTTCCGAATGTTGGTAAGTCAACATTATTTAATGCCCTTGTGGCAAACGCCAAAGCAGAAGCGGCAAATTTTCCGTTTTGTACCATTGAGCCAAACGTCGGCATTGTCTCCGTCCCTGACGATCGCCTTCAGGTACTTGCCGATATTTCTAAATCTGAGGAGATTGTGCCCACGCGCGTTGAGTTTGTAGACATTGCAGGGTTAGTTAAGGGAGCCAGCCAAGGCGAAGGTCTGGGGAATCAGTTTTTGGCCAATATTAGGGAAGTAGATGCGATCGCCCACGTCGTGCGCTGCTTTGACGATGACGACATTATCCACGTCTCTGGTTCCGTTGACCCGACCCGCGATATTGAGGTTATTAACCTAGAACTCGCCCTATCAGACCTCGCACAGATTGATAAGCGGATCGAGCGCACCCGTAAACTGGCCCGTACCAGCAAAGAAGCCCAGCTAGAACTCGCCGCCCTCGAAAAAGTATCTGCTGCCCTCAACGAAGGCAAGCCCGCGCGTCAGGTTGACTTAAACGAAGAAGAACTAGAAGCTGTGCGCTTGCTGGGGCTTTTGACCCTCAAGCCCATTATTTATGCAGCCAACGTCTCTGAAGATGACCTAGCAACCGGAAACGACTGGGTCGAGCAGGTTCGCAAAATCGCGGCGCAGGATCAGGCTCAAGTTGCGGTTGTGTCAGCCCAAGTTGAGGCCGAACTCGTCGATCTCCCCGAAGCAGACCGCAAAGACTTTTTAGAATCTTTGGGGGTTCAAGAAGGGGGGCTACAGTCCCTCATCCGCGCCAGCTATGAGCTACTGGGGTTACGAACCTACTTCACCACGGGGCCAAAAGAGACGAGGGCTTGGACGATTCATGCTGGCATGAAGGCCCCTCAAGCGGCTGGGGTCATCCATACTGATTTTGAGCGGGGCTTCATCCGCGCTGAGACTGTTTCTTACAAAGACATCGTAGCCGCAGGCTCCACACCCGCCGCGAAAGAGAAAGGTTGGGTGCGCAGTGAAGGCAAAGAATATGTCGTTCAAGAAGGCGACGTGATGCTATTCCGGTTTAATGTTTAGCAGATAGCTTATGAGAACCCCGCTGGATTTATCCAGCGGGGTTCTCAGTATTTGTGCTGATCGATGTAAAAAGTCTAATCTTCTTCTGGTGTCAGCTTTAAAAGCAAATAGCCCAACCCAAGCCCTACTAGAACTAGCACAAAGGGCAAAATTGCCGCATTAAAAATTTCTCCGCCCATGATTGCTCCACTTAAAACGCTTTTTAACTGACGCTGCCTTCTAAAACGAAGGAATAGCCATTACCCTACAGCATAAAACCTTCCGCAGCGAATACAAAGTAATGTGCAGATAGTAATGTGCAGATATGGCATGTAGATATCGCGCTCAAGGTGAGGGCAAGTGGATGCCGATAAGGCGACATGGTTTTATGTCATAATAATTCACAATGTTTTTAATAAAAGACCTTTAGGCTATGTCTTCTGAGACACCGTTATTAGAATCTCTAGATCGTCACGAATGTCGGTCTTGTGGCTACATTTATGAGCCAGAAAAAGGGGACAGCCGCAAAGTTCCACCTGGAGTCTCCTTCAGCGAACTGCCCGAAAAATGGACTTGCCCTGTGTGCAACGCTCCCGCTCTACAGTTCAGCAATATTGGTCCAGTCGGTTCGCCCTCTGGGTTCAAAGAAAATCTTAGCTATGGCATTGGTGTTAACGCACTGCCCCCAGGCCAAAAAAATCTTTTGATTTTTGGGGTCTTAGGGTTGTTTATCCTGATATTGCTGAGCTTGTACGGGTTAGGTTAACCAGACCCCAAAGGACTTTCAACGGCGCAATGCCCAAAACGCTGTCGCCCCCATAAACGATCACGCTAGATTAGCACTGTATTTATGATGCCTTCGCTCCAAAAAATCCTGAAGCCGCTGTTGGTGAGCTTGATTGCCCTCGTCTTCTGTACGTCCTGTAAATTTATTGCCTCCGTAGAAAGCAGTCCTTGGGAACTGGTTTCACTGCCGACCAATGCAACAGTTCTCGACCTTAGCTTTGTGTCTAAAGACCACGGGTGGTTGACGGGCAACCGTTCCACACTGATGGAAACCCTTGATGGCGGCAAAACGTGGGAACCTCGAACCCTCGAATTAGGCGATACGGCCTATCGGTTTAACTCGATTAGCTTTTCGGGGGATGAGGGCTGGGTTGCTGGAGAGCCTTCTATTCTTTTGCATACAGAAGATGCAGGGCAGTCTTGGTCTAGCGTTCCGTTAAGCGCTAAGCTGCCAGGCAAACCCGCCAAAATTGTTGCGGTTGGGCTTCATACCGCTGAGATGACCACGGATGTAGGCGCAATTTACAAAACTGAAGACAGCGGTAGGCATTGGACTGCAACGGTTCAAGAAGCGTTTGGGGTTCTCAGAAATGTAAATCGTTCCTCCGATGGCAGCTATGTTGCTGTCTCTTCTAGAGGGAGCTTTTACTCGATCTGGAAGCCTGGTGAAGTCTCTTGGGAGCCTCACAACCGCAATAGCTCTCGCCGAGTTCAGAACATGGGTTTCTCCCCCGATGGTAAGCTTTGGATGCTGGCTCGAGGCGGACAAATTCAGTTTAGTAATGACAGCAATGAGTGGAATGAACCGCTCACGCCAGATTACTCAGTGAGCGTGGGGCTGCTTGATTTGGCCTATAGAACCCCACAGGAGCTATGGGTGAGCGGCGGAAGTGGCAATCTGCTGTGCAGTTTCGATGGGGGTAAAACTTGGCAGAAAGATCGCTCGACGAACAAGCTTGCGACCAATCTCTATCGCGTGATGTTTCAAAGTCCTGATCAGGGCTTTATCATTGGGCAGTCTGGTATTTTGCTGCGCTACGTCGGCTAAAGCCAAAGGATGCCAAAACGGTGGGAAGTTGATCTGCGGACAGAAAATTCACTTGTGAGACTTTCTGTTGTTTCGTATGATCAGAAAGCGTAAGTTTAAGAGGCTCTCCCTAAGGACATCACAATGAGTCTGAGCGGGGAGCGCATTTCAATTCAATCTGTGTTGATAAGAGGTAACTAAAGTGGCTGGTACTACTGGAGAACGCCCATTCGGCGATATTGTTACAAGCATTCGCTATTGGGTCATCCATAGCATTACGATTCCGGCTTTGTTTATTGCAGGTTGGCTGTTTGTGAGCACAGGGTTAGCCTATGATGCTTTTGGCACACCTCGCCCTGATCAATATTTTGACCAAGTGCGTCAAGAGGTTCCTTTGGTGAGCGATCGCTTTGCCGGGAAGCAGCAAATTGACGAATTTACAAAAGGACTTTAGTAGAACTATGACGAGTAATAACAATCAGCCCGTTTCATATCCCATCTTTACAGTGCGCTGGCTTTCTGTTCACGCCCTAGCCGTGCCCAGCGTTTTCTTTATCGGTGCGATCGCCTCCATGCAATTCATTCACCGCTAGGATGCCGTCATGACAGAAAAAAATCCCAATAACCAACCCATTGAGCTGAACCGTACTTCCTTGTACATTGGCCTACTGCTGATCTTTGTTGTAGCGCTGCTTTTTTCGAGCTACTTTTTCAACTAGTGCTTTTCAACTAGTGCTTCATTCTGATTAAGTTTATCCAATCATTTTAGAGGAGGAAGGCTGAATGTCTGGAAGTGGGCGAATACCCTTGTGGATCGTAGCAACAGTGGCTGGAACGAGTGCCATTGTTGTGCTAGGACTGTTTTTCTATGGAGCCTATGCAGGGCTTGGATCCTCGCTTTAACAGCGTCACAACGTTGTGCCCAGCCATTAAGCATTAACGTTGTCATAGCAGCTCATTAATGGTTTACAAAAAACGTTTTACAAAAACCCGTCTACTGTTTAGCGACAGTAGACGGGTTTTTGATAGGCGGAAGTTTAAGGGTCGGTCACAACGCTAAAAGCAGCGTTCTGGCGAACCCCATAGATCTACCGTTCGATATAAAGAAACAAAAACGACATTGCAACAGCCGGAAATACTAAACCGACTAGGGGCACCAGAATCGAAGGCAAAAGATCTGCACTCATAATCAAAATTCGCTCTGAATAACGCTTTTATTATCACCGTGCGGGTTTAAAACAATCAACCCTCACTAACTCAGACATTGAGACCTAACCCATGGTTGATGACTCAATACTACTCATTCGGTAGCCTGTCTTTAGATCAAGGACACGAAATCAGCCAAGTTTGCGGCGCATGGATGGTCTACAAGTGACCAGACACCAGAGAAAGTCACATAACTGAACCAGATAACTGAGCCTTGGTCACGACATAGGTTAATAAATTTTGACAATTCGTTGCATAAATCAAAATATATCGTTACATTGTTTAATGAAGGCACTCCTAAGACAGGTTACTCATCATGGAAAATACACAAGTCCAAACTGAAAATCGCAACGCTTGGGTTTTTGGCTTCACGCCTCAAGCTGAGATTTGGAACGGTCGGCTCGCAATGATTGGTTTTTTCGCAGTGATTTTGACTGAAGTGCTTTCTCGCGAAGGTGTTCTTCACTTTTGGGGACTTCTATAGATTTGCAACTCATCTTTAAATTATTAGGCTTACGCTTGCTTTGTAGCCTACATCTTAAAAAGGGCTATTGATATCCATCAATAGCCCTTTTTGTTGGCAAGCTATGGTGAGAAAATGACAAGGCGACAGACTTTATTTTGATTCTCTCGCCTCTAGCTCTTAGAATTCTTCAGCGACTGTATTAAAGCCAGTATGGGTTGAGCCGTCCCGCAATGAATTTGATGCCTGATTACCCTCAAGACCCTGCATTGATCACAATGGTGTGGACTGACCTGCTCGATTCCACTGCGATGAAGCGCGACTTGGAAGGGCAGTATGTCTGCGATCGCAATCAGGCATATCTCTCAGATATCTTGCAGCCGCATCGATTGCGGGTTGAGGAGAGCCTTGCTGCATTTCGGGGACGGGTCGTCAAAACGGAGGGCGACGCTTTTTTTCTGGTCTTTTCAACGGTCACAAACGCCTTAGAATGGGCTGTTTCTCTCCAAAGAAATCATCTAGAGTATCCCATTCAAACCCCGTTGGGGCCATTACAGGTACGGATTGGCATTCACACGGGTAGCCCCACTCAAAATAACGGTGACTATATTGGTCACGAAGTCGATTACCTGGTTCGGATTGCGGATCTCGCCCAAGGTTCTCAGATTTTGCTCTCAGAAGTCAGCGCCGTTTTAATGCGGAATTCGGGCACTCGTCACCTAGAAATTTATAGTCATGGTCAACATCTCCTCAAAAGTATTGGGGAAGTGCCCATCTTTGAGGCGCTTTGGGATGGGCGATCGCCCCAAACACCCCGCTTAGACGTTAAGGCTCACTTTAATCAAGGCCGCCTCAAAACGATATCGCCTCTGGCGACTGTCGCGGAACAACCCGATAAGCTCGCCTTGCTGCCGAGGGTAAATCAGCGTAAACAGTCTTATAAGACTGTTTTAAGCGTTTTATGCACCAGCTTAATTTGGAGCATTGCCGTTCTCGGCATTCGGTGGTTAGGCGGCCTACAGGCAATAGAGCTATGGAGCTTTGACCAACTTACGCGGCTACGTCCCCACGAAAAACCAGATGACCGAATTTTGGTTGTCACCGTAACCGCTCAAGATCTGATTCAGCAGTCCGCAGACAGCAGACGGAGTTCTCTTTCGGATCAAAATCTGCTGAAACTGCTTCAGAAAATTGAACCCTTTGAACCGAGAGTCATCGGCCTAGATATCTATCGTGATTTTCCGGTTCAGCGTCAGTTTCCGCAGTTAGCACAGCGATTACGGGAAGATTCTAAAATTATTGCAGTTTGTAAATCTCGAGATGCAGAAGGCGATCCCGAAGGGGTTTCTCCACCGATAGAAGTCCCATCGACCCGCATTGGCTTTAGTGACTTTCTTGAAGATGGTGACGGCATCATTCGACGGCAGCTCTTGTTTATGACCCCAGACCCGCTTTCGCCCTGTCAGGCCCATTATGGATTTGGTACCCAGGTCGCCCTGCGCTATTTAGCAGCCCAGGGCATTCAGCCTTCCTTTACCCCAGAGGGCAATTTACAGTTGGGGCAAACCACCTTCCAAAGGCTTAAACCCCTAGAAGGCGGTTATCAATTTCACGCTGAGGGCGGGCATCAGATGATGCTCAACTTTCGGGCGCTGTCTACCCCTCAAGACATTGCGCTCCAGGTTTCTCTCTCAGATGTTCTCAATAACAAAGTAGCGCCAGACCTCATCAAAGACCGCGTTATTCTCATTGGCGTTAGCGCAAACTCCTCTAGCGATTTTTGGGCAACGCCCTACGGTGCCGGTGGTATCCGCAAAATTTCTGGTGTCATGATTCAAGCCAATATGGCGAGCCATCTTTTAAGCGCAGTGCTGAACCAGCGACCGATGATTTGGGTATGGCCTGTATGGGGCGATGCCTTCTGGTTGTGGAGTTGGGGAAGTATCGCAGGCTTAATGATTCATTTTTCGCCTCGCTTATTGCAGGGCGTTGTTGGCCTGGGCATCGTCAGCCTTGCACTCTTTGCGGTCAGCTTTGTGATACTTCTTGAGGGCGGCTGGTTAGCGGTAGCGCCAGCCAGTATTGTTTTATGGCTGACCGGAGGCACTGTGGGCTATCAGGCGCTGAGTGAAAAATCACAAAAAGTCATGAAACATCAGGAATAGATCGGATCTTTTCGACATACTATGGAGGTTTTTAAAAAACAAGGATACTCTAAAGATGAGCCGTTCCTAGGTTTGGGGATTATAAGGAAGTGCCACAATACCACCATCTAAATGCAGGTGCTGCTGAAACATCCATTTTAGTGTTGGCATGTTGCAGCACTAGTTTGCTTTTGGTTGCTGCGCTACCCCTTCAGGCGTCCGAATCAAGCAGGCTTTCTAACTTAAAAACATCAGTTTCTCCCTACAGTCCCCCAATCCCACCCCATCTTGGCGCACCCAAGGGTCGCACGGGTGGGGGAGCCAGTCGAGGCACCTGTGCAGAGTCCCAGGCAATGCACGCTGTCTTGCCGAGCAATGCGACCCGTTCCTATACCTTGACCGCTTTAGAGCATCCTACCTTTTGGTTTTATCTACCCAATCGTCCTCATCCAGAGACTCACCTTGAGTTTGTGCTTCAAGATGCGGCAGATCGCTATGTCTACAAAACAATCTTTACTCAACCCAATGCTTCGGCTGGATTGATCAGCGTAACGGTACCAGAGCAGTCCTCTCCTCTGATTGCAAATGCGGCCTACAGTTGGACGCTGAGTCTTCAGTGTGGTTCTACAAGCCCCAGTCAGATGGTGTTTATTCGTGGGGTGATTCAACGGGTGGCGATAGCTGCGCACCCAGAGTCTGCCCCAACCCTATCCACCGCAATCACTAGCAGCAGGAACCAGGTTGTTACCGCTCAGCTCTATGCCCAGCAAGGATTGTGGAACGATGCCATCACCATTTTGGCTCAAGCCCTGCAAGTACAGCCAACCAACCCATTGATTGCTCAAGCCTGGAAAGACTTACTAGGGCGATCGGGTTTATCAGACCTACAGCCTCCTGTCATTGCCATCAAAAAGACGAATGTGACTCAGCTCGGTTCTACAGCAGCCATTTTGCAAAAGCCTTGGGCGGTGCTCAAGCGCTCAGTTCATAAATAGAGTGAATTTTTTGGTTTGCATGAAGCATTTCGGTCATTTGGTCAACCGGAAGGGGGCGGCTGAAGAAATAGCCCTGAATAATATTGCAGTTGAGATTTCTTAAAAGCTCAAGCTGGACCTCAGTCTCTACACCCTCTGCAACAATCGTTAGATCTAATCCTTGCCCCAAAGAAATGACGGCCTTGACAATTTCAACATCTTTAGAATTTGGCTGTAGATCTCGGATAAAAGACTGGTCGATTTTGAGGGTATTGAGCGGTAACTGCTTCAAATAATTGAGGGATGAATAGCCAGTACCAAAGTCATCCATCGCAATATGAACGCCCATGTCCTGCATTTGACTGAGCAGCACTTTGGTAAAGTCAATGAATTTGACGGCGGTTGTTTCTGTTACTTCAAGCTCTAAAAACTGTGGCTCTAGCTGTGACTTTTCTAATATCTGCGCCACAATATTGACCAGATCGGGTTGAAAAAACTGACGGGCAGATAAATTAACCGCAACGGATAGTTGGGTTAGCCCCGCTCGGTGCCACTCAACGGTCTGGGCGCAGGCTGTTTCCATGACCCAGGTACCAATTTCAACAATCAGACCCGTTTCTTCTGCTAGCGGAATAAAGACTGCGGGAGACACAAGCCCCAATTCAGGATGATTCCATCTCAGCAGGGCTTCTAGACCAATAATCTGCCCTGTTTTGATATTGACCTTAGGCTGGTAATACAGCAGCAATTCTTGACGCTCTAGCGCATGACGAAGGCTATTTTCTAGGGCAAACAGTTCTGGTGCTTCAGAATTCATATTGGGGGTATAGTGCTGAAAACTGCCTCGCCCCTGATCTTTACAGCGATATAGGGCGACATCTGCATTTTGCAGCAGTAATTCTGCGACTTTGCCATCTTGAGGGTAAACGGCAATCCCAATACTGGCGTTGATATAAAGCTCGTGAGCGTTGAGATTGAGTGGCGTTTTTAGTGCTTCATTGATGCGATGGGCGGTCTGGGTGGCATCGTTGGCATCGCGGATTTGTGGTAGCAAAATTGTAAATTCGTCTCCGCCCCACCGTGCGACGGTATCGCCTTCTCGCAGGCAGTCTCGTAACCGTTGAGCGACGCCCTGTAGAAGTTCATCGCCCACGGAGTGACCGAGGGTATCGTTGATGATTTTGAAGCGATCAAGATCCATGAACAACACGGCTAAACTTTGGCCGTTGCGTCGTGCGCTAGAAAGGGCAAAGTCTAGGCGATCATTAAACAGAATGCGGTTGGGCAGGTTGGTGAGGGCATCATGAAAGGCTTGGTGATGGATAATTTCTTCGGTTTGCTGGCGCTGAAGCGCAGCACTAATGCTGGCAGCCATCGCAAAAATAATAGATTCTTCTTGAGACGACCATTCGTACTCTATGGAGCATTGGTGTAGCTCAATAAACCCCCAAAACTCAAGATTTACAATAATGGGCACGATGAGAATAGACAGCACGCAATCTTGTAATAAAAGATCTTGCTCAGCTTCTTCTAGGTCTCGTGTGAGTCCACGAATTGCCGTCTCGTTGGTCAAAATTTGATGCCAACGTCTTAAAGACGGATGGCTATAAAGCTGATTGTGACGGGTGGTATTTCTGAGAATGGAGGGCACAGATTCACGGGTCCATTCAAACCGCATGCTAGTAGAAAGTTCTCCGGTGCTGGGGTGCGCATGGTTCATGGAAATACAGATGCGATCAACCTGAGCGGCATTGCCTAGGGTGGCAAGGGCTTCGTTGATGGCAGAGTCGTAGCCTACGTTTGCCAACAGATAGGTCGTTGCTTTAGCAACACTTTGCAGAAGGCGATCGCGCTTTTTTAACTCAGACTCGGCGTTTTTTCGCTCTGTAATATCAAACACACAGCAGCGAACTAAGTCACTTTCTGGGATGTAGTGAATGGACTGCTCAAAGACCTTGTTGCCGACCGCCGCCTCACGTACCAAAATATTGGATGTTGACTCACGAATTAGAGTAAATAGGCCATCCAGCATCGGATGATTCATCCTTTTCTGGGTCAGGTCAGGAAAAATCTGCGCTGCGGCTGGGTTGAGGTAGGTCAATTCTCCGTTTAGGTTGACCTCAAAGATAGGGCTAGGAATAATTTCTGGAAAAGAGGCAAGCCGGATTAACGAAGCTTCATCAAACTGCTCTTCGGCGGAGCTAGATGAAATGGGTGCAGAGAGAACAGATTCGGCAAATAGCTCTGTATAGTCAAGGTTCTCAGAATAAGAGACAAAGGCTTCATCCGTCAGCGACGGCAGAATGAGATAGCGAACCTTAACGAGGTTTCCGAGTAAAAGCTGGTCGCCGTGCTTGAGGCGATGGGAATGACACTTCTTTCCGTTAACCTTGATCCCGTTTTTGCTGCGCTTGCCCTGAAGGTTGCCATCAATAATTAAAAAGCCATAGTTGCTGGGGTCTGAACTTGTCACCCTTAGCAGCAGCGCGTGCTGTCGAGAGACGGCCTTAGATTTGAGCACAATGGAGTTGGTTGAGTCTCGACCAATGGAGTGAGAGGTAGACTCTAAGGGCAGTAGCCGTTGCCCCTCTGTATCTTCAACGGCGAGTAGGTGTCGAACAGATTTCGACAGTTGGGGTTCCTCGACGCTGGTTTCAGTCGTTCTGGCCGAAGTATAGGGGTTAATGTCATACAAAAACGGCTCAGACAAGGCAGATACACCTTCAAATCAAGGAATAAGGGCAACGATGGGGTTGAAGCAATGGGATTGAACTTTAAGTAAAACGGAAGGACTTTAAGGATCAACCGTCCAAAACTTGTGCCTGAATTCATGGCGCAGTTTTTGGTTTTGAGTGTGGCTGTACTTAAGATTCCCAAATTTACAGTCTTGACAACATAAGGGAACTGATTTTTCTCTGATCAAGGTGAAAACCTTATGCATATAGACATTAAGGTGCCGAACTCCTCTTTGTCGAGAGGGGCTGCTATGATTCTGGCAAAACGGTCATTTGACCATTAATAACGATGCCTTCGGGGGTAATTGACAGGGTTTGAATTTGAGTTTGAGACCCTAAGTCAAATGTATAGCCATGCAGATCGTGGAGTGGTAGCCCTCGCTTTGCGTTGGGGGTTGGTAGCCATTCTGGATGGTCTAGGCTGAGGATGTGAAAGTCGCTGCTGAGGGTTAGACCCGTTTGGAGCGCTACGGGCACAGATTTTTCACCTTGATGGGTGCTGAGTATGGCGCTAAACCGTAAGGTATTTGGGGATAGTAGGAGAGTGGGGTTTTGCAATGTTAGGTCTTCAGCGGACATGGGCTGACCTAGGGCATCAAAGATTTGTTCGCCCACTAAAAGCAGTAGTGCATCAATGATGGCGCTTTGAAATAGCTCAGAATGAAGCGAAGCTTGGGCATCTTGTGCCTCAAGCATGACGTTGAGGTCAATGGAGATTGGCTCTAAGAGCCTAAATGCTTTGCCTTTGAGCATTTGCCCGATGTTAATGCGAAGGTTATGCCCATTTAGCTCGATTTGGCTGAGATGCAGACCCCGATAGACTACTTTTTGGGTATTGAGCTGCACCTGGGGTAAGTACCCGGATAGAATTTGGCGATCGCCCCCTTCTAAATGCACAACCAAACTCGCAACCGACTCCACCTGCGACCTTAGCCAAAACTGAATGGCAGGCTCTAGGACGCGATGAATGAGTCCGCGTTTTGGGATAGGCTCAACGGCGGTTTCTGGAGGAGAATGGGACATGATGGGCAATGATTACGAACGATGGGCAACTCAAAACTCCACTCATCATAGAGGAAGAGGATTTGGTTTTGTTGCCCATGCCATTCTGCGGGGTTATAGGCTGTCATGCTTGAGGCATTTACATCTGCGCTGTTTCTGATTACAAGTCAGGAGCTAGGCGACAAAACCTTCTTTATCGCGCTCATTTTGGCGATGCGCTATCCGCGTCGCTGGGTTTTTTGTGGCTCTATTACGGCGTTGGCACTTATGACCGTCATCTCGGTGGGTGCGGGGCATCTGCTGAGTTTTTTGCCTAAGACCGCAACCCACTGGATTTTTGTAGCGCTGTGTTTTGGCTTTGGCGGTTGGCTCTGCTGGCAAGCCAGTCGCATGACCCCAGCGGATGAGCAGGAACCCCTTGAAGAAGCCTCGCAAGAAGTAGAGTCTTTTGAGTCTCATAATCTGGGGGATCGGCAGCAGGCGCTGAAGCAAAAGGTGCCTTGGGCGATTGTGCTGGAGGCGTTTATCTTGACTTTTGTGGCGGAATGGGGCGATCGCACTCAAATTGCCACAATGGCCTTAGCCATGCAGCATAGCCCCATTGGGGTGATTGTTGGCGGAATTTTGGGTCATACCGTCTGCTCGCTGGTTGCCGTTGTAGGGGGGCGTTGGGCGGCAGGGCGAATTTCTGAGCGAGTCGTTACCTGGGTCGGCGGACTGCTGTTTATCTTGTTTGGGGCGATCTCAATCTTTTCAGACCCAGCCAGCCTCTAGTGCCAATCATTCGTTTGGTAGCTTTCCCGCAGCGCCGTTTTACCTCAGTTTGTGACCTGGCTAGAACCAGGTGGGTGCCGAATGTCTCAGTCTAAGGTTTCCAGGTACAAGCCTGGTCTACCGCAACCGGACAAAATAGCTCCCGTACAAAACAAGC
>JANNDV010000015.1:0-8830 GCA_031387975.1 Acaryochloridaceae cyanobacterium OTE_75_metabat_521 | reverse complement strand
TTGGTAAATGCCCTAGAGCAAACGGCAGCAACGCTAAACTGTCCGGTGCGTTTAGAAGGGTACAGTGCGCCGATGAATTCCGGTATTGAGGGGTTCCAAATTACGCCCGACCCAGGGGTGATTGAGGTGAATATTCACCCTGTGGCTGACTGGAACGCACTGGTGCATCAAACCCTCACGCTGCATGACATTGCTGAAGGCTGTGGCCTGGGAACCACAAAATATGCCCGAGACGGACGGATACTGAGTACGGGGGGCGGTGCCCATATTACGCTGGGCGGCAAAATCCCCGCCGAAAGTCCGCTGCTGCTGCGCCCTGATTTACTGCAAAGTTTAATCACCTACTGGCAGCACCACCCCAGTCTGTCTTACCTCTTTTCTGGGTTATTTGTGGGGCCATCGAGTCAGGCTCCGCGTGTGGATGAGTCTCGCCATGAGGGGCTATATGAGCTTGAAATGGCGTTTAGGGTATTAGAGCAGTCGGCTGAGGTGTCGCCAGCGCTCGTTGATCAGCTCCTCAGACCCTTGCTGATTGACATGACGGGCAATACCCATCGCGCTGCGCTCTGCATTGACAAGCTCTTTCCGGTAGATATTCGCCCGATGCAGTTAGGGATACTGGAGTTTCGGGCGTTTGAAATGCCCCATAGCCCCCAACTGCGGCTGCTCCAGCTTTTGCTGGTGAGGGCACTCGTCGCCTACTTCTGGACACATCCCTATCGGCAACCCATGATTCATTGGGGTTCTATGCTCCACGATCGGTTCTTTTTGCCCTACTTTTTAGAGACCGATATGGCGGCTATTTTAGATGAACTCAAGACGGTGGGCTTTGAGTTTGAACTCGATTGGTTTGCATCGTTTTTTGAAAGTCGCTTTCCGGTTTACGGTCAAGTCACGCTTACAGAAGAGCCACGCCTTTGTTTAGAGCTAAGCCACGCCCTAGAAATGTGGCCTGTGCTGCCAGAAAAAGCGACTTTAAGCGGCACCTCACGACCCGTCGATGACTCAATGGAGCGGCTCCAGGTTTTGCTGCGGTGCAGTGGGCCAGAGCGCTACAGCGTACTCTGTCAGGGGCAGTTGCTCCCCATGCAGTCCGTGCCAGAATCAGGGATTGCGGTATGTGGAGTCAGGTTTAGGGCGAAACCGTTTGCAGGGCTAGACTATGCGGCGATCGCCCCTGAAGCTGTCCTCACCTTTGAAGTGGTAGAAACCGAGACAGGGCGATCGCAGGGCGGCTGCACCTACAATGTCCAGCTTCTGGCAGAGTACTTCGCCCCACCTAAAAATGCTGAGGAAGCGGAGCTGAGGCTGCGATCGCGGGTTGTGCCAACATCACCTCAGCCAGAACCCATTAAAATACCGCCCCTTCAGGTACATTCAACGTCTCCGCTGACTCTTGACCTGCGCTGGATAGCAAAGCCATAAAATGTGTAAGAGCGATAAAGCTTTGATTTTTAGACTAGCTTAAAAGCAGATTGAGTTATGGAGTCTTGCAATGAGTGTTGTAATTTCAGATGAAATTTTACAGGCATCTCGGCTTAGTCCAAGCGAATTTCGCCAGAATATTGCCTTGCATCTTTTTCAAACAGGTTATTTAACGTTGGGTTACGCGAGTCAATTGGCTGATATTTCACTTAATGCGTTTCGTCAGCTTCTCAAGCAGCACAACATTCCGCTTTATGACTATGACGTTGAAGATCTTGAGCTTGACCTCAAAAATCTGCGGGAGTTGGGGCGGCTTTGATTGTTATCAGTGATACCTCAGTCATCACAAACTTGGCAGCAATCCAGCATTTGAGGCTTCTGCCACAACTTTATACTCAAGTCTTCATTCCTATGGCGGTGTATCGTGAGCTTGTAGAGATTGATCCGCCTGTTCCGGGAACGCTTGAGGTTCAATCTGCGGAGTGGATTCAAGTTAAACAAGTGGAAGGTCTAGAAATGGTTGAGCTGCTTCAAAATGAAGTTAGGCTAGACCCTGGAGAGTCTGAGGCGATCGCCCTTGCTTTAGAACTGAATGCTGATTTGCTTTTAATTGATGAACGTCGTGGTCGAGCAGAAGCAGATCGCTTAGGTTTGAAAATTACGGGATTGTTAGGGATGTTAATTGAGGCTAAACGTAAGAGCCTAATCATTGCCGTCAGACCCTTACTGGATTCGTTAATTGCCACAGCGCAGTTTAGATTATCTTCGCGTCTTTATCAGCAGATTTTAGAAATTACAAATGAAGTGTGATTTCAAGAGTCGCTGCATAGTGTTACAACCGTTCGGCAGGCAGTAAACGAAAATAATTTGTGTGACGGAACCTCAAAAAGCTTAAGTTGGGTGAGCGAAGCCGAACCCAACACCTCCGCCGATGCTGGGTTCGGCTCCCTTCGACAGGCTCAGGACAAGCCGCTCACCCAGTGATGCATCGAACCATTACGAACAGGTCTAACTCAGGCTAAGAAAGCTGAATATTTGAAAACGCAAAGTCTTGGATGACTGTGCCGTCTTCCGTTTCGGTTTCAATCACGCGATGGTTGAGAACCCAATACAGGCCGACTTTTTCGTAGGTGTCCTCAAACAGGCTCTTGCCACCCTTCTGTTCCCCAGTGGTGGGGTCGTGATAGACAGAATCATAGCGATGGGACAAATACCCTTCGCCCGTATCGTGAGAGCTAAACGTTTTGATGGTCACAAACACCCCATGAATGTTGCGATGTACCAAGCACACTTCGTTATTGCGCACCTTGTACTGATCGCCCTCAGACTTACCGCCCATAATTAGCTCAACAGCTCCCGTTTCATCGGTTTTGCCGTAGGTAAAGGTGTTTTTGCTGTGGGTGTCTTCAAAACTGCGGCGCACACGATGGATTGCAATTTCCCAAAGCTGACCGTGAATTGCCTTTTGCGCGTCTTCATCATCAACATTGAGCACCTCTGCCTTCATATTTCCGCTAACGACGGCCTGCCCTGTGATCACCTTATCCCCTTGGGTATAGGTAACGTCAGCAGTATAGCCAGGGAACTGAGCATCCCAGGTGTAGCGATTTTCGTAGGCTGCTCTAAACAAATCTTGAGCGGATAATGTTACGGCTGTCATGGGCTGCTCCTATCTGTCTTTCTAATACGATAATGATTTTTGAAACAAATCCGCTAGCCCCCGCGATGATCTGGGGATTTTGTAAAGAATGTCCCGCTTGAGCTAAGACATTTCTGGAGCAGTACTGCATCGGCGTTAGGCGCTTGGGCAATGGCTTTTGCCTTACTGAGCTGATTCAGTTCTCCATACACCAATGTATTAGCGGAGGGCTGATAGAGTGCAAACCCAGGTATCCCGTCTAAACGATACATACCGTTATGGGTGGGATCTGGCGTAACAGACGAAACCATCACGCCACGATGAATACTTTGGTAGCAAATGCGATCGCCCTCGCTAGCAATCACAATGGTATGGTTGCCAGGGCCAAGAAAAACCCCACCCGTGAGGGGTTTAGCCACGGATACCCCACTCAAAATAGAAAGCCAGCTTAACAGCGTTAGGCCAGCAACGGGAAATAGCAGTTTCATAGGAGCAAGGGAGGAGTGATTAGGCTCATCCTAGCCCCATTTATGCCGAATGACCTTGTATATTTCAACATATTTCTGGGCGGGTTGCGCCCAAGAATGATCGTCGGCCATTCCCTGGAGCGCAAGCTGCCGAAATAGGGCTGGGCTTTGGCTCCAAAGGTCAAGGGCACGCCCCAACGCGGATGCTAATGCCGTATTATCCTGCTGATAAAATACAAACCCGTTACGCAATTCGGGCGGGTGCTGCTCATCGTAGTCCCAGTCAAAGATGGTGTTGAGTAGCCCCCCTACGCCGCGCACGACGGGTACGGTGCCGTAGCGTAACCCAATCATTTGGGTGAGTCCGCAGGGTTCGTAGTTGCTGGGCACCACAATGATGTCTGAACCCGCATAGATAAGATGTGCCAATTCTTCGTTAAAGCCAAGCTCTAGATGACAGTTAGGGTTCTCATTCAAAAATGCCTTTTCATGAGAGAACAGTGCGTTAATGCCGGAGTCTGTTGCAGACCCTAGCAAGACGAACTGGGCGCCGCGCTCGAGGGCATAGTACATGGCATGATGCACCAAGTGAACGCCCTTCTGATCGTCTAGGCGACCAATAAAGCAAACAATAGGCTGGTCAGAGTCTTGGAGTAAGAGCCGCGATCGCAGTGCCTTCTGGTTCAGCTTTTTGGCGGCAAAGTGGTCAGCGGCGTAGGCATAGGGCAGATGGCGATCGGCGTCTGGGTTCCACACATCATAGGCAATGCCGTTGAGAATGCCGCTAAATTTGTTTTGGTGGCGCTCTAGAGTGGGCTGAAGGCCACAGCCAATGTCTGTAAAACGGGCTTCCCAGGCATGATGAGGTGAGACGGTGTTGACGCTGTTGGCATAGACGATGCCGCCTTTCATGAGGTTTAGGGCACCCAGATGATGGTTATCCTGAAGGCGATCGGGAGAATAGTAGTAGGCTTCGCGGTTGAGTCCGGTGGCCTTAAGAATTTCGCCACCACAGGCACCCTGATGCTTAAAATTATGCACGGTATAGCAAACCCGCTGATACTCCATGCCGTGCCACTGATACATCTCGTAGAGCATGACAGGGACTAGCCCCGTTTGCCAATCGTGACAGTGCAGAACATCAGGGCGTTTGTTGCTTTGGAGCAGAAATTCTAGAGCGGCTTTACTAAAAAAGGCGAAGCGCAGGGCATCGGTATGGTCGCCGTAGTAGTAGCCGCGATTGAAGAAATTGTCTTCTGAGTGTGGCTCTATAAAAAAGCACAGCCGTCCATGCACCCAGCCGCAGTAGATGGTGCAGTGAATCCTTCCGTCATACCAGGGCACCCAGAGATTGAGATAGGCTTCGTGTAGTCCCCAAATCTCGTCGTAGCGCATACAGTCATACTTCGGCAAAATCAGCTCGACAGTATGCCCCTGTAGCTCTAGCTCACGGCTTAGACCATAGACCACATCCCCCAGTCCACCTGCTTTAATGACTGGCGCGCATTCTGAGGCAATTTGGATAATGTACATAAAGGGTTCTTTTAAAGGCAGTTCGGACGAGTCCGCTTTTTGGTATGCAGTTTAAACGAAAAGCTGCCCCACAGGAATGGTAGATAGGCCGCATCTTTTTAACGGCGCTCTGCTGCTTGGGGCAGATTAACTGGTGTATTGCTTTATTTCTAAGCTTTTGGGCGCTAGAGGGTGCCTGCTTCAACCTGTTCTAGGTAGAAAGCTGGGTGATTTAACCCCTGCTTGCGCCCTGATTTTGACGAGTTGGGGAGATTCAAAAAAGCGCTTGGCATCGTCGATGGAGGTCCATTCTGAGAAGTGGACAATTTTGTTGGGGTCGCTCTGATACTTGAGCACCTGATAGGAGCGTTCTCCTGCGTCTCTGCGGATGCTAGAGGCTTTGTCAAAAATCTGCTTCCAAGCTGGGTAGTCTACAACCTCATGGATAATCAAAACGTACTGCATGGGTGGCTTGGTGGGTAGAGAATATCAAGGTCCATTTGTAATCAGCACTCTAATCCGGCTTTTTGGAAGACCTGCTGTGCGGTGAGTTCCAAGCCAGGGAATAGCGAGTCGGTGAGGGGGTGATCGCCGCGATAGGTCACAGGCACTGCATTTGGCATAAAAACTGTAATACTTCGGGATTTTGGATCGACAACCCAAACCCTGAGAACGCCTGCACTAAGATAGTCAGCCGCTTTTTCGATCATTTCGCCAAAGGTTTGTCCAAGGGAAATAATTTCGATGACGAGTTCTGGGGCAACGGGGCAGGGGCCATCTTCGGGCCAATCGGCAGCGAGGCGATCGTAGGAAACATAGAGCAGGTCTGGAATGGGAACCCAATCTTGCCCTTGGCGCGTCAGGATGACAGCCCACTCTTGATAAAAGAATCCTCGGTTTTCTGTCCAGGGGTCGAGCAGAAATAGGAGTGCTTTTTGAACACCGCAGTGAAATCGCTTAGGTGACACTTGGGGGATGGCTTCTCCATTAATGAGTTCGTGGTAAGGCTCACCCTCTGGCAGAGACAAGAATTCTTGCAGGGTGAGTTTACGAGTAACGGCCTGAATCATTATGGTTGCCCGTCGGTGTCGATGACGTTATTTTAACTTGATGAGTTGAGGGGAGAGGCGATCGATTGTTCAAGAAACTTAGTCATAGCTACTATATTCTTATGAAAGAAAGTCTGACTTGCTCATTGTCGCTCTGCCGCTCAGAAATTAGGGTTATGCAAGTGCTACTTCTGGAAAACCATTCCACTCTTTTCCTAACAGAACTCTACCATTTCTTTTTTGTCCATCAGCACCCCATGCACCCCATTGTTTAAAGAAAAAGGCAACATTTTGCTCTTCGCATTGCTTCTGTATGCTAATCGCCCACTCAGGCTTCATAGGTCTTGAATTATGACCACTTTTTCCTCCAACAATTACCCAATGAATTCCAGAAAGATCTAGCTCTCCCATATCAATTAGCAAAGGCTCAACTGAGAGAAATCGAACCTTAGAATTGACATTTCTAAGAACTTCAATTCTATTTTTTCGGCTATTCGACTCTACCGTAACTCCAAGCCAAGCATTTTCAGGGACAAGACGATAATCAAAGTAGTTTTTAAGTATTTCTTCTCTTTTTGTAAGTATCTGATAAGTATGATGTGGAGTAGAACTAATTACATCAAATATTTTATCTAAGAATGAGAATGGCATTTTCTCGTGGAACAAATCACTCATAGAGTTTACAAAAAATAATGTTGGCTTTTTAATCGACAGTGGGTATTCAAGCCGTTCCGGCATAGTTTTAAATTCAAAAGCATTTTCGTAACCAGGTGTTTTCATTGCTTGCAAACGAAAAGCCATTGACTCTGCATAACAAAACTTACATCCTTCGGAGATTTTGCTACATCCAATAGATGGGTTCCAAGTCATCTCTGTCCATTCTATTTTGCTAATTTTCATCTGCCCACAATCCTGTATTCCAATCTTCTTTTTTTCTTGTAATTATCATAGGTAATTAAAGGTGATGATGCATTATAACTTATTTCGCCATCTCTCTTCATTCTTCTTAGACAATCAGCAGCATGTTTGCATATGTGACCTTCTTCAAGAACAAAAGGGTATAGCTCAAGATTGCTGGATATGTCTCCGCTTAAAATTTTCTCTCTAACCAACTTCTGAAAAGATTCTATTTTTGTCAAACCGCGATTCCCAAATATATCGAGCTGACCTTTCTTTTGATCGTCATCAATATCAAAGTTTGCTTCACCATTAGTTTCATTTCGCTTCCATGCTATTGAAAGAAATTTATCTACAGCTCTAAGGTGGCTTGCACCAAAAACTATTCCATATATATTTGTCTCTTTCTTTAATGAGAATGGATAAAGTTTTAAATTAGTGATAGGTGGTAAATTCGCTTTAATTTGTGCTATTAAGCTTCGGTGAATAAATTTATAAGGTTGGCTTTTTAGTTCCTGAATATTAATTGGTAAATGCGATTTAAATTTATCTTGTTTGCCAAATTTCCACAGGAAAGAGGATGAAACAAAATATAAGAAGTCAGTGCGCGAAGTTTCTCCTAGCTTTGCAATATATGATGTTGAAAAATATTTAATCCCATTCTGATCAAGATAAATAAGAGAAGGATTTGACTTAATTGTAGGGATTAAATCATTAAATAATCCACCAAAATCTTTGTTGAAATACTCTATTGAGACTGCTCGTTTTACTTCGTCATGAATCTCTAAATATTCTGTGCAATGGTTTTTAAGAGTCTCAAATTTTTGCTTGTCAAATTCATTAAAAAATACTTTTATTTTTACACACTTTGAAAATATCTCTTTGATTTGTTCTCGTATTTTCTCTAGAATTCTGATAGGACTACCGTAGATACCATTTACATCTTTTCCTGGTCCAGCAAAAAAGTCGAAAATACATATTGTTTCGCATCCCTGCATTACAAAAGTAGGTATCCATGCTTGTGCATAGTCCTCAAAGATTTCAAGTTTTGCTAATGTCTCTTGAGAAAACGGTTCTGCGTGATGATTCTTGGCAGGCATTTCAGATATTATGCTCTAATTTAATAGTTGTATTCTCGTACTCTTGATGTCAAGCAGTCAAGATATAAAATCAAAAATATAGTTATTTTATATCTGTTTGTTTTCGTTTTTCTTTCGTGAAAAATAATTATAGAACGTCAATCCTTCGCTAATACCTTTGTTTATGTGTTTAAAATCAATCTCTTGAAGTGCTTTTCTGCTCTTTACTCTCCATCAACTCAATCAAAAATCAATTTTGCTTGTATGGGTACAAACAAGTGTCTTACTCACCTGCACTCGTTTAATGATCGTCATCGAAGGTCATGCCAAAACTTCCGTCCTGCCAGCAAGCCAAATCAAGCCTACAGCGGTTTGCAGTGTGATTAAGGACAGCTCGGCGGATCTTGATTTCTGAGGTTAAAGCTGCCAAGCAATTTGAGTTTAACTGGGTGTCCTCTATATGACTGAAAACCGCTGTATGCCTGGAGCCACGAAATCTCGTCACAAAAAGCCAGAGCAAATCGTAAGCTAAGCATCCGGTAAAATAGCCTAAGCGCTGACAGGCAACATCTCTTGAAAACAGATTCAATTTTCTTTCAAATCTTCAAAACTGACCCTGGTATCCTCTTCGAGCTGCTGGGTCAGCCCCGCGACCTAGCTCAAAACTATGACTTTCGCTCCGTTGAAATCAAGCAAGTTGCCTTCAGAATTGACGGCGTATTTCTGCCCAAGCCCGATGCAGCAGACCAGACCATTTGGTTT
>JANNDV010000220.1:0-5965 GCA_031387975.1 Acaryochloridaceae cyanobacterium OTE_75_metabat_521 | reverse complement strand
GCAGATGTACGTCCAGCCAACGCTTACACACATCAATCCCAATCCACTGCTCTATATCCTGCATCCTAAAATTCCTGTTCAGGGTTGAGAGGAGGGGGTTAACTCGACCTTGCGTCATTCGGGATCTATGTCCCAACCGATGATTCGAGTTTTAACCGCTTTAATCAGAGAGATGACCCTAGCTTCTCCACGATGTCTGGCATCTAAGGGATGACGGTCTATCTCTCTGGTCTTAAGATACAAGGGGAACAAGATTCTTCTTACTCCCCTCTCCCGTTCTGGGAGAGGGGCTGGGGGAGAGGGTCAAAGTTGGAGGTTATTAAATCTTTGATCCTAAGGCAACTTAGGGGTTCGATTCCTCTACTCTCCGCCTTGGGAAGTTGGTGAAGCTGGTGCTCATGTGCCGTTGAAAATACCGAGAAGACGGTTCGATTCCGTCACTTCCCATTCCTAAATTTAGGAAGTTTTATTGCCCTATAGCTCAATGGCAGAGTGATCGCTTGTTAAGCGAAGGGTTGTAGGTTCAAGTCCTACTGAGGCAGCCATTCATTGCCGGATCGACTAATGGCAGGTCGCAGCGCTCTGAACGCTGAAATGCAGGTTCAAACCCTGCTCTGGCATCCATTCTCGCTTTCTAAAAAATTCAATGCCCTGTGGTGTAATCGGAAACATTTCTCACTTTGAATGAGAAGAGTCCAGGTTCGATCCCTGGCGGGGCAGTTGGGAGGTAAACAGTCGCCTGGGTTATGCCCCTGTAATCCTCCCATTTCTAAACTCCTGTAGCCCAACGGAAGAGGCAACTGTCTTAAAAACGGTTTACATATGAGTTCAAATCTCATCAGGAGTACCAAAAATCAACGGGATGTAATTCAGCGGTCTAGAAGCCATGCTTTGGGAGCATGGAGTCGCAGGTTCAAATCCTGTCATCCCGACCATTTACCCCTGTGATGTAATTGGTAAACATCACAAGCTTAGACCGTGTGTTTGCTGGTATCTCCTTCGGAGACGCTTCGCGAACGAGTCCAGTCAGGGGTATGCGGGGATGGAGCAACAGAGGCTCGGTAGGTTCATACCCTACACATCGGCGAGTGCAACTCTCGCCCCCGTCACCAAAATACGGGAGTGTCGCCTGACGGATTCGGGCATCGATCTTCTAAATCGATCTCTGTGGGTTCAAGTCCTACCACTCCTGCCAAATATGGGTCTGTAGCTTAATTGGTAAAGCGTCTGCCTTGCAAGCAGAAAGATGTCGGTTCAACTCCGATTAGAATCCACCATGTTGGCTGTTGGCGAAGCCGCTCCTCTGGAGCTAACCAAAGGGTCGCGGCGCTGGTTTGTAAAACCAGTATTAGCGGGTTCGAGTCCCGTCAGTCACCCCAAATGGATCCGCCTGATGCCAAAAAGTGAGGCGCTGTACTGTTCGCGTAGCGTGGCAAAGCCTTAAATGCAGTTTTAGGAGGGGCAGTACCTCCCAGGCGGATTGTTGAGTCTTGTAAAAATTGTTGAAGTTCCGCTTTAATCCTCAACCCGAAGCCTAGAAGTTGACCCGCTCAATAGAGGAGACGAACCATGCAATTATGCAGATTCAACAACATCCAAGAATTCTGGCAAAACGCTCAGGATTATCTGTTGCAAAATCAAGCAGAGCATAATCTATTGTTGGGGATTGCCCACACCCTTCTGCATTATCCAGACCGTTATCCAGAACCGCCTTACCTAGCGATCGCTGCGCACCCAGAGTTCGCCCTTGCACAGGATTTACAGGACTATCCCGAATCATTCCCTGGCGTAAGCGGACTTGTTCCAGAGGTAGACGCTTTTTTGCAAGCATGGCAAAGTTTAACAGGGCAGTCTTATCAACGGGTGCTAGAGCTAAAAATTCACCAGTTAACTCAAGTCAAACCTGTCGGGACTACCCGTGGTTCGCTTAGGCTTGCGACGGAAGGCGATCGCCCTCTATTAATCGAGTGGTATACCGCCTTTGCCGCTGAAATTGGCGAATTGATGACTCTAGATGCTGAAAAGTCCGTAAACCTTGGGCTAAAGCAGCAGAGTATTTACCTATGGGAAGATGGCATCCCCGTTTCATTGGCTACCGCTAAACAATTTTTGCCTACAGCAGCTCGGCTTGGCCCAGTCTATACGCCAACGAAGTATCGGTGCAAAGGATATGCGACCGCCTGTGTAGCAGCAGTAAGCCAAAAGCTTTTAGAGCAGGGTTGCGATCGCTGTTTCCTATTTACAGACCTGGCAAATCCTACGTCTAATCGGATTTATCAGGCGATCGGGTATCGGCCTATTTGCGACTGGCATGACTACACATTGACGCTAAAGGAATAAGACAGACGACGCAAGCTGAGAGAAAGAACTGTAAGGACAGATTAAGTTCCATATCGACAAGAATGTCAGTAAAGCTGTGGCGGACGGCATAATCCATAAATGACAGAGCATTATTCTAACGTCAGCGAGCAACTGTTAGCATTAGCCACGCAGCGATATAGACGACAAGTTAAGCTCCCTATAATAGGGAGAATTGATTAAAGAAATAAAAGCATGAAACGAAGTTTTGGTAAACTGCCTCAAGCGTTCATCGCTCTGACGATCATGGTGTATGGAGCTTATTTGCTCAAGACCATCATGGGCATTAATGTCTTAAATCACTATTCGGCACCGAACTTTCTAAAATTGCCCCTAGAGCCTGTGTGGTCTCATAAAGCAGAACTATGTGCAGAATTCCAGCCCTTGTGTACTCTTCGCGGTCAGATTATGCATAAAGTCAGAAATCGCATTGACCAGGCAAAACGTGCAGTTTGATCAGTAAAACAGACATTCATGACAGAATCACAGCGGTCAGAACAGCACTACGTTTATATCGCCCAGTGCGCAAACGGCTCACTTTATACGGGATATAGCAAAAATGTAGAGCAGCGTATCAAGGCGCACAATACTGGCAAAGGTGGACGATACACCAGGGCAAATCGACCGATTGCGCTTTTGGCCTACTGCTGGTTTGAGACAAAAACAGCCGCATTACAGACAGAGTACGCCATCAAGCAGCTTCCCCGTCAGAAAAAACTTGCTTTAATCAAAAACAGTGCTCAGCAATTAGATACAGAAGTCGAGAATAGTTGGCACTGTGTTTCTAAAGACATCATTAATGCGTTGGCTTAACATAAAAAGCTGGCATCACTCCTAGAGTGATGCCAGCTTTTTGTTTTCAAAAGATTTAAAGCGTTTCTAACGTCCGCTGTCGCTAGACAAGAACCGTTTTCGGCACGTCAACCACAGCCTTAACCTGACCCAGTAGGCCATACAGCGTTTCGCCTTCAATGACCTCAGTTTCGAGCAGTTGAGCAGTAATCGTCTCGAGCAGTTCTCGATTATTTCTGAGCAACGAGAGCGCCTGTTCATGGGCACCTTCTACAATCTCTTTAACTTCTCGGTCAATGGCTTGGGAGGTTTCTTCACTCACCGCCCGTCGAGGATTAGAAGACCCGTTGCCTAAAAACATAGATTGTTGACCCTGTTGGTAGGCTAACGGGCCAAGCACCTTGCTCATGCCGTAGGTTGTAACCATTCGTTCTGCCAGATCGGTGGCGCGCTGAAGATCGTTAGAAGCGCCTGTGGTAATGTTGCCAAACACAATTTCTTCAGCAGAGCGTCCGCCTAAGAGGGTTGCAATTTCACCGCGCAGTTCAGTTTCATCTTTCAAAAACCGATCTTCGGTGGGGAGCTGAAGCGTGTAGCCCAAGGCCGCCATGCCCCGTGGCACAATCGAGATTTTTTCAACACGACCGCTGCCTGTCGTCATTGCGCCCACAATGGCGTGACCCACTTCGTGATAGGCCACAATTTTCTTCTCCGTTTCGTTGAGAACGCGGCTTTTCTTTTCTAAACCTGCGACCACTCGTTCGATCGCCTCGGCAAAGTCTTCTTGCGCCACGGTTAAGCGATGATTCCGCGCTGCCAGCAGGGCCGCTTCGTTCACCAAGTTTGCCAAGTCAGCCCCTGCAAATCCAGGGGTACGAGTGGCGATCGCCCTCAAGTTAACGTCTTCCCCCAGCTTCACCTTCTGCGAGTGAATGTTGAGAATCGCCTCACGACCTGCAAGGTCAGGGCGATCGACTAAGACCTGGCGGTCGAACCGACCCGGACGCAAGAGCGCAGAGTCTAGACTTTCGGGTCGGTTGGTGGCGGCGAGAACAATCACCGTTGCGTCCCCTGCGTCAAAGCCATCCATTTCGGTTAAGAGCTGATTCAGCGTTTGCTCACGCTCATCATTGCCGCCGTAGAATCCGCCGCTGTTGCGAGATTTGCCGATCGCGTCTAGTTCATCAATAAAAATGATGCAGGGAGCCTGTTTTTTGGCCTGGTCAAAAAGATCGCGTACCCGTGAAGACCCAACACCCACAAACATTTCGACAAACTCAGACCCAGAAATACTGAAGAACGGTACGCCAGCTTCCCCCGCAACAGCCTTTGCAAGCAGCGTTTTGCCTGTCCCAGGCGGCCCCACCAGCAGCACACCTTTGGGAATCCGTGCGCCAATATCTGTAAAGCGCCCCGGACTTTTGAGAAAGTCTACAATTTCGACGAGTTCTGTTTTGGCTTCTTCTACCCCAGCCACATCGGCAAAGGTGATTTTGGCAGATTCCCCTTCTACATAAACCTTAGCTTTGCTCTTGCCAATTGAGAGAACGCCCTGCTGTCCGCCGCCACCGCCACGAGCGACAAAAAACTGCCAAATGGCGACGAAAATCAGCGGCGGAACGACCCACCCTAATAGGCTGGTAAACCAGCCGTTCTTGGGCGGCGGCGCAGCGGCAAATTCAATGCCCTTAGACTCTAAAAGCTTGGGCAGCTCCAAATCAAAGATGGGAGTTGTGCTTAAAACTTGTCCAGGTTCTCCGTTTACTCCTTTGAGCTGATACAAAATCTGGTTTTGACCCACAGAAACTTGGCTGACTTCTCCTTCTTGCACCTGATGAATAAAAAGGCTGTAGGGCGCACCCGTCGGACGCGGACCCAGTAGGGCGGGCAAAAATAGATTTCCGAGAAGAAATAGCCCTGATACCCCCAGCAATATGTTGCCAATGAGTCTGGAGCGGGAGGGGTTTGGCTTGTCTTTGATGCTCATCGGTATGGCTCATCCTTTGGCGTGCGGTTGAAGTAGAAGGCTGTTTTGTGGGTCAAGCCTATTTTTATTAGGCTGGGTTAACAGCAAAATTAATTTATGTAAACAAACTTAACAATTTGGGCGGCAGATCGTAACTACCTTGAGGATACGGGTTGCCGTAACTGACCCCCCAGCATAATTACCCAGGCAATTGGACAAGGGAAACACCTTGTTCTGTCCCAGTTTCTCTAAAAGGGAGGTCTTCTTTCTCCGCCAGAAGAGAGAGAAATGGCAACAGAAATCAACGGGCATGTCAAGATTATCTACCATAGAGGTATGGGTTGATTTTGCTCACTTTGACCGCTCAAAACATTACAGTCAACTTTGACAAAGGCTATAGCAATGCAAGGGCGTACTCGTTCAGGTTGGCAAATCGGGTCGATCTTTGGCATTCCGCTAATAATTGACTCATCTTGGCTGTTTATTGTAGGGTTAGTCACCCTTGCGAATGGCCTAGCTTGGCAAGAAGAATATCCTGTGTGGGAACCCTGGCAAGCTTGGGGGGCAGGTTTTGCAATGGCTTTACTGCTGTTTGCGTCGGTTTTACTGCATGAGCTGGGTCATAGCCTTGTGGCAAAGTCTCAGGGCACTAAGGTTAATTCCATTACCCTATTTTTGTTTGGGGGAATTGCCTCTATTGATAGCGAAGCCCGAACGCCAGAAAAAGCCTTTTGGGTGGCGATCGCCGGTCCTCTGGTCAGCCTAAGCATTTTTGGCTTAATGGCGGGTCTAAGCCAGTTTACGGCTCCTCAAACCCCCTGGCACGTCATTAGCAATGACCTATCCCAC
>JANNDV010000165.1:0-7208 GCA_031387975.1 Acaryochloridaceae cyanobacterium OTE_75_metabat_521 | reverse complement strand
ACTTTGACAGTGCTGCTCAGGCTTTGTTAGTGTAGCTAAAAGGTTCTGGAATGGGTAAGCGCGTGGACATTGTAATTGGTCGTAATAAGACCGCTCGTAGAGCATACGGGATGGATGAAATAGCCCTTGTTCCAGGCCGTCGCACCTTGGATCCGCAGCTTGCGGATACAGGTTGGGAAATTGGAGGGGTGCAGCGAGATATTCCGATTATTGCGAGTGCAATGGATGGGGTAGTAGATGTTGCCATGGCAGTGCGCCTGTCACAAATGGGGGCACTGGGCGTTTTGAACCTAGAGGGGATTCAAACACGCTACGCAGACCCTAACCCCATTTTGGATCAGATAGCTCAAGTCGATGTGGATGGGTTTGTGACGCTCATGCAGCGGCTGTACGCAGAGCCGATTAAACCTGAGCTAATCCGTCAGCGCATCCAAGAGATTAAAAGTCAGGGCGGTATTGCGGCGGTAAGCGCGACACCTGCGGGAGCCAGCCAGTTTGGTCAGGCAGTGGCCGAAGCGGGGGCAGATTTATTTTTTATTCAGGCCACGGTGGTGTCTACGGCTCATCTATCGCCAGATTCGATGACGCCCCTAGATCTGGCGCAGTTCTGTAAAGACATGCCGATCCCCGTCATTTTGGGGAACTGCGTGACCTACGAGGTGACGTTGGATTTGATGAATGCGGGCGCGGCAGGCGTGCTGGTGGGCATTGGCCCTGGTGCGGCCTGTACCTCTCGGGGCGTGCTGGGTGTGGGCGTGCCTCAGGCGACGGCGATCGCAGACTGTGCTGCTGCGCGTGACGACTTCTTCAAGCAAACGGGCAAATACATTCCCGTCATTGCCGATGGTGGCTTGGTGACAGGGGGTGACGTGTGCAAATGTATTGCGTGCGGTGCAGATGCCATCATGATGGGTTCTCCCTTTGCCCGCGCCCAAGAAGCACCAGGGCGGGGGTTCCACTGGGGTATGGCAACACCTAGTCCTTTGTTGCCACGCGGCACCCGCATCAATGTGGGGACTACAGGCACCCTAGAACAAATTCTGACAGGCCCTGCCAAGCTCGATGATGGTACCCATAACTTCTTAGGTGCCCTAAAAACCAGCATGGGAACTTTGGGCGCTAAGGATTTGAAAGAAATGCAGCAGGTTGAGGTGGTGATTGCGCCATCTCTGCTCACAGAGGGCAAAGTTTACCAGAAGGCACAAAAGCTAGGCATGGGTAAGTAAAGTCCGTTTTGAATACGCTTTATGTCTGCTACAGAGCAATTCTGTTGAATGGACATGGCAAAGTGCAAATGCTTGCCTACAATAGAGGGTAGCGGAGACGAAAGTTTCCGTTCACTCCTCACACCACACTCCGCCTGGACGATTGTTCGGGCGGTTTCCTATTGCACGACAAGAATTGGGATGTTAAGTTAAAGCGTTAAGTTTGAGATCAAAATTAACATTAAAGCGGATGTCGTTAAGATCCTGCTAATGTAGGAACTGTAGAGCATCTATAAGAAAGGTTGTGCAGGCATGACAGCAACTGCAGTCACGGATACAACGTTCAAGCAAGAAGTCGTCGATAGTGACGTTCCCGTTCTGGTAGACTTTTGGGCACCTTGGTGCGGTCCTTGCCGGATGGTTGCGCCTGTTGTAGATGAAATCGCTGAACAATACCAGGGCCAAATTAAGGTCGTGAAGGTGAATACGGATGAAAATCCGGCGATTGCCAGCCAATATGGAATCCGCAGCATTCCAACGCTGATGATTTTTAAGGGTGGTCAACGGGTTGATATGGTTGTGGGTGCAGTACCAAAAACCACACTAGCCAACACGCTTGAAAAGTATTTATAGGCATATTGCTGCCGCTACGACTGTTTAGAGGAACACTGCATTTGCTGATCGACCTCAAACGTTTAGTTTTAGATGCTGGTTAAACTTCTAACGAAGTTTAACCAGCATTATTTTTTGCCCATAGCGCTAAGCGGCTGCGTTGTTCAGCCTTTATGGGGAGCGTCAAAAATTAAATCAATACGCACTTGAGACTGCATCAATATTGCTGCCAGCATTCCACAGAAAGGGTTGCCTACACCACAATCGTCTCTATTAACCGTATTCTTGGCAAGATTTGAATTTGGAATGACTGACAAAATCTTAAACACAGGCATCCCGTGGTAGGGTGCTTTTGGAGGAAAAGGTCTTCGATGGGACAAAAAGCGTACCACACCGCCCTGAAGACGGCTGAATAGCCTTGATCAATGGACTAATTTTAATATTGATGGTGTTAACCCAGGTCTTTGGCGACCTGTTGCTTAGCTATGGGATGAAATCCTTTGGTGCCGTTCAGGCGCTTACGCCCAATGCCATTTTCAACCTCATGGGCTACCTGCTGACCAGTCCTTCAATTGTGCTGGGGGTCATTACTTTAGTGCTGTCGCTGGGGTGTTACCTCGTGGCAATCTCTCGTTTTGACCTCAGCTATGTGCTGCCCATTCACGCTTCTGGGTATGTCTTTAACGCCTTTTTTGCCTGGCTGCTTCTAGGGGAACATATTTCGATTTTGCGCTGGGTTGCCACCGTCATGGTTGCAGTAGGTGTCTATCTCATTAACCGGAGTGGTCATCACTCGCCGCCACCCCATTCAGACTCAAAAACGTGGAACCCAAAGAAATCTCTCCCCGCACCACTGTTTCTCTTAACCAGCACCACAACCGTATCGCCAATTTGGTTGGGCTTAGCCATTCTGGTATTAGCAGATGCGGCGGGAGACGTGCTCTTAGCAAAAGGCATGAAGCGGATTGGCTGGATTAGCTTAAAAATGTCGCCATCTGAATTTCTCAAGGTTGGACGTCAGATTATAACCAGCCCTTCGATCTTGCAGGGCATTAGCGCCCAGGCGATCGCCTTTTTTGCATTTTTGTGTTTATTGAGCTGGGCTGACGTGAGCTACGTACGCCCTACAACGGCCTTAACCTATGCCGTGAGTTTATTAGGCGCACGGTATGTGCTTCATGAACAGGTTGTGCCCGGTCGCTTGCTGGGCAGCCTTGTCATTGGCCTAGGGGTCGTCCTGGTTGCTTTAAGCTAATGCTGTGACCTCTTGAAAAGACCACGCACCTCGGCTTGGTCAGAGCTATGGCCTCCAACATTAATTGCCTTCTAAATCTATAGACTGTAGATATGAGCATCCTAATCACAGGCGTTGCCGGATTCATTGGCTATCATCTTGCCCACCGTTTACTCAGCGATGGTGAAACAGTCTACGGCATTGATAATCTCAACGATTACTACGACATTACCCTCAAAAAAGATCGACTAGAGCAGCTAGCGCCCTTTGAGCAATTTACCTTTGAGCCAATAGACCTAGCAGATCGAGAGGCATTGAGTACGCTCTTTCAACGGCAGGCTTTTGATATCGTCATCAACCTAGCGGCTCAGGCGGGGGTGCGGTATTCCTTAGACAACCCGTTTGCCTATATTGATAGCAACATTTTGGGCTTCACCAACCTACTCGAAAATTGTCGCCATCACCCCGTGAAGCACTTGGTATTTGCCTCCTCCAGCTCTGTGTATGGAGCCAATACCAAAGTTCCGTTTGCCGTGACGGATAATGTCGATCGCCCCATTTCACTTTATGCCGCCACAAAGAAGGCAAATGAGCTACTCGCCTACACCTACAGCCACCTTTACAAAATCCCGATAACGGGTCTACGCTTTTTTACCGTCTATGGCCCCTGGGGAAGACCCGACATGGCCTATTTTAAGTTTGTGAAGTCTATCTTGGCTGAGCAGCCTATCGACGTGTATAACTTTGGCAGCATGGAGCGAGACTTTACCTACATTGACGATATTATCGAAGCTTTAGCCAGAGTCTTGACCTCCCCTCCCCAAGCTGAACTTCAAGAGCCTAAAGCATTAGAGCGCCTTCAGGCTTTAGCGTCTCCTCCCTATCGTCTATACAATATCGGCAACCATACCCCCGTTCAACTCCTGAGATTCATTGAGCTATTAGAGCAGATTTTAGGCAAAACCGCCGCCAAAAATCTGCTGCCCATGCAGCCCGGAGAGGTGCTCTCAACCTATGCTGACGTGGAAGATTTAGCACGAGACTTTGACTTTAGACCCAATACTGCTATTGAAGTGGGGCTGCAAAAGTTTGTGCAGTGGTACCGAGGTTACTATCATGTCTAAAGTGGTTAGCACGACTGACGTTGTTAAACCGATGCGGTTCAATCGCCACAGCAAATTAGAACACGCTCTATTTAACTGAACTCGGCTGAGTTGCTGGCGCTGGGTAACGCGTTTCAGCAGAGGATTGGGCAGGGCGGGATTGAGACGCTAAAATCCAGAAGCTCGCAATGCCCCCAACGGCAAATAGTGCGCCAGGAATCATAATCTTCCACGGCAGTGAGCGCTGACCCAGTACACTCGCCTCATGGATGGTCTCAGTTAAAGGGGCAGACGACGATCTGTTTTGTGGAAGAGACTTCACCTGAACTGGCATGGTTGCCACTGCTACTGCGCTTGGCTCTTCTTCCATAAAGAACTCTGCAACCAATGTTTCTTTGGCATTGACCATCTCAGTCTTGATGCGTTGATACGCAATGCCTTCTAGATAGTGGCTAAATTCTTCTTCGCCCATTAAAACCGTGAGGTAAGACGCCTCGATGGTTTGTCCAAAGCGAATGACGTCTCCATTTGTAAGGTCACAGTTCCCAATTTTTTTGCCATTGGAAAAAACGCCATTGGCACTGGATTTGCCCTCAAAGTTACCGTCAATGACGCGATAGCGATACTGATTTTTCCCAGGGACTGGAACCCTCAGCAAGATGGCATGCTGACGAGAAATGGTGTCGGCATTAATCACAATGGCGTTGGATGGATCACGCCCAATTGAATAGGCTGCGGCTTCTAGGGCGATCGCCCGTCGTTTGCCGTCATTGATCACTAAAACGTGCCTTTCTTGACAGTCAGAATGAGTGTTTGACATGGAGTCCCCCGAATATGCTGGCATGATTCGCTGTCGGTAAATCATGAGCGATCGCACGCTTCCTAGGCTTGGCCCAAGGCGCATAAGCACCCTAAAGCATCAGAGCTTTCGAAAAAAAACAGCATTTCGCCTAGCTCTAGAGTGCCCAGAGAAAATTACGATCTAACGAGATAAATTTATTTTTATCCTGCCGGATGAAAATAAAAGGCCAAGCCTAAGACAGTATAGGCTGCCAGCAAAAGCATTCCTTCTAGCCAGTTCGATTGACCATCTGAGCTAATGGAGTTAGCAATCAGCACTGAGACAGCAACGGCAACCAGCTCAAAGGGGTTGAAGTCTAGATCCATCGGCTGGCCCATTAGCCAACCTACCAGCACCAGTACGGGGGCAACAAACAGCGCAATCTGGAGGCTAGAACCAACGGCAACCGATACCGAGAGATCCATTTTATTTTTCATGGCGACGGTGACGGCAGTGGCATGTTCTGCGGCGTTGCCAATGATGGGCAACAGAATAACCCCTGTAAAGAGTGGCGTTAGCCCTAGCTTTTCGGTCGCAACTTCAAGGCTGCTGACCAGGAGTTCTGATTCAACGGCAACGGCGATCGTCGCGGCAAATAAGACCCCTACCCATAGCTTGAGATCGGGACGGTGACGGTGACTAGAGGGGAGGCTGCTGTTGGGTTCTTCTTCATTTTCAGCAACGCCTACGTCGTAGAGATAGCTGTGGGTTTTCATCGAGAACAGCAGGGTGAGGCAGTACACCACAATCAGAATAATGGAGACTGCGATCGAAAATTTCTGAATTTGAGGGGGCTGAATATTGGGTGAAGAAAAGTGAAAAGCCGTTGGCAATAAAATAGCGACCACGGCTAAGTTCATCAGAGAGGCGTTAACACGGGCAATAACGGGCTGAAAGGTCTGCTCTTTGTAGCGCAGCCCACCCAGAAACATCGATAGCCCCATCACCAGCAGCAAATTGCCAATAATAGAACCCGTTAAGCTGGCTTTGACGACCTCAATCAAGCCAGCCTTGAGGGCAATCAGCGCAATAATTAACTCGGTGGCATTACCGAAGGTGGCATTGAGTAAGCCCCCTAGGGTAGGGCCTACCACAACAGCAATCTCTTCCGTTGCCATCCCCATCCATGAGGCCAGGGGAATGATGGATAAACTTGCCGTTACAAAGACAATGAGCGGGTCAAGTTTAAGCCACTTAGCAGCAAGGGATAGAGGAACAAACAAGAGTAGGCCAAGAAAAATCCGATTTTTTAGGGTCACGGCGTAAATCTCTATCTAGATCAAAAGACAACAGGTGAACTTATTATTGCCCTCAGCACGTCTAAGTTTAGCCTTATCAGCAATTAAGGAAGATTGAGTTGCGCGATCGCCTTCCCCAACGCCTCAATATGTACTGGCTGATGGGTTGCCATCACAGAGATCCGAATGCGGCTGGTGGGCACCGTAGGCGGACGAATCGCAGGGGCAAATATGCCTTGTTCTGCAAGCTGTTGACTGGCCTGAAGTGCAGTTTCAGCATTGGGTAGCTGTAGGCATAGGATTGGAGATTGTGATGGCAGGAGCTTGATGCGATCGCACTTCTGCAACTGCTGCTTAAGCTGAGCGATTCTTTCCCAAAGCTTACTTCTGCGCTCTGGTTCGGCCTGAACAATCTGAATGGCGGCGAGAGCGGCAGCAGTATCAGCAGGGGATAGGGCAGTAGTGTAAATCCAGGTGGCGGCGCGGTTGCGTAAAAAATCTATAAGGGCAGCAGAACCTGCAACGTAGCCGCCTAAACTGCCCAAGGCTTTACTTAACGTACCCATATGAACCAGCGGCATTTTACTACAGCCTAGCTGCTCTACACACCCCGCCCCCGTTGCACCCATTACGCCTGTGCCGTGGGCATCATCCACTAAGACCATGCAGCTAAATTCTGCGGCAAGTGCCAAAATTTCTGGCAGCGGACAGATATCCCCATCCATGCTAAATACGCCATCCGTTAGCACCAGGCAGCGGCGATGGTTTTCCCGATGCTGCTCTAGCAAAAGCCGGAGCTGAGCTAGATTGCAGTGGGCATAGTCAAACGCTGTAGCACCACTCAGCTTTGCCCCATTTTTAAAGCTGGAGTGGTTGTAGGCATCACCTAAAATCAAATCCTTTGCGCCCACGAGTGCCGTAATGGTGCCTAGGTTCGCCGTATAGCCAGAGCTGAACACGATCGCATCTTCTGTC
>JANNDV010000101.1:0-3453 GCA_031387975.1 Acaryochloridaceae cyanobacterium OTE_75_metabat_521 | reverse complement strand
CTTTGACGGGAAAGTCACGATCGCCAAGCTGATGCGCCACTTGTGGCATGACCGCATTAACTTTGAATATGCCGAGTACTGCATGAAGGTAATGCAGTGGCACGGCGGCGGTGGACTCGATGAGTATCTTGAATCCGATACATTTCGCAAATGTGCCCAAAAGGCCATTGACGCTAAAACGCGCGGCAACTTTTTTATTCGTGGACTCAATAAAGTCTTCCCTGAGTTTTTGCTAGAGCAGGTGCGACAGTCTGTTTACTACAGCGTTCTAGGCCAGTTCTGGGATGTCATGTGTGAGATTTTTCTGACGCTATCGGATTTATATGATCAAGGAAAAATTACGACGATTCCTCAAATTGTTGAGCATGTCAAAGCTGGACTGGTGAAGGCAGCCAGTAAACCCATCGTCTATGCCGTAGAGATTGGGGGGCAGCGTTACAACATTATTCCTAAATCTGCAAAGTTGACTTTTTTAGCAGATGCGGCAATTCCCTATGTGGAAACCATCTTTTTTCGAGGGACGCCCTTTTTGGGTACAGTTTCTTACAACGCCCAGGCTCAGCAGATTCCCTTTGATCAGGGCCGTTTTGCCTATGGTGCCCTTTACGCAGATCCACTTCCCATTGGCGGTGCTGGCATTCCGCCCACGCTGCTGATGCAGGACATGCGTCATTACATTCCAGACTATCTACATCAGGTGTACCAACAAACCATCCGTAAAGAAGATGACCTGCTGATCAAACTGTGCGAGAGTTTTCAGAAGTCGATGTTTTGCGTCACAAACGCGACCATTGTGGGTCTAATGCCTCATCCCATCGACACCCATGACCCCAAAGAACAAAAAACAAACCAGGTTTATCTGCAAGGCTGGATGGATCGGCTGCGATCATCACAGTTAGAGTCTGTTCAAATTGAGTCTGCGTCATAGATGCAAGATTTAGGCTGATGTCGAGCGACGATGCCATCCTAAGGTTTAATGAAAGGTAGCTGCTGCCAAAGACTTGTATTAGCACAAGTTTAGGTCAGCCCAATGTTTGCGTAGGGACGAAGGTGTGGCTGTCAATTCATCTGCCCGATTAAATAAGGTTTTGGTGGTTCTCAATGGTAAGGGGGGCGTTGGCAAGACCACCACTGCCGTGAGTTTGGCTGCAATTTTGTCCTCGAATCATAAAGTTTTGCTGGTGGATGCTGACCCTCAGGGTTCGGCTTCTTGGTGGGCAGAGCAGAGTGAAACCAGTCTAGGTTTTGACATTGCGAAGGAAACCAACCCCGCTCTGCTCAAAGATCTAAAAGACGCTAGAGCCTATGGCGTTGTGGTGGTCGATACGCCTCCAGCATTGGCTTCTGAAGCGCTGGCGGCGGTGATTCCAGCAGCAGACTACTTAATCTTGCCCACGCCCCCAGCCCCGATGGACTTGGCGGCTTTGGTTCAGACGGTGAGAACGGCGGTACTGCCCAGTGGCGTAATGCATCGCGTTTTGCTGACGAAGGTCGATCCACGCAGTATTAAAGAAGCCCATGATGCGCAAAATACCCTTCGGGAATTGAGTATTCCGGTCTGTACGGCGTTTATTCGGGCTTACAAAGCCCATGAACGGGCTGCGCTAGAAGGCAAGACGATTCTGCAATGGCAGGGACGCAATACTGACCAGGCGGGTTCAGACTACCATCAGGTGGTTGCAGAAATTGAAAAAGACTGGAGGAAAAAATCATGACGCGCCGCAATCTTTCGGATATTTTGCGACAAGAGGTGAAGAAGGAAACACCAGAAACTTCTGAGCCAGACTCTAAGCCTGTTGCGGTTGAAACGCCAGAAACATCTGTTGCTGCCGCCGCCAGCTCTAGCCGTACGCGTAAATCTACGGCGACCGCGAGCAGCAGCGCTGACTCAGCGACAGCAAACGATGCGTCTGAGGCCAAGTTTACGGCGCAGATTACTGAATTAAAAGCGGCTTTAGCACAGGGTGCAGAGCACGAGAAAACGCTTCAGGCAGATATTAAATCGCTTCAGGCAGATGTTAAGCGTCAGCAAAAAGAGGTGGGTGGCCTTGAGGCTCAATTGGCTCGGCTAAAGACGGAGCTGACCGAGGCAAAGGATGTGATTTTGCAGCTTTCTGAGGAAAATACTCAGATGAGCAAAACGGTAGATGAATTGAAAGCGCCAAAAGCCCAACCGCAGCGCAAGGCACCGTTGTCTTTACGGTCGTTACCGTCTCATTCTGTGCAGCCTAGCAGCACGACTAGCAGTACGAAAAAGCCTAAATCTGTGGATGTAGGCTGGATGGACTGAGGGCTATACACAAGGCTGAGAAAATCCCCTCCGAGGAGGGGTGCCCGTAGGGCGGGGTGGGTTAGTCAGTAGCACCATGACTAACCCACCCCTGCCCCTCCGAGGAGAGGCAGGGGTGAGTTTACGGCAAAAATCTTTACAGAAGGGAAACTTTAAGACTTGTGTGTACACCGTAAGGATTAAGGGAGGTCAACTTTGGCGCAAAGAAAGCAGTCGAAGGGAGCCTGTGCCTATTGTGGGAAGGAGCTGGCAAAGGGTGCAATGACGAAGCACCTGGGAAGCTGCAAGGAAAGATTGGCAGCGATCGCCCAGGCCGAAGCAGGCAAAGCCACCCCAGAAATGCTCTTTCACCTACGAGTACAGGATGCCTATCGCAACGAATTCTGGCTCGATTTAGAAATGCGTGGGTCTAAGTCTTTGCAGCATTTAGACGACTATTTGCGCACCATCTGGCTAGAGTGCTGTGGTCACATGAGCCAGTTTTCGCTGAGTGGCGGCTTTGCCGAAGCGGTTGGAAAAACCCGAAAAATTGGCGCTGTTTTTCAGCTTGGCAACACGTTGACCCACATTTATGACTTTGGCACGTCTTCAGAAACACTGGTGAAGCTGGTGAGCGTGCGGGAAGGTAAGCCGACGACTACGAAGGCGATCGCCCTAATGGCACGAAACCTCATGCCGGAAGAAAAATGCATTGAGTGTGATCAACCTGCAACTCATCTCTGTATGGAATGTCTGTATGAAGACGAGACTTGGGGAACGCTCTGTGACGCCCATACCAAGACCCATCCCCACGATAATTATGATGAACCCATCCCTTTAGTGAATTCACCTCGTATGGGGATGTGCGGCTACGATGGGCCAGCGGAACCACCATATTAACGAGAGGGCTAGTCCATAACGAACTTGAAGTGATTATCTAAAGCTGCGCGAGTGGCTGCTGAAAATTCACCTTGGTTAGAGACAGCATCTTGCAGCGTCAGTTTTGCTTTGATAGCCAAATCCTGTAGTTCAGTGTCTTGCTTTCTTATGCTGGCAACCTCAATAAGCTGGTAAAGCATTTTTAGTTTTTGCAGATGCTTCAACCGAGCCTCGTTCAGAATGTTGCGGTTGAGATTCAGATTTTCAATGGTCGGTTTTCCCTTTATGCTTCCAGGGACTGGATG
>JANNDV010000059.1:0-13993 GCA_031387975.1 Acaryochloridaceae cyanobacterium OTE_75_metabat_521 | reverse complement strand
CAGATGCTCAAAAAACCCTAGAAGCCCTAAGAAAAGCCGTCGCAGAAACCCTAGAGCGTAAGCGCCGCCTGGGTCACTATGCCGTGATTTGGCGTGATGGTAAACCCGTGGCGATCGGAGAAGATGCACCTCAAGACTTATTAGATAGTTGAGATTAATGATGATTTTGCCTAGACACTATAATAAATTGACCCATTCGCTTTAGTGCAGGGTGTCCTATGCCGACCAGCCTCAACCTCAACCCCGAACTTCTCCAAGAAGCGATCGACCTCAACCTCAATACCCCCATCGAAACCTTAATCGAAACCGCCTTACGCGCATATATCGATCAACAAAAACGCCTCAAAATCATTGAGCTGTTTGGCACAATCGACTATGACGAAGACTACGACTACAAACAGCAGAGAGCCATTGGATGAGCGTTATCGTTGATACGGTCATTTGGTCCCTGGCGTTGCGTCGCAACATACCAGATCAGAATCGACAGATCACCGATCACCTTCAAACCCTCATTCGTAATAACCAAGCCAGCCTACTGGGTGCCATTCGCCAAGAAATCTTATCAGGACTCAAAACGCCGGAACAGTTTAATCGGCTTCGTAACGTGCTGCGAACGTTTCCAGATATATCGCTTACGCCCGACGACTACGAACTAGCCGCAGATTTTTTTAATACCTGTCGCCAGCGCGGCGTTCAAGGCTCTAATACAGACTTCCTCATTTGTGCTGTCGCACATCGTCGTAACGAGCAAATTTTCACAACCGATCGTGATTTTCAGAATTTTCAAGCGCATATCCCAGTTAGCCTAGAGATCATCTAAGCTCCCATTGGTTTGTCGGCTATTGCCTAAAAACTAAGCGTCAATTAAAAATGGATAATTCCCCGCGTTCAATCATGAACTCCCCCCGCCCCGAACGAGCCACCCAAAACCGCGTCATTGACCTTTTCCGTAAGGGCATCTCGCAGCCTGCCCCAATCTGGCGTGAACCGACAGGAACCTATGACTCCGGTACAGGCACCTCTGGGCCAGCCTCAACGATCGCCCTCAGCTACCGCTACCTCGGCAACTGGAGCAAACGCTCCAATAACCGCAACATCGAAACCGACCTTCTGCGCACCAACCTGCAAACACGCGGCTACTCCCCCGCCCACATCGCCGCCGCCCTGCAAAAACTCGAAACCGCCGCAGATACCACCGGCATTACCCTCTACCAGGCCAACCGCCGCACCTACCAACTGCTGCGCTACGGCATCCCCGTTCAAATTACCCCCAGCCAGCCCCACCAAACCGTCCACCTGATCGATTGGGACAACCCCGCAGCCAACGACTTCGCCCTAGCCGAAGAAGTCACCCTCAAAGGCGGCTACGAGCGCCGCCCCGACCTTGTGATTTACCTGAATGGCATTGCGATCACCGTCATCGAACTCAAACGCAGCTCCGTCACCCTCGGCGACGGCATTCGTCAGCTCATTAGTAACCAAGAAGAGATATTTAACAAAGGCTTTTTTAGCACTGTTCAGCTCGTCCTTGCAGGTAACGACTCCCAAGGACTCCACTACGGCACCATCGGCACCCCAGAAAAGTTTTTCGTCGCCTGGAAAACTCAACGCTCCGCCCCACCCACATCCGGTTCCCTACTCGATCGCCCCCTCGCCGAACTCTGCGATAAAACGCGCCTACTCGACCTGCTCCGTAACTTCATCATCTTTGACGGTGGACAAAAGAAAGTGCCCCGCCCTCACCAATTTGCAGGCGTAAAAGCCACCCAAGATCGTATCCGCCAACGTGAAGGCGGCGTGATTTGGCACACCCAAGGCAGCGGCAAAAGCATCCTCATGGTGCTGATTGCCAAATGGCTGCTCGAACACGACCCCGAAGGCCGCATTTTGATCATTACCGATCGCGACGAACTCGATAAACAAATCGAAAGCGTCATGAAAAATGCAGGCATTGCCGGCGCTGAGTCGCCCTCGCCCCGCATCACCTCGCGATCGCAGTTTGTCCAAAAACTCACCGACACCATCCCTCGCGTTCTGTGTGCCCTGATTCACAAATTCGACCTCGACCTCAAAAGCGCCCCGCCCAACATTCATGGACGCTTTTACGTTTTTGTGGATGAATGCCACCGCACCCAAGGCGGCGATATGAATAAACAAATGAAGCGCTGGCTGCCCAACGCCATCTTTCTCGGCTTTACGGGTACACCCCTTTTACGCAAAGACAGACAGACCACCCGCGAAGTCTTTGGAACCTACATCCATACCTACAAATTCAAAGAAGCCGTCGCAGACAAGGTTATTCTCGACCTTAAATACGAAGCCCGTGACGTCCCCCAGCGCCTCACCTCCCCAAAGGCGATCGATGACTGGTTTGCTCAAAAAACCAGAGGGCTAAACAACTTCCAACGCGCCGTCCTCCGCAAACGCTGGGCAACCCTAGAAGAACTGATGAGTTCCGGCGATCGCAAACAGCGCATCGTTGCCGACATCATCCACGACTTTGGCGTACTGCCCCGCCTCAATAACGATCGCGGCACCGCCATCCTAGTCGCGGCATCTATCTACGATGCCTGCCATTACTTTCGTCTGTTCCAAAACACAGCCTTCGGTCAATACTGCCACCTCATCACCTCCTACGAACCCAACCACAACGCCATCTCCCGCGAGCCTGCCAACAGCGACGAGCGCTACAAATTTGACACCTACACCCAGCACGTCCTGAAAAATAACCAGACCACCAAGCAATACGAAGATGCCACCAAACGCCGCTTTATCGAAGAACCCGCCAACTGCAAACTGCTCATCGTCGTCAGCAAGCTTTTGACAGGGTTTGATGCGCCTTCTTGCACCTACATCTACCTCGACAACGAGATGCGAGATCACACCCTTTTTCAGGCCATCTGTCGCACCAATCGCCTGGATGGCAACGATAAAGACTATGGCTATATCGTCGATTACAAAGCGCTACTAGAGCAGGTGCAGAACTCAATCGCCGTCTATAACTCCGACGAGCTAGATATTGATGAGAGCGGCAGCGATTCCAACATCATCCTAAAAGACTGCATTGAGGAGGGCAAAGCCAAGCTAGAGGATGCCCGTGAATCGCTCTACTACCTGTGCGAACCCGTTGCACAACCCCGCGAAGTTGAGCAGTATCTCCACTACTTCTGTGGCGATGCCGACGACTTCACTGCTCTCAGCACCACCGAACCCCTTCGGATTTCCTTTTATAAGTCTGTTGTCACCTACCTCCGCGCCTACGCTGCCATCGTGCGAAACCTCGAAACCGCAGGCTACTCTAATGCAGAAATTGCTGCACTAGAACAAGAAACGCACCTGTACACCGACCTTCGACTGGCGATTAAGCAACACTCTGGTGAGGAGTTAGATATCAAGCCCTACGAGGCGGATATGCGCCACCTGATCAATACCTACATTCAGGCCGACCCTTCCCAGGCACTCGGCAACCTGAACGCCCTTACCCTGACCGAAGCCATTATTGAGACAGGCATCCACAACGCAATCGCCCAGAAGCTGAACCAAAAAGGCAATCTCTCGCAAAAAGCGATCGCCGATGGCATCATCAACAACGTCCGCAAAACCATCATCCGCGACCAGCTTACCGACCCCAGATTCTACGCAGAGATGTCAATGCTGCTCGACGACCTGATCCAGCAGAAGCGGACTGATACCGAGTCTTACGAGCAATTTCTTAGAGATGCTGAAGCCCTGGTCAATCAGCTGGGTCGGCAACAGCCGATTGCCGATATTCCTGCCACCCTGCATGGAAAACCCGAGGCAATTGTGCTGTTCAATAACCTAGCGAGTATTCCTGCAACAGACTTCCGGTGTCCTGAAGAGCCAGACGAGAAAGCGGCGATCGCCCTAAAACTTGACCAGACTATGCGCGATCGCGCCCCTGCTAATTGGAAAGGTGACGACATGCGCGAAAAACAGGTTCTTAATGCTATTTTCCCTACAATGTTGCGTGACCATACTGCAACCCAGGCAATCTTTGAGATCATCAAGAATCAAGGTGGCTATTGATGACCCAGATCATCCAACTCGGAGAAATTCCCATCTCCGTGACCCTTAAAGATGTGCAGAACGTTCATCTCTCAGTTCATCCACCGGATGGGCGTGTCACCTTAGTCGCTCCAGCTTCAACCCGAATCGACGTAGCCCGTGCCTATGCCATTAGTAAGCTGGGATGGATTCGCGCCCAACAGCATCAATTCTTAAATCAAGTCAGAGAAACACCCCGACAGTTTATTGGACGAGAGAGCCACTATCTCTGGGGACGGCGCTATCTGTTGTCCGTTGTCTATCAGGATTCCAAACCCAGTGTTACCCTCGATCACAAACGTATTACTCTCAGCGTTCGCCCCGGCAGTGATGCCACCAAACGAGCCGAAATATTCCACGAATGGCATAAGTCTCTTCTCCATGATGTGATTCCTCCATTAATCCAAAAATGGCAGACTAAAATGGGTGTTGAAGTTGCAGAATACTTCTTGCAGCGAATGAAAACCAAATGGGGAAGCTGTAATCACGAAGCCCAGCACATTCGCCTCAATACCGAGCTGGTAAAGAAACCCAAGGATCTCCTTGAATATGTGATCGTTCACGAGCTGGCACATCTCATAGAACCAACCCACAGCGATCGCTTTGTTGCCATTCTCGACACTTACTATCCAACCTGGCGCGAAGCGCGTGCCGAGCTGAACGAACTCCCCCTTTCTGCGGAAACCTGGATTAGATGACGTTAGATGAGACTACTTTTTTTCCCATTTCTGCATTTCAGTCATACCCAGCTCCAGCGGCGATTGGCAGGGAAGACCGTATTAATTACCGGAGCGAGTTATGGCATTGGCGAGTGCCTAGCAGAATTATTGGCACAAACCCAAGCAAATTTGCTGCTAGTGGCGCGTACCGAGGCAAAACTCATTGAAGTGAAACAGCGGGTTGAAGCGAAGGGGGGCCATGCCGAGATTTTTCCCTGTGATCTACGAAATGCATCAGAAGTTCAGGCACTGCTAGACACACTGCGCCAGCGTCCAGAGGGCGTTGATATTTTGGTGAGTAATGCAGGCAAGTCCATTCAGCGCTCCATTTTTGAATCCCTCGATCGCCATCATGACTTTACCCGCACCATGAATCTAAATTACATTGGGCCAGTGCAGCTTATGCTGGCGCTGATTCCATCCTTAGTGGCTCGCCGTGGACAGGTGGTTAATATTTCAGCCATAAATGTACTCCTAATTCCTGCGCCTAAGTGGGCCGCGTATCAGGCATCAAAGACTGCCTTCGACCAGTGGTTTCGGAGTGTTAGCCCAGAATTAAATGCCCGTGGGGTTAGCACAACGTCGATTTATCTTCCCCTTGTTCGTACCAGAATGATTGTGCCAACCAAAGCCTACAAAAGCATGCCCGCTATGCAGCCGGAGCAGGTCGCGCAACTCATCTGCAAAGCCATCCTTACCCGTAGACGGACTTATGCCCCCTGGTGGTTGATGATGGGGCAATTGGTTTCTGTCTTATTCCGTGGAGTTTTGGAAATGATTATGGCCGATCGCCTGCGGTCAAAACAGTAGGAGTGCGCTCTGGCAATGCTGATTCAAAGACTGTATCGTACCCGCCTGCTGACACCCATCGGACTGTTTTACCTAGTCGAGGCAGTGCTGACAACGGACATTAATCTAATGGCGCTGTTACGCATCGCGGCTAAATTGCACCCTCGTCGCACGGCGGTCATCGACGAGCGAGAGCGGTTAAGCTACCCTCAGCTTTGGCAGCAGGCGGAGTCGTTAGCGGTGGCATTGCAGGTAGACTACGGCATTGGGCGCAACCAAAAAGTGGCGATCGCCTGTCGAAACCATGCCGCCACCATCAAAGCCATCTTTGCAGTATCACGGTTGGGGGCGCATGTCTTTCTGCTCAACCCAGAGATGAGCGCAGACCAAATTCAGTCCTTGGTCGAACGTCTGGCGATCGATTTCTATATTTATGACCACCCGAAGGATGAACCCATTCCTAACTGGCTTAAAGATGACTTACAAACGCGCAAAGCGCTTCCGGCCTACCACGCCACTGCCGCCTCAATTGATCAACTCTCGTTAACGCCTAGACCTAAAAATAAACGTCTAAAAACAGTCAAAGCCGGAAATATTGTAGTGATGACGGGCGGAACCACAGGACAACCCAAGCCTGCAAGCCGCAAACCGTCTGCTTTAAATTTTCTGCCCCCCTTTATCGCCCTTCTTGACGAGATTCATCTCGACCAATATCAATCTGTTTATATTGCAACCCCTATCTATCACGGCTTTGGTTTAGCCGCAATGCTAATGGGGGTTGCGCTTGGGTCGCAACTGTATCTCACCCAACGATTTGAAGCCGCACAAGCCTGCGCTCTGATTGCCAAATATCAAATTGAGCTAGTCACGCTTGTGCCGTTGATGCTGCAACGCATGCTGAAATGCGATCCAGCGTCATTGTCATCCCTCCGGCGCATCTTAAGTGGGGGAGCCGCGTTGAGTCCGGCGCTGGCTCAAAATGCCCTCAATCGGTTGGGTGCAATCATCTTCAATTTGTATGGCACCTCAGAAGCAGGGTTTTGCATTTTGGGAAAACCAGCGCTGCTGAGCAAAAAGCCGGCGTCAATTGGTCAACCCGTTTGGGGTGTGCAGGCCAGAGTGGTTAATGATGCAAATCAGGCGGTGAGCAGCGGTGAGATGGGTCGCTTTTGTATTCGTAGTGCATGGTCTACCCGCAAGGGGGGCTGGATCGAAACAGGCGATCGCGCGTATCAAGATGCTGAGGGGGACTTTTTTCTGTGCGGTCGTGTGGATGATATGGTCATTTCTGGCGGTGAGAATGTTTACCCCATTGAACTAGAAAATATTCTTACTCAACATCCAGAGGTAGACTCAGTAGCGGTTTTTGGCATCCCTGATGAAGAATTTGGTCAGCGACTGAAAGCGGTGGTGGTTCAAAAACAGGATGCAATGCTAACCCCACAACGATTACGGGACTGGTTAAAGCCGCGAACTGCTCGCCACCAAATGCCTGCCGTTATTGAATTTCGTAACGAATTGCCCTATACAGCGCTGGGCAAACTCGATAAAAAATCACTGGTTCTGACAGATGCTGACGGGAAGTAAAACAGTGTCAGATCAGAGCTTGTGGCGTATGATAACTTTTATAAAGTTTTTTACTTCAAAAACGCTATAGTCCCGTCCTCACTATATTTAGGCTATGACCCTCTCTCCTACATTGAAGCCGATTGTTGATTTTGCGCATCCGTTAAGCATGTGGCTATTGCTGGCGCTGACCTTTTACACAATGTACTTAGGCGTTCAGATCCGCCGTACTCGTTCTGCCGAAGGAGACGCCAAGAAAGCGCTCATCCAGAAAAAGTTTAATCTTAAACATCACCAAGCCAGTTCCCTGCTGTTAGCACTGATGGTGCTAGGGACGCTGGGTGGCATGGCCTCTACCTACACCGAGAATCATAAGCTATTTGTTAGCCCTCACCTGTTAGTGGGCTTAGGCATGACAGGACTCATTGCGATTTCTGCCAGTCTTACGCCATTTATGCAGAAGGGCAACAGTATTGCTCGCTATAGCCACATTACGGTTAACGTTGCGCTACTGGGCTTGTTTGGTTGGCAGGCCGTGACGGGTACACAAATTGTTCAAAAAATCCTCAGTAACTAAGGCTTGCTAAGGGATGGGGCTGCATGGGCGATCGCCCATGCAGCTCTCAGCGTATGGACGGGCTGTTCCAGCAAGCCCTCCTTAGCACCCTGAAGGATTTGAAGGGTTGATTTGTTCGCAGGCTGCGATGCTGACCCAGGTACTTGCGCCATTTTGCCAGTGTTCTTTTTTCCAGATCGGTGCCTGGTGCTTAAGGGTATCAATGGCGTGCTGACAGGCTTCAAAGGCTTCACGGCGATGGGGGCAACCAACGGCAACCAAGACGCTGATTTCACCAATGGCTAACTTTCCGGTGCGATGGTGAATCACGACGGTATTGACGGCAGCCCACTGCTGCTGAATCTCTTTGGCAATGTTCTCAAATACTTTCAGCGCCATGGGTTCATAGGCTTGATACTCTAGAAACGCAACGGATTGACCTTCGGTTTGGTTTCGCACCGTTCCACTCATGACCACCACCGCGCCATTGCTGGCGTGATCTGCCGTCGCATAGGCATCTGCGAGAGACAGAGGTGCAAAGGTAATCTTAAAATCGGTTTTTGCCGCGAGAGTATCTAAGGTAGGAAGCATATTGGAAGCAGTTTCCACCAGAGTTTCATTGTTTTTATCGTAGCGCTGTTGTGCAAAAGGAGCCGATTGCCTTCCATCATTTGGCCTAATGAGGGCGTTCAAACCGAAGGCGATAGCGATAGAGTGTCACGGGCTGTGCTCTCGCCTTAAAATAGTCTGGGTCTTGGGGCGATAGGTAAATGGCTGTCACCTGATCGGCTTCGATCTGTTCTGGCTTCGTCGAAATCCAGCGGTAGGCAATCGTATTTTCGACCTGATTGAGATAAATCTGCGTCTCGCTGCGAAAAATCTGCTGATAGAGTTCGCTGCTGACAAATTCGGTATTTGAGGGTGTTTCAACCCCGCGATCGCTAATTTGCGTGGTCAAACGCTGCCCATTTTGAAATAAGGCCAGTTGGCGATTGGGCGATCGCGGGTCTACCTCAATCGACTGAACCACATCTTGCCCCAAAAGTGCCGTTGCTAAACTCATGCCATTGTAGGCGCGGTTTGCCACAATTTTGGCAGAGCCAGCATTTACCGTACCGACGGGAAAAGGCGATCGCGGCACAACCTGGGCGGCTATTGCAGGCTCAAACCGCACAGCAAACGTAACGGGCTGCTTCAGAAGCTTTTGGCTGGCGTCAAAGCCTGGGGTGATGACGGTTGGGGCAAGTGGCGCAGCTAAATCGACGAGGGTACTGGTGACCTGCCAATCACCCGCCATCCAGTCTGGGTAGTAGAGATCATCATTTGCAGGCTGGAGGACGGGGGGCGATCGCCAGTTCGGGAACTGATCTAGCCGCGATTGAAGTGGCCCTGCATTCGCCGTTAAGCTCAACAGCGCGTTGGTACAAAAGATGAAAATTGCGCCCAACAGAACTATTCGCAACCGTATCGCTAAAACCATTGATTGCCTGAACTGATCCTGAACTGAACTATTGCTGAGATTGAGATGCCGGATGATCTGTCGCCCAGTTGCGACCCACTCGAATGGTAATGTCTGAGCGCAAGTTGCCCGTCGAGTCAGAGGTCACTTCACTGTTGCCACCTAACGCCTGCTGAAGCTTTTGAGCCGCTTCTAAGTTGCCCCACTGTGGCACCACTTGGGTTAGCGCTAAAGGTTCTGGCCAATCTTTGTCAATCGCAACGTTTGTAAAGCCTGCCTGCTGAAGAAAATCAGCCATGTGCTGACCGCCGTGAGGATCTTCAGACGCATTTTGAATCACAATTTTGAGGTCTGTACTTGCGGCAGGATCCGCAGTTAAGGCTCCGGTAGAAGTCGGAGCATTCGTAGACGCAGGTGCGGCGGCAGGATCAACCTCAAAGTAGGTTTTCATAATCTGGGCGGTCGCGGTAGGGTCCATGATCCAGTAGCTCAATGCAAATTCATTGGGGGTGCTAAATCGTCCTGGCAGCATCACCATTTGAAACTGGTTGCTCTGGGTTTGCATCCCAAACTGAAGTAGCGCGAGCATTTCGCCTAAGCTCATGTTGCTATCAATATGCTTTTGTAACACTGAAAAGACTTGAGGAAGCCGCGTCAGCATCAGCGGATTCTGAAACTTTTTCTGGAGCGCTTTAATTAAAGTCTGCTGTCGCTGGGCGCGACCAATATCACCTAAATCATCATGCCGAAATCTCACAAACCCCTGCGCCTGTTCTCCGTTTAAGGTTTGGAGTCCGGGCTGAAGGTCAATATGGAGCTTTTGTGTGAAGTCGTCATACTTCATACGTTTTGGCACAAAAATCTCAACGCCGCCCATCACATCCACAAGGTCAATAAAGGCCAGGGTGCTGATGCGAATATAGCGGTCAACTGAAACATTATTGAGGGTTTTACTCACCACCTGAGAGGCCAGTTCAGGGCCTCCTTTCCAATTGGCGGCGTTAATTTTTTCAACCCCCATCCCTGGAATTTCAACCTGGGTATCGCGGGGAATTGTGAGAGCTTTTGCTTTGTGGTTATCTGGGTCTAGCCGCACCAATAGCATTGTGTCACTCCGGCTACGGAGCATGTCACTGGGGCCTTGAGTGCCTTTTTTTTCTTCTGAGGTATCTAACCCTTGGTCAATGCCCATGACCAAAATATTGACCGGACGAGAAATCCCGTACTGGAATCCATCTTTAAAAAGGTCTCCAAAGCCTGGTGCGGTGTCTCCAGACTGTTGTGTTAAGGGGGTAAGCAAGGCTAGGGTTGCGCCTAGGCTGGCAGAGACTGCAACCACACCTGCAAAAACAAGCGTCCAGCTAAAGGAGCGAAGGGCACGTCTGCCGCCAGGGTGAGGCACGGCGATCGTCGTTGACTGCGCGCTTGAGCCAGACGAAGCTGCATCGTTCTCACTACTCCGAGAAGATGAATTAGGATGCCGTCCGGCTGCTGAATGAATGCCTCTTACCACTGGGACTCCGCTTACCGCAATTGGGATAATTTTGGGAATAAATTGGGAAATAACTTGGGGATGAATGTACTGCTTTACCTATTGTTTGCAAAGCAACGCTATGATTCTACACAATTCAACTGTCGCGACAAGCCCTTTGACCTAAAAACATTTGAGCACGACCTATGCAAGCTGTCATTATTGCTGGCGGAAAAGGAACACGGCTAGCGCCGCTGACCCATCGCAGCCCTAAACCTATGTTGCCCCTTTTAGACCGTCCTTTCCTCTGTTGGATGGTAGATCGTTGTCGAGAGGCTGGTGTTACCGACATTTTGATGAATGTTCAGTACCAAGCAGCTCAAATTCAAGACTTTTTTGGGGATGGCTCAGCCTTTGGGGTTCAGATCCGCTACGTGCTCGAAAGTACGCCTTTAGATACAGCAGGGGCGATGAAGCTCGCAGAACCTTTCTACACTGGGGCACCGCTGATTGTTTTTAATGCCGATATTTTGACCGATCTAGATCTTAAGGCGCTCATTAAGACCCACCTTGACACCAACGCTGATGCCACCATTACCCTTACGCGCGTTGAAGACCCGACGGCTTTTGGCTTAGTGGAGCTAAAAGATGACCTCAACTCTGCTGAAGGTTGGCCTGCACAGGCCAAGCCAATTAAAGCCTTTCGAGAAAAACCTACGGCGCAAGAAGCGGCTCAACTTGGGATTGATACCGTCAACGCCGGAACCTATATTTTGAACCCCAATGTGTTTGCGAATTACCCTGCCGATCAGCCCCTCAGCTTTGAGCGACGGGTGTTCCCTGATTTGCTAGCGCAACAGAAACGCGTCACGGGGTTTATTTGGGACGGCTATTGGATGGACTTAGGCACCCCTGCAAAATATATGCAGGGACAGCTCGATATGCTGACGGGGCACATGCCCTATGCTTTGGCACAAGAGGCGATCGAAGTGCAGCCTTCGGTGTGGGTGTCAAAGTCTGCCAAGGTGGATGAGAAGGCTCAGTTAGCGGGGCCTTGCTTTATTGGCGCAGGTGCCTTTATTGGCGCAAAGGCGCAAATTGTGGCTGGCACAATTGTGGGGGCGCAGTCTTTGATTGACCAGCCGATTGCGTCGGGCTGTTATGCCCCAGGCACTCTCGCGGTTTAGGTGCGTTAAGCGGATCCTGAGCTTAAGAATCCGCGATAGACTTTCATTAAGGTGCGCGCTAAGAATTTGAACCAAGCGTCTGCACCTCAGGACCGTGAATTTAATAACTTAGAGAATCGGGGAGAAGTCATGCACCTTGCACGCCCTCATCCCCTAGCCCCTTCTCCCTAGGGAGAAGGGGGATCAGACTCTTGCTCCCTCTCCCTAGGGAGAGGGCTGGGGTGAGGGTCAAAAGTTGAGGTTATTTAATCCATGATCCTTAGCTCTTATACCGTCTCAAGAATTGTGTGTTGTTTTAGTATGGCTATGGCGATCGCTCCATCAAACAGCAGCAGCACCGTTACGGCACCCAAGATTGACAAAAGCCGTCAAACCACGCGGGTGCCGTATCCTAATTACAAAATTATTGTGCTGGATGACGACTTTAATACCTTTGAGCATGTCACAAAGTGCCTCGTGACCTATATTCCTAAAATGACCCCAGAAAATGCGTGGGAACTTACCAATCAGATTCATTTTGAAGGGTTGGCGATCGTTTGGGTGGGACCACAGGAACAGGCAGAGCTGTATCATGAGCAGCTTAAGCGAGCAGGTCTAACGATGGCTCCCCTAGAAGCAGCGTAGAGCTTGTGACGGAAATTTTAACGGCTCTATTAGCAGGCTGGCATCACGAAGGCGCAGCGCAATTTCAGGTCGGGAAAGCTTTTTTTAAGCCGGATAGTCGGATCGCCCGTGACTTAGGGGTGCTGGCAGCCGCGATTTATCGGCAGCAAAACCCACAGCTTGAGATTTTGGACGGGATGAGCGGCTGTGGCATCCGATCTTTACGGTATGCCTTAGAGGCGAAGGCGGATTGGCTTTGGGTGAATGAGGCGAATCCTGAGATTGCAGCAGTGTTACAGCAAAATTTAGCGGCGCAGTTGCCTCAGTCTCAGGTTCACGTTACAACTGGCTCTGTGCGGCACGTACTGCAAGACTGTCTTGTGCAGCAGCGCTATTTTGATTTGGTTGACCTAGACTGCTTCGGTAGCCCCTCGGCGTACCTAGCGGACTGTGTACGGGCAACGCGCCTCAATGGGCTAATGTACTTGACTACTACAGACAGCCGCACCTGTGAAGGCCATAACCCCGCCGCTAGCCTGCGCCATTTTGGCGCCTATGCCCGTGCCCACCCTGCAACCCATGAGCAGGGGTTACGGCTGCTATTGGGCGCGATCGCCCAGCAGGCTGTGATGCAGGGGTTTGCGATCGCCCCGCTGTTCTCTTACTTCCAAGGACAGACCTACCGCGTGATGGTGCGTCTGGTGAAAGGCCACCACCATTGGTCAGAGGAGTTGTCTGGGTTTATCGGGCATTGCCACCCCTGTGGTCACTCTGAGGTGGTGCATTGGCGTGGGCTAAGCCGTGCCGTTTGCCCCTATCACGAAACGCCGATTCCTCTCACCATCAGCGGCCCCCTCTGGCTGGGTTCCCTGCATGATTTAGATTTTTTGACCGCCATGAGGGATCTTGCTCTGGCGTGGGGCTGGCAAGATCGCAAAAACTTGATTGAGATGATGGCTGGAGAAATTCCGTTTCCACCCTACTTTTTTACGCTGGGGGAGATGGGGCGTCACGCAAAAGTCGATATTCCTAAACGCGATCGCCTGATTGCAGCACTCCAGGCACAAGGCCATCGCGCAGTGATGACTCATTTAGAAGCACAGGCCGTTAAAACCACTGCAACGTTTGCGGCGTGTATTGCCATTGCCCAAACTTTGGCGCTGCATAAAAAATCTGCGTAAGAACGCTTACGCAGACTTAATCTGAGAAAAATAAGAATCGTGAATTAGATAACCTAGAGAATTGCTTAGCAGCGATGCACTTTGCACTCCCTCATCCCCTAACCCCTTCTCCCAGAGCGGGAGAAGGGGGACAAGATTCTTACTCCCCTCTCCCGTTCTGGGAGAGGGGCTGGGGGTGAGGGTCAAAATTGAGGGTTATTGAATTCATGATCCTAAGGCACTAGATCAGCTTGATGGTCTTTAGCGCGTAGTAAAGCACTAAGGCTAACCCGATGAAAGATCCAGTCATTAAGATAAATGCGATAAAACCCATTGCGTATGCTCCAAAATAGGCGGCTTCCCTTTAGGTAGCTTAGGGCATTGGCGATCGCCCCATCAAGCCTCACTTCAAAAAATT